>JADCRD010000001.1:2168019-2477736 GCA_014946745.1 Lysobacterales bacterium | reverse complement strand
CTGCACCGCCTGCGCCGCATAGTGGAAGCGTTCGGCTTGAATCCCGGAACGGTAGCGCAGCGGCTCACTGTTCTGGACGGCAGCGAGGCCGACGCCGCCCTAGCGTCCGAGTTCGCACATGATGGCGTGCGGATGATTGGCCCGACTCCAACGATGCACGCGGTGGCCGAAGCTGCGCCCGGTCATGACTTGATCGTTATCGACAACGCTAGCGATGCGTTTGGCGGAAACGAAAACGACAGGCGACAGGTTCGGGCCTTTGTCCGCGCGCTCGCCCGGATCGCCAAGGATTGCGACGCGGGACTGCTGTTGCTGGCGCATGTGGACAAGGCTGCGGCCAAGTTCGGCGCAAACGGAAACGCCTATAGCGGCTCGACCGCGTGGAACAATTCCGCGCGCTCGCGCCTTGCGATGGCTGGCGAGGATGGCGGCGTGGAGGTGGCGCACGAAAAAGCAAACTTCGGCCGCGTGCGCGCCCCGCTGCGGTTGACCTGGAGCGATGCCGGCGTGCTGATGCCTGCCGGTGCTGGCGCCGACCAGAGCGCGGCGCAGGCTGAATCCGACGCTGCCGACGCGATGGCGGTGCTGGCCGCAATCGCAGACGCAGAGCGATCGGGCGCAGTCGTGGGCACTGGCCGCACTGGCCCCGCTACAACCCGCCATGCGCTGCTGACCTTTCCCGACCTGCCCAAGCACCTGCGCGGAAGCGGCAAAGACTCCAAGGAACGGTTTTGGGCGGCTGTCACCCGATGCCAGCGGGAAGGCTGGATCGAGGGCAGGAATCACACGGGCCCGAGCCGGAATCAGCGCGAGGTGTTCGCAGTGACAGCCGCAGGCGCGTCAGTTCTCGGCGCCCGGAAGTGCGCTGCATATAACCCCACACCCCTGTGCGCGGGAACCCACGAAACCCACGCAGCAGGGGGAGTCGTGAGTTCTACGGGAACCGACGAAACCCACGAAACCGACGCAGCGGCCTATCTGGCTGCGAGGGGGGAGCAATGATCCGCCCTGTGTGCCTCGCCCGTCTGGCCCTGCGCCGACTCTGCACGCTCGAAAACTTCGCCTTGGCCTTCATCGTCGCCGCCACTGCGGCCGTGGCAGTCGGCACTGCATGGCTGGGTTGGTTCGTCTTGAGCATTCCGGCGTGAGGCCCGGAGGTAGGGTAGGGGATAGCGTATCCCCGAGGCTCGACGCTTCAATCCCTGCCCTGTCTCGCTTTGTCACCGCTTGGGGCTTTCATGTCACGCCAGTGTCATGGGACGCTCCGCAGGAAAGCAAGTGCAGAAAAGATATGACGCAGAACGACACCGAAAGTCAGGGCGACACCGAAGGCCGCGAAGCCGCCGCGATTGCGGAAGGCCGCGACGCCCGCGGACGGTTTGCGCCCGGCAACGCTGGCCGCCTGCCCGGTACACGGACACGCGCGACGAAAGCCGTCGAGGCTCTGCTGCAGGGCGAGGCCGAAAGGCTCACGCGGCGCGCGGTGGAGAAAGCCCTAGAGGGCGACGTTCAGGCGTTGAAGCTTTGCCTAGAGCGACTGGCGCCGGCCCGCAAGCCCGAGAGTCGCACGGTCGAGATTCCCGCGCTCGCCGAAGCTTCGTCACCCGCAGATCAGGCCCGCGCAATCGTCGGCGCAATCGCTGCCGGCGAGCTGCCCGCGGACGTTGGCAAGGCGCTTCTGGATGGCATCGGCACCGTCTGCCGAATCATCGAAGTGGCCGAGTTGGAACAGCGCATTGCAGCCTTGGAGGCCAGCAAGTGAGCAAGCAAACCCTAGGCACCCGCCTGCAGCGACTGGAGGCCGCCCGCGTGGTGCATGGGCTGCGGATTGCCCGCGAGGTAATCGACGCCAGCCGCGAAGTCGTGGGCGTGGTGAACCGCCCCGGCCATGCCTTCATCGAACGCAAGCCCGGCGAGCCGCTGGAGGCCCTGCACGCCAGAGCTGAGGCTGCCCGATGAATCGCACGTTGCAAAACCGTCTGCAAGCTCTGGAGGTGCTCGCCGCCCGCGTTCGCAGTGCAGACACCGCCGAGGCTCGCGCGGCATCGGAGGCCCTGCGGGAGCTGCTACAGGCCCACGACGTTGACGGCGCCCTAGCGGCGAGCCTTGAAGCCGCCCGATCAATCGCGGAGCGCGCAGTTGCTGTGGTTGACCTGCTGGAGCTGTGCTCCGAAGCCGAGCGCCGCGAGTTCATGAACAAGCTGGCCGACGCAAACGGCCGCCCCCGCTCCCTGACTTGAGGTTCACCCGATGAATACTGTTTTCGCAATCGACGCCCTAGGCCGGACCCGTGAGCTTGGGGAAAACGACGTTCTGCGCGATGGCGAGCGCATCCGCGTGCCGCTGCTGTTGCAGGACGCCGCCCAAGGCCCCCGGCCCTTCACTGATTCGGAGTCTTACCGGATCGCGGGCGAAGCTATTGCCCGCCAGCGCGGAGGCCGCGTGTCCGATGCCGCGCACGGCGCCTATTGCGCGATGAAGCACCTGATGGATTACCGCAACCGGAGCGCACGCTGATGGACGCCCAACAGATTGACGCCGTACTGGCCGAGGTGGCCGAAGGCTTGGCCGCAGACCAGCGGAATCCGCTTGCCGAGGCTGAGCTGCAAGCCCTGCAGCGCCGTGTAGCGCCGTTCGGCGAGCTGCTGGAAAAGCGGTGGCGACAGCTGCGTCCTGGCGGTCCCGAGCGGCTGCGCGAGGCTGCGGCTGGTCGATCTGCGGAGGTGGAAGCCCTCGCAGAGCATGTGCGGCGCCAGCGCGAACAGTTGGCCGGCCAGCTTGAATTGCTGGGCCAGCTGCGCCGCACCGCCCGCCGTCGTGAGGCGTTGCAGGGGTTGCCGCAAGCCTACAGTGGCGCTGCACTCGCGGTGGCCGCCGCGGAGGCCGCGCTTGCTTCGGCATGGGCCGCGATGGATGCAGTGAACGCTGCCGCGCAGACGGTCGCACAGCATCGACGTAACGCTGGCGATGCCTGCCCTGATGCTCCCGTCGAGGCCGAGGCACTGCCGCCCCGCTTGGCCGCAATGGCGCGACAGATCGGCGAGCGAGCGCACGGGGTCATGCGCTGGCCCGAGGGCTTCGCGGACTCGATTGGGGTCGAAGACGCGACCGCCGACGCCCGGCACCGCTTGGGGATTTACGCGAACGTTTGATGGTCAAGCATCCGGCGCTCACCTCGGCGCCGGTTGCCGCGGGGTTTCGGAGGCCCCGCCGTCGCGCTGGCAGACGGTCGCAAGCCAGCCGGAACCCGCCCCACCATTGACCGAGCGCGAGGCCGGGGATAGGGGCGGGGTTTCGTCGTCTGCCGCTCACCTCTGTTGACATCCGCTGTGATACATATAAGAGATGCCGCCGCTGGCATTGTTTTCTGGAGCACCTCATGCCTTTCAACGAAGCAAAAGCTGTTCAGGCTATCGCATGGTTGTTGAACAAGGCAGGAGGCCGCTTGGACAAGTGGCAGCTGATAAAGATGCTGTACTTGGCCGAGCGCACGTACTTGAGGAAACACGGAGCTCTGATCACTGGTGACCGGTTCGTTTCTATGCAGTACGGCCCTGTGGTTTCCTCCACGTACGACCTGATCAAGGCCTCTGGGGCACGTGTGTCTGAATGGTCACGTTGGCTCAACCCCGTTTCTGAGCACGCTATAAGCCTTCGCGCGGATCTTTCGGTTGACAGGGAAGCGATGCAGAAGCTTTGCGACGCTGAGATTGCAGAGTTGGATGCAATCTTCGAGGAGTTTGGGCACATGTCCGGCAAGGAGTTGGTGGACTTCACTCACGACAACTGTCACGAGTGGCTGGACCCGAAGGGGTCTTCCGTGCCCATCACGACCACCGAAGTTCTGGAAGCGCAAGGCGTCACCAGAAGCGTTGCCAGAGCTATCGCGGAATCCGTCCGTGAAGATAACGCTCTGCAGCGATTCATGGCAGCTCTCTGACCGTGTTCCTGCCGCTTCCGCGGGCTACGGTGCTCGCTGCGACAGATCCGAACAACCCCAAGGAAAGGCACCTTTTTGTTTTGCTCACTGAACCTCTGGGCGAGCAAGAAGAGGTCCTGATGGTGAACATTTCGTCGGTTCGCCCTGACGTGCCCCACGACGATGCGTGCCTGATCGACTGCGGCGAGCATCCATTTGTTAAGCGTCTTTCCTACGTTGTTTACCGACGTGCGTGGCGCGTGCCGTTGGCGGATCTTGTAGCGGCCGTCGAGTCGAACAAGATGATTCCGCACCGCCCCGTGGCCAGAGAGCTATACGATCGCATCTGCGCGGGCCTGAAGGCCTCCATGTACGCAAGCCCGGAGATTAAGGCGTTGCTGCATTGGCAGGAGGCAATTTAGGTGCTTGCGGCTCTCTAGGAGTTCTCCTACCCCAAGCCGAGCCGTCTGCCGACTGTCAGCGCGCGACCGTGGCGGCACACTGGCCGCGCCTTGGAAGCCCTGGCGCTGGTCCCTCCCCGGAAGTCCAGCGCGACCCCTGCGGCGGGTGAGTTCGCAGCAAGCTACGCCGAGGCGACTGCACAGAGAGCCCTGCAGGGACGCGGGGCTTTCTCTTTTGCGCGGCTGACGCGTTACCCGGTAACGTCAAGGTATGCCGCTGGGTCGGGTAGCGTCGCGATCACCGTTTGCTCTGCATCCGCTAGCAGCCGTTCAAGCATCGCCCGCTGGCTTAGTCCCTGATGCCTCGCCAGTCGCTGCAAGGCTGCTGCCGTGGTGGCCGATACCATCACGTCTAAGCGCACGTCGGTGCCGTCTGTGAGCCTGCGCTGGCGGAACGCCTGCTGCCTTTGTGCCGCTGTCTGTGCCATCGCCTGATCCGCCTGTTACCGGGTAACGGGAAGACTGCCATCGTTACCGGGTAACAGCAAGCGGCCTGCTGTGGGAGGCGCGGAGCTGCTGCAGCTGCCGAACGCATCCGCGGAGGAGCGTGTGAGGAAGTGTGGGGCGCGCGTCTGAGTCCGCCGTGTCGCTGGCCCCGCGCAGCCGGCGCAATGACACCCGCGCGGCCATGACATGGACGTGACACGAGAAAACGGAAGTTCAGAAACAGAACGCCCCGCGTAGGAAAAACCTAGGCGGGGCGTGGAGTTATTGGTGGCCAAGGACGGAATCGAACCGCCGACACGGGGATTTTCAATCCCCTGCTCTACCAACTGAGCTACTTGGCCTCGCGAAGCCGTCACACCAGCGTCGCAGAGCGGGCTATTAAAGCGGCAGTTCAACAGGACGTCAAGCCTTGCAGATCAGCCTGCCCCCGCCGGAGCAGGACGCCCGTTGCGCGCTTGGCGCATGTCGACTTTGCGGATGGTATCGATGCGGCAGCTGCCGCTGTCGAAGCGCACGATGCCCGAGTTCGCGTAGATTCGGCTGCCCGCTTCGCCGATATCGACACGCCAGGCTTCGTTGAGCCCACGGCAGTGGGGACGCACGCTGATCAGCCAGGCCTCGCGTGGATTCGCATGAACGAGCAGGTGTTCACGATCCAGCAGTTCCCAGTTGCGGAAGTCCCTCAGAAAGAAGCTGGAGACGGGATCGCCAGCGAAGCGCTCGTAGTGATCGAGGGTCCTCGCTGTCGCACTCACCGTTCCTGCGTAGGCACCTGCAGATGCGAGCAAAGCAGCGGCCACGCCAAGCCACATTTGTCTCCATCGCGTTCCGGCATTCATAAAGTTCACCTCGTGAGTGTTCAGGTTGGCTGAGAACCGGCAGGCGGTGCACGCGCCGGACTCGCAGGCTTTCATGACACTCGGCGCCGAGGGTGAACGCGGACCCAATGCCTTGAACACTTCCGAGGCGGCGTTGTTCCGGTTTGCCCCGGCCTTGCGCCACGCTAAGTGCAACATCGGACTGAGGCGCTCCCCCTTGCGCCACGTGCTCGCCCGCAGAGGAGGTTATCCATGTTCCGCTTTCTTGTGTCCTGTTCGCTTTGCCTTGCCCTGGCCGCGTGCGCTTCAACCAGCCCGCGTGAGCGCGAAGAGGCCGCGCTCGCGCGCTACAGCGCGCACGCGGGGGAGCCCGTCGCCAGCTTTCATCTTCGGCTGATGCGTGAATGGGTGTCGCTTGGAGGAGCCCACGTGGCGGTTTACACCGGCGTCAATCAAGCCTGGCTGCTTGAGCTGGATCAACCCTGCCAAGGCTTGGATTTCGCTCAAGCCATACAGCTCACTTCGACGGGTTCGCGGGTGTACGGAAAGTTCGACACGGTGCGCTTCGACCACCAGATCTGCCGGATTCGAGAGATTCGCCCCGTCGACGTGCGCGCCATGAAGGCAGAGCGGCGACGTCAGGCGTCGAGTTGAGGGCCTGCGACAAGGCCCCCTGCCCGCAGGGGCTTCCCCTCGACGTCTGTGACGGCCCCGCTGCGCGGACCTCGCTCTTGCTGGCCTGCAGCGCGAACTTGATGGGGTGGCGCGCTCCGCAGCGAGCCCAGCGGTGCTTCTCATTCGGTGCCCGGCGTTGCACGGGCTCGGTCACACTCTGCCGCGAGGTGAGGCGCCCAGTTCCGGGAATGCGCCTGGTGCCCGCCGGGAGTGCATCTTTGCTTGCGTTCTGAACTTGGATCACCGGCGGCCATGCGTTCCTTCGCAGCCGGACGATCGACCCACGCACCGCGAGCTGAGGCGGAGGTACGCTGCGCCGCTTCCAAGTGTTGGAGTGTTTCGATGTTGATACTGGTGTTGGGCGCGAACGGGCAAGTGGGCTTCGAACTGGTGCGCGCCTTGGCACCCTTGGGGGCCATCGAGTGCACCACGCGTTCAGGGCGGCTACCCGGAACGGGTCGATGCCATGCGCTCGATATCGCCGAACCAGAGGCCGTGGTCGCCTTGGTCGAGCGCCTGCGCCCGCGGGTGGTGGTGAATGCGGCGGCGTACACCGCGGTCGATCGCGCCGAGGACGAGCCCGATCTTGCCTTCAAGGTGAATGCGGAAGCCGTCGCGGCCTTGGCCGCTGCCTGTGCCCGGCAGCGGGCTTGGCTGCTGCACTACTCGACCGACTATGTTTTCTCCGGCCAGGGCGCACGCCCTTGGCGCGAACAGGACGCCACCGCTCCGCTTGGCGTGTATGGCGCCAGCAAGCGTGCGGGTGAATCGGCCATCGTGGAAAGCGGCTGCGCCCACTTCATCCTGCGCACGTCCTGGGTGTACGCGGCGCGCGGGCAGAACTTCCTGCGCACCATGCTGCGATTGGCGGAGCAGCGCCCGCAGCTCTCAGTGGTGGCCGATCAGCGCGGCGCACCGACCCCGGCGCGCTGGATCGCTGCGGCGACAGCGGCGCTGTTGGCTCGCACCGATCTCGATGCGCCGCATGGCGAACTCTTGCATCTGACCGCCGCAGGCGAGTGCAGCTGGTACGCGTTTGCCTGGGCGATCTTCGAGGAAGCGCTGGCCGCAGGCCTGATCGCCGCAGCGCCGGAGGTGCGCGCTATCACCACCGCCGAGTATCCGACCAGGGCGAAGCGGCCCGCCTTCTCCCGTCTCGACAACGCCAAGCTTCAGCAGGGCTATGGGCTGGCGCTGCCGGACTGGCGGATCGGTCTGCAGCAGGTGATTGCCGAACTCGCCCGCGACTAAAGCCGAAGTCATTGCGCGGGCGGTGGTTTGCACGAACCGATTGCGCGGTCGCGCGTCAGCTGGATTCAGGGCGCGCGGGCTTCAAGGACCACGCCGTGCGCGAGTCGTCTTCATCCCGCGTGGATTGAGCCGGCGTCCGTCAATGAGTACAATTTCGGTCCTGTTTGACGGAACCGGCTGCCGCGCATGCTTCGCGTCACCAAGCTCACCGACTACGCCACCCTCGTGCTGACCGTGATGGCCGCCGATGGCGAGGCTGTGCATAGCGCTGCCGGCTTGGCAGAGAAGGCGGGGCTGGAGCTGCCGACCGTATCCAAACTGCTGAAGCTGCTGGCACAAGCACAGCTGGTGCAGAGCTTCCGCGGTGCGGCCGGCGGCTACCGGCTGGCATGCGCGGCCGAGGAGATCAGGCTGATCCATGTGATCGAGGCCATCGAAGGGCCGCTGGCGGTCACCGAATGCGTGGGCCAGCAGGGCCAGTGCGGTATCGAGCATCGCTGCGGCGTGCGCGCCAACTGGCGGCGCGTCAACGATGTGATTGCCGAAGCCCTGCACGGCGTCAGCCTGATCGACCTGCTGAGGCCGCCGCCGCGTGGCCCGGTTCGCAAGACCCAATCCATCCCCTTGGTCATTGCCAGCGAATGACCGCTCCATCCGTTTGCCACATCGCATAGGCAGCCCCATGGCCACCGAACGCAAGGACATCGAAGAAGCCTTGGCCCGACAGTACTCGGCCGGCTTCGTGACCGACATCGACACTGAGATCGCGCCCAAGGGCCTGAGCGAAGATGTCGTGCGCATGATCTCCGCCAAGAAGGACGAGCCCGAGTGGCTCACCGAATGGCGGCTGGCCGCCTATCGGCACTGGCTGACGATGACGCCGCCGGACTGGGCCAAGCTGAAGATCGCCCCGATCGATTACCAGGACATCAGCTACTTCGCGCAGCCGAAGAAGAAGTACGCCTCGCTGGATGAGGTCGATCCCAAGCTGCTGGAGACGTACGAGAAGCTCGGCGTGCCTCTGCACGAGCGCGCCAAGCTCGCCGGTGTTGCCGTCGATGCCGTGTTCGACTCGGTCTCGGTCGGCACCACCTTCAAGAAAGAGCTGGCCGCGGTCGGTGTGATCTTCTGCAGCTTCTCCGAGGCTGTGCACGAACACCCGGAGCTGGTGCGCCAGTACCTCGGCAGCGTGGTGCCAGTGGCCGACAACTACTTCGCCGCGCTGAACTCGGCGGTGTTCTCGGACGGCAGCTTCGTCTACATCCCGAAGGGCGTGCGCTGCCCGATGGAGCTCAGCACCTACTTCCGCATCAACGCCGCTGAGACCGGCCAGTTCGAGCGCACGCTCATCATTGCCGACGAGGGCAGCCACGTGAGCTACCTCGAAGGCTGCACCGCACCGCAGCGCGACGAGAACCAGCTGCATGCGGCGGTGGTCGAGCTGGTGACGCTTGAGCGGGCCGAGATCAAGTACTCGACCGTACAGAACTGGTACCCGGGCGACGAGAACGGCGTCGGCGGCATTTACAACTTCGTGACCAAGCGCGGCGAGTGTCGCGGGGCCAAGTCGAAAATCAGCTGGACCCAGGTCGAGACCGGCTCGGCCATCACTTGGAAGTACCCGAGCTGCGTGCTGAAGGGCGATGACTCGGTGGGTGAGTTCTACTCGGTGGCACTGACGCATCACCGCCAGCAGGCGGACACCGGCACCAAGATGATCCACTTGGGCAAGAACACCAAGAGCAAGATCATCAGCAAGGGCATCAGCGCCGGACGCGGCCAGAACACCTATCGCGGCCTGGTGCACGTCGGCAAGGGTGCGGAGAACGCGCGCAACTACACCCAGTGCGACAGTCTGCTGATTGGCAAGCGCTGCGGCGCCCACACCTTTCCGTACATCGAAGTACGCCGTCCCGACGCCATCGTCGAGCACGAGGCGACCACTTCCAAGATCAGCGACGACCAGCTCTTCTACTGCCGCGCTCGCGGCATCGGCGAGGAAGACGCGGTGTCGATGATCGTCGACGGTTTCTGCAAGCAGGTCTTCAAGGAGCTGCCGATGGAGTTCGCGGTGGAGGCGAAGAAGCTGCTTGAGGTGTCGCTTGAGGGAGCGGTTGGATAGAGCCGGGATTGGGGATTGGGGATTAGGGATTCAAAGCCCGAGCCTTTGACTCTCCCAAGTTATCCCGGCTGCCGCTCTGTATCGCCCCTCACCCCAACCCCTCTCCCGTGGGGAGAGGGGCCCAAAGTTTGAGGCTGCGGCAAGTATTGCCGCGCCACCCCACGAATCCCGAATCCCCAATCCCGAATCCCATGCTCAAGATCACCAACCTCCACGTCCGCGCCGGTGAGCGCGAAATCCTCAAGGGTCTGTCGCTGACGCTTGAGCCCGGCAAGCTGCACGCCATCATGGGCCCCAACGGTGCCGGCAAGTCCACGCTCGGCCATGTGCTGGCCGGGCGCGAGGGCTATGAGGTCACGCAGGGCTCGGTCGAGTTCAACGGCGTCGACTTGCTGGCCCTGGAGCCGGAAGAGCGCGCGGCTGCCGGTGTTTTCCTGGCCTTCCAGTACCCGGTGGAGATTCCGGGGGTGAACAACACCTATTTCCTTCGCGCGGCGCTGAATGCGCAGCGCAAGGCGCGCGGCGAGGAAGAACTCGATGCCATGCAGTTCCTGAAGCTGGTGCGGCAGAAGCTGCAGATCCTGAGCCTCAAGGAAGAGCTGCTGCATCGCGCGGTCAACTCGGGCTTCTCGGGCGGCGAGAAGAAGCGCAACGAGATCTTCCAGATGGCCGTGCTGGAGCCGAAGCTCGCCATCCTCGACGAGACCGATTCCGGCCTCGACATCGATGCGCTGAAGGCCGTTGCTGATGGCGTCAATGCGCAGCGTTCGCCCGAGCGCAGCTTCCTGGTCATCACCCACTACCAGCGCCTGCTCGACTACATCGTGCCCGACGTGGTGCATGTGCTGGCCGAGGGCCGCATCGTCGAGAGCGGCGGGCCGGAACTGGCACGTGAGCTCGAATCGCACGGCTATGCCTGGATCAAGGACCGGCAGAGCCCGGAGGCGGTCTGATGTCCGCCCTGATTGAAAGCTTTGCCCAGCGCTGGGCCGAGCTGCCCGAGCCTCTACGCGCAGCAGCGGGCTTGGCTGATGCGCGCAAGGCGGCGCTCGATGCTCTGCTGGTCGACGGCTTGCCGGCCCAGCGCGCCGAGCGCTGGCGCTATACCAGCCTGCGCGCACTCGGCCAGCGCAGTTATCGCGCCTCCGCTGGCGCGAGTGTCGATGCTGCGTTGATCACGCACATCCCGCGGCCGCGCCTGGTCTTCGTCAACGGCTGGCTGGACACCGCACTCAGCGATCTGTCGGCGCTGCCCGCGGGCCTCTCGGTGCACACGCTCGGCCGTCTGCTGCCCGACGCGCATGCGCGCGACGTCGTCCATCTGGGGCGACGCTTCACCATTGCCGATGACGTCTTCGCACGCGCCAACGCGGCGCTGGCCGTCGAGGGTGTGGTGATCGAGGTCGAGGCCCATGCGCAGATCGACGCGCCACTGCATCTGGTGTCGATCGGCGCGCCCGAGTCGGCCGAGGTCGCCTGGCATCTGCGCCATCTGCTCGACCTTGGCGCCAATGCACGCCTCAGCGTGGTCGAACACGTGCTGGGCTTCGAGGCGCATGCGCATCTCGACAACACGCTGGCGCAGGTGCACTTGAAGCCAGGGGCGGAGCTGACCCACGCGCGCGTGCAGAATGCTGCCGACGGTGCACAGCTGTTCGCGCGCGTGGATGCCGCGCTGGCGGCCGGCGCGCGCTACCGCCGCGTGGATCTGGAGCTCGGCGCCGCGCTGTCGCGCTTGGAGCTCAACGCCGAACTGCAGGGCGAAGCGGCAGCCTTCATCTCTGGCGGCGCGCAGCTCGCCGATGCGAGGCGAGCGGTGGATGTGCGCCTGAGCGTCGACCATGTGGCCCGCGACACCCGCTGCGATCTGCGCTGGCGTGGGCTGGCCGCAGGTCGCGGCAAGCTCAGCTTCTACGGCGGCATCCGCATCCGCGAAGGTGCCGACGGCACCGACGCCGAGCTGTCGGATCGCAATCTGCTGCTGTCCGACACCGCCGAGGTCAACACCCAGCCGGTGCTGGTGATCGATGCCGACGAGGTCAAGGCCGCGCACGGTGCGACGGTCGGCCAGCTCGACGCGACCGCCTTGTTCTATCTGCGCTCGCGCGGCATCCCTCGCGACGAGGCCCGGGCGCTGTTGACCCGCGCCTTCCTGGTCGAGGCCATCGAAGTCGTCGAGCAGACCGCGCTGATCGAAACCCTCACCGACGCGCTGATCGCGCGTATCGAAGGAGCCGCCCTGTGAACGCCCTGCGCCAGCCCAACACCTCCATCGACTGGCTCGCCCTGCGCGCCGAGTTCCCGGTGCTGGCGCGCCAAGTCCACGGCAAGCCGCTGGTCTATCTCGACAACGCAAACACCGGGCAGAAGCCGCGCGCGGTCATCGAGGCGATGGACGCCTACTACAGCCGCTACACGGCCAACGTGGCGCGCGCGGTGCACAGTCTGGGCGAAGAGGCGACTGCGGCCTACGAAGGCGCACGCGGCAAGCTCGCCAAGTTCCTGAACGTTCGCAGCGACGAGCTGGTGTTCACCTCGGGCACCACCCAGGCCATCAACCTGGTGGCCTACAGCTATCTGCTGCCGAAGCTGCAGGCCGGCGATGTGATCCTCGCCAGCCGCATGGAGCACCACGCCAACCTGGTGCCCTGGCAGCTCATCGCCGAGCGCACCGGGGCGAAAGTGCTGCCGGTCGAGATCCTGCAGAACGGCGAGCTCGACCTCGTCGACCTTGAAAAGAAGCTCGACGGCCGGGTCAAGCTGCTGGCCGTGACCCACGTCAGCAACGTGCTGGGCACGGTGACGCCGATCCGCGAGATCTGCGCGATGGCGCGACGCCTTGGGGTGCCAGTGCTGGTCGACGGCTCGCAGGCGGTGCCGCACATGCCGGTGGACATCGCCGCGATCGGCTGCGATTTCTATGTCTTCACCGGCCACAAGATGGCCGGCCCCACCGGCACCGGCGCGCTGTGGGCGAAACGCGAGCACCTGCAGTCGATGCCGCCCTTCTTTGGCGGTGGCGAGATGATCCGCACGGTCAGCTTCGAGCGCACCACCTTCAACGAGCCACCGCACAAGTTCGAGGCCGGCACGCCCAACATCTCGGGCTTCATCGGCCTGGGCGCCGCCGTTGATTTCCTCTCCGGTATCGGCATGCCGGCGATCGCCGAGCGTGAGCAGTACCTGCTGGGCGTGGCGACCGAGGCGCTGCGCGCGGTGCCGGGCCTGCGCGTTTTCGGCGAAGCGCGCGAGAAGGCGGCCGTCATCTCCTTCCTGGTGGAAGGCGCGCACGCGCATGACCTTGCGACGCTGTTGGATCTCGAAGGCATCGCCGTGCGCTCGGGTCACCACTGCGCGCATCCGCTGATGAGCTACTTCGGTGTGCCGGCGACGCTGCGCGCGAGTCTGGCGTTCTTCAATACCGAGGCGGAGATCGAAGCGCTGGTGCGTGGGATCGACAAGGCCCGCAGATTGCTGGGTTGAGCCTTGCGGCGGAGCTTCGACGCCAGCTCGACCAGCGAATCCCGAATCCCGAATCCCGAATCCCGCCCCCGGGCATGTCCAACCCCTACCGCTCCGCCATCCTTGAGCACAGTCGCTCGCCGCATCGTCGCGGCGTGTTGGTGCATGCGACGCACTGCGGCTGCGGCGAGAACGCGCTGTGTGGCGACAGCCTTTCCGTGCAGCTGCGCGTCGAGCACGGGCGCATCGCCGACTACGCCTTCGAGGCCGAGGCCTGCGCCATCGTCGTGGCCACGGCCTCGATGCTGGGCGAGGCGCTCGTCGGCAGTGCGCCGTCGACCTTGGACGCGATCGAGGCCGATCTGCGGCGGCTGCTGGGCCAGACGCCGCCTGAACCGGACGACGCCGTGCGTGGCCGCTTGGGTGCTCTCGCCGACCTCGCCGAGATGCGCGCGCTGCCGCGCCGACACCGCTGCGTCACACTCGCGATGGAAGCCGTGCGGGCAGCGCTGAGCGCGGCCCTTCCGGAGAACCTCACGAGGTGATGCCGCGCGCCGAACGAATCGCGGCGCACGGGGAACACCAGGCTTCGCGCACACCGGGTGCGCCCGTCGCGCCGCAAGCCGAAGCTCAGGCAGGCCCGCTGCGCCGTCGTTCGATCAGCCCGCTCACCAGCCCGCTGAGCGCCAGGGTCGCCGCGCCCATCAGCGCCCAGTGCAGTCCGAACTCCGTGGCCGAGGGCAGCTGCCACTGCAGCGGCTGCAGCAGCTCGGCCACCACCGGCAGGCCGAAGAAAAGGGCGAGCACACCGCCGACGGCCAGCACGCCGCCGAGCAGGGCGATCTCGAAACGATCACCGGCATCCGCGCGATGTACGCGACGCTGCAGACGTTCAGCGAAGCCCGCGGGTAGGGCAGGGGCGGGCAGCGCTGCGGCGCGCGCCAGCGCGGCATACAGAGGATCCGGAGAGCGGAGGGCGGCGTCACCGCTCGCGGCTGACAGGCGCGCAGCCTCCTGACGGCGCCACTCCGCTTCGATGCGGGGATCGAGCGGGACTTCGCTGGACTCGGGGGGTTCAGGACGAATGCTCATGCGGGTTCTCCGATCGCATCCTTGAGCGCTTCACGCAGGCGCAGGCGGATGCGGAACAGCAGATTCTTGATCGTACCTTCGGGGCGCTCGGTGATGCGGGCGATCTCGGCGATGCCCAGCTCCTCGCCATGGTAGAGGCTCAGTACGGTTCGCTGCAGCGGCGGCAGGGCTTCGATCAGGCGCTGCGCATGCGCCTGCAGGTCGGCCTCGGCGAGATCTGCGGCGATATCGGTCTCATCGGCGATGTGGTCCAGCGGGTCGAAGGCCTCGCCATCCTCGAACGCCGCGCCGCGCTCGATCGGAAGCGCCTTGCGTTCCAGGTGCCGGCTGCCGAGGCTGAAGGCGATGCGGCCGATCCAGCTCGACAGCGCGCAGTCGAAGCGGAACTGGTCGAGCTTGCGGAACACCCGCAGGAAGCACTCCTGCGAGAGGTCCTCGGCGTCCTGCGGTGATCGCACCATGCGCAGCAGAATGTGCCAGACCAGGCGCTGGTGCGCCTCGACTAGGCGCGCGAAGGCGCCGGGTCGCTCGCGCAGCACATCGTCCACCAGGGTGCGGTCATCGCTCATGCGGACATCAGATACACCGTGAGCATCGACGGTTGCAGTGCCGCTTGCGAAAAAGACTTCTCGCCCGCTGCAACCGAGCCCGCGTTGGCCGTCTCTGATCTCGCAAGGCAGGCACGGAGCCTGTCGTGCAAAGGAGAGACACCATGGACTTCGCCATCCTCATCCCGATCAGCCTGTTCGCTGCGATCGCCTACATCGTCAAAGTGATTCTCGACGGCCGCGTTCGGCGTCGTCTGGTCGAGTCGAGCGCCTCCGAGTCGCTGGTGCGCTCGCTGATCGAGGCCGACGAGCTCGCGCGTCGCACTTCAGCGTTGAAGTGGGGCATGGTGCTGACCTCGCTCGGCGCCGCCTTCGGTGTCATCGAGTGGCTGGATCTGCGCGCCGACAGCCCAGGCACCTTCGGCCTGATGTTCGTCGCCGCCGGCATCGGCATGCTGGGCTATCACCTGCTGACCCAGCGCAGCCGCGGCGCTTGAGCCATGGACGCCGAGTTCGATTCGCACGCGCGGATCGGGCACGGACTGTCGGCGCTGGTGCTGGGTCTGCTGCTGTGGGGCCCGGTGCCGCCGATGGAGCTGCTGAAGATCGTGTGGGTGCTCGTTGTCACGCTTGCACGCTAGCGCTGCACCTACGCAAGGGCAGCAGGGAGTTGTCCAGCGCTAGAGGCTTCGGGTTGCGGCGCCCTTTGCAGGCGCGTGCGTGCGGGCGACCGCGGCCTGATGCCTTCATCAAGGCATCTGTCGAGAGCCAGCGCGCCCCAGGCCAGCACGGGGCGAGACGTCAGCCCACGGTCTTCAGCAGCCGCTCGATGCCGCTGCGGTCGGCGGCCCGCAGCAGGCGGCTGCCGAGCTTTCGCAGCGCGGCCAGATCGCTGTCGCGGATGATCGCGCGGACCTCCAGCAGGGTATTGGGGTGCAGGCTGAACTCGGTCAGGCCCAGCGCCAGCAGCAGGCGCGTGTGGGCAGGGTCGCCCGCCATTTCCCCGCAGACCGAGGTCGACAGGCCGCGGCGCTGGCCGTACTGCAGGATCTCGCGCAGCACCCGCAGTACGGCCGGATGCAGCGGGCTGCTGTGGGCGGCGACGGCGTCGTTGCCGCGGTCGATGGCGAGAAGGTACTGCACGAGATCGTTGGTGCCGATGCTGAGGAAATCGACCTCGCCGCCGACCGATGACAGGGCGAGCGCGGCCGCGGGCACCTCGATCATCACGCCCAGCGCGACCTTCTTCGCGACCGCATGGCCGTCGGCTTCAAGCTCGCGGGTGCAGGCATCGACGAGAGCGCGCACCGCGCGCACTTCCTCGCGGAAGCCGACCATAGGCACCAGGATGTTGACCTTGCCGTACGCCGACGCGCGCAACAGCGCGCGCAGCTGGCTGCGGAACAGCGCTGGCTGCGACAGTGACAGGCGAACGCCGCGCAGGCCCAGCGCGGGGTTGGGCTCATGGCTGAGCGCGATGCCGGCGCGGTCGGCCTTGTCGGCGCCGAGGTCCAAGGTGCGCAGGGTCACCGGACGACCGCGCATGGCCA
The DNA here is from genome assembly GCA_014946745.1 of Lysobacterales bacterium. Classification (NCBI taxonomy): domain Bacteria; kingdom Pseudomonadati; phylum Pseudomonadota; class Gammaproteobacteria; order Lysobacterales; species Lysobacterales bacterium. Next base: position 2,461,391 of record JADCRD010000001.1, on the reverse strand, counting down.
TCACCAGGTCGCGATAGACCAGGAACTGCGCTTCCTCATCGGGGGCGCCGCGGCCCTGCATGAACAGGAATTCGGTGCGGTAAAGGCCGATGCCGGAAGCACCCAGCGCATAGGCCTGATGGACGTCATCGCGTGACTCGGCGTTGGCCAGCAGACGGATCTCGACGCCGTCGCGGGTCACCGTTTCGGCGTCGCGCAGCTTCTGCAGGGCGCGCCGCTCACGCGCATTCTCGCGCTGCAGTCGCTTGAAGCGGCGCAGGTCCTCGGCGTCGGGCTCGACGATGATCTCGCCGCTGTGGCCGTCGATCAGCAGGGCGTCGCCGTCGTTGATCTGGGCCACCGCCTCGTGGGCACCGACGATCAGCGGCAGATGCAGGCTGCGCGCCAGGATGGCGCTGTGTGACAGCACGCTGCCGGCGCCGGTGATGATCGCGACGACGCCGCGCTCGGTCAGCTGCGATAGCTCTGCCGGCGCGACGCTGTCGGTGACCAGCACCTCACCTGCGACTCCGGGGGTTTCACTGGCAGGACTCCGGTGCAGCGCGGCCCAGACCCGGCCGATGACATGCTCGATGTCCTCCCGGCGCGAGCGCATGTAGGGGTCATCGATCGCGTCGAAGATCGCGACCAGACGGTCGCGCTGCAGCTTCAGCGCATAGTCGGCGGAGAAGCGCGCGGTGCGGATCAGATCGTCGAGCCCCAGCAGCAGTTCCGGGTCGTCGAGGATCAGCTGGTGGATGTCGAGGAACTCGCCCAGCTCGTGGGCCAGCGCACCCTGCACGCGCTCACGCATCTGCTGCAGCTCGACGCGCGCGGTGTCGAGCGCAGCGTGCAGGCGCTCGATCTCGCCCTCGACCGCGCCTTCGGGGATGCGCTCCTCGCGCACCTCGTGCATCTGCGGTTCCCGCACGTGCGCACGGCCAAGCGCGAGTCCCCGCGCTGCCGCCACACCGTGCAGGACCAGACGCATCAGCTCTCCTCGTCGAAGCCGCGGGCGAACAGGTCGACGGCGGCAGCCATGGCGGCGTCCTCGTCGGGGCCGTCGACCTTGAGGATCACGCTGCTGCCCTGGGCCGCCGCCAGCAGCATCACGCCCATGATGCTTTTGGCATTGACTTCCCGACCGCGCCCGACCAGGAACGCATTCGCCTTGAAGCTGCCGAGCAGCTGCACCAGCTTGGCCGAGGCCCGGGCGTGCAGACCGAGCCGGTTGATCACTTGCAGTTCGCGTTCAAGCATGGCCGTTGACCACTCCGCTGCGGGCGCCGGTGACCGCGGTCTGGGCCAGCGCGTCCAGATTCTGCTCCGGGTAGTTCAGCACGCGCAGCAGCATCGGCAGATTCAGCCCGGACACCCGCCGCACCGTCACCGGCGTTGACTCAAGCCGCGCCGCCAGATTGCTGGGCGAGGCGCCGTAGAGGTCGGTCAGGATCAACACGCCCTCACCGCCGTCGAGGCGTGCCAGCGCGCCGCGTGCACGCATCGAGAGATCGTCCAGCGCAGCGTCGAACGGCACTTCGAGCACCTCAACGGGCAGGGTCGGATTGCCAAGCACCTTCTGCACGACAGCCCTCAAGGCGGTGCCGATGCCCGGGTGCGTCAGCAGCAGAATCCCGACGGCCATCAGCGTGGCGTTCCAGGCGATGCAGCGCACGCGCGGGGCGACGCGATCCGGTGCTTTTCCGAATCCCGAATCCCGAGCTTTTCCGAATCCCGAATCCCGAATCCCGAATCCCGCATTACTCGATCTCCCTGTGGAAGGTCACCACCTGTTCGCGGCCATTGTCGCGCAGGTGCGCCGCAATGGCCTCTGCGCAGTACACCGAACGGTGCCGACCGCCGGTGCAGCCGAACGCGATCGTGACGTAGCTGCGGCTGTCGTTCTCGAAGCGCGGCAGAAAGCTGTCCAGAAAGCGGATCACCAGGTCGAGGTAGTCGCGCACCAGCGGTTGATCATCCAGATGGTCTCGCACCGCGCGGTCCCGACCAGAAAGCGGGCGCAGCGCCGGCAGCCAGTGCGGATTCGGCAGGCAGCGCACATCGAACACGAAATCGGCGTCGGCAGGCAGGCCGTGCTTGTAGGCAAAGGATTCGAGCAGGATAGACAGCCGCGCGGCCGAGGATTCGCTGGCGATCTCCGTGGTGATCTTGCGTCGCAGCTGATGCACGTTGAGTTCGCTGCTGTCGATCACCACGTCGGCCAGCGCCGCCAGCGGTCGCAGCAGCGCGCGCTCGTGGGCAATGGCTTCGGCCAGCGGCAGGCCGTTGCGCGACAGCGGATGGCGGCGGCGGGTCTCGTTGAAGCGCTTGATCAGCACATCGTCGCGAGTGTCCAGAAAGACCAGCCGGTAGCCGTGTCCTGCTTCGCCCAGCGCGGCCAAGGACCCCGGCAGATCGGCGAGATCGGCCACGCGATTGCGCACATCGATGCCCACGGCCAGGCGGGTGGCGTCGCGATCGCCGTCCACAACGCTCTCGACGAACTGCGGCAGCAGCTCGGCGGGCAGGTTGTCGGCGCAGTAGTAGTCGAGGTCTTCCAGCGTGCGCAGGGCCACCGACTTGCCGGAGCCCGAGAGACCGCTGACGACCAGCACCTGGACCTGCGGCGCGGCAGGCTGCTCCTCGGATGAGCTGTTCATGGTTCGAGTTTCCGCATCTGGTGGGCCTGGCGGTCCATGAAGGTCTGCGCGGGGTCGCCGCCTTTGGCTTTGAGAATGTGCGAGCGCACGGCGGCCTCGACCAGCACCGCAAGATTTCGCCCGGGCGCGACGGGAAGTGCGATCTGTGGGATGTCGAGATCGAGCACGCGGCGGACGCTGCGATCACCGTGCAGGCGATCGAGCGCGATCGGTGGCGCAGCCGGATCGTAGCGCTCCAGGTGCACGATGAGTCGCAGGTACTTGTTGCCCTTCACTGAAGTGTCGCCGAACATCTCGCGCACGTTGAGGATGCCCAGGCCGCGCACTTCGATGAGATCCTGCAGCAGCTCGGGGCAGGTGCCATCGAGAACATCCGGCGCGATCTGGGTGAACTCGGGCGCATCGTCGGCGACCAGCCGATGTCCGCGGGTGATCAGCTCCAGCGCAAGTTCGCTTTTGCCCGATCCGGAATCGCCGGTGATCAGCACGCCGATCGAGTAGACCTCCATGAACACGCCATGCAGGGTCACGCGCCGCGCCAGTGCGCGCGCCAGGTGGTACTGCAGGTAGGTCAGAAGCTCGTGGCCGCGACGCGGCGACGTCCACAGCGGCGTGTCGGTCTCGTTGCAGGCGTCGCGCAAATCCGGAGGTGCGGCCTGGTCGCGGCTGACCAGCAGAGCCAGCGGCCGTGCGTTCATGATCTTGGCGAGTGTTTCCCAGCGCTGCCGGGAATCGAGCGCATCGAGGTAGGCCAACTCCTCGGCGCCGATGATCTGCACCTTGTTGGCGTGGATGGTGTTGAGGTAGCCGGCTAATGACGGCCGGCGCACAAGGTGCTCACCCGGCTCGATCTCGCGGCGCTCGCCGCGTTGCCCGCCGAGCCAGCGCAGGCCCAGGCGCTCCTGCAGTTGCTCGAATAGCTCGCGGGCGCTGATGCGGGCGTCCATGCGTCCGCGCGCGGGCTCAGGCGGCGGCGTGAGTGAGCTGCCAGTCCGCCAGCAGGGCGTACAGGCTGGCGCTGTCGGAGGCGCTGCGCAGGCGCTGGCAGAACGCGGCATCGCCGAACATTTCGGCGAGCTGGGAGAGCAGCACCAGGTGCTGGTGGCTAAAGTGCTCGGGCACGGCCATGGCGAACACGAGGTCGACCGGAGCGCCATCGATGGCGCCGAAGTCGATGCCGTCGGACAGGCGCACGAACGCGCCAATGGCGTTGCTCAGGCCGGGCGTGCGTCCATGTGGAATGGCGACGCCGTGGCCCAGCCCGGTCGAGCCCAGTTTCTCGCGGGCGAACAGGCTGTCGAAGATGGCGCGCTCGCAGGCATCGCCCTGGCCGTCGGCCAGGCTGGCGGCGAGCGTTTCCAACAGGCGCTTCTTGCTGGTGGCGCTGACGCCCACCGAAGTGCGGGCGGGCGCCAGAAGGTCGATCAGGAGCATGGTCTTTGCCTGGGGAAGGCGGGCCGCCGGGCCAGCAGGCCGGCCCGGCGGCGTAGGGTACTAGCCAAAGCTGCCGTTGCGCGAGGGTGCGTCACCGCGGTGGTGGTCGGTGAGCTTCTCTTTGTGCTTCAGAACCTGGCGATCGAGCTTGTCGGCCAGGAGGTCGATCGCGGCGTACATCGACTCGGCGACCGACTCCGCGTGAATGTGGCGGCCGGCGGCATGCAGGGTGGCTTCGGCCTTGTGGTCGAGCTTGTCGACCGACAGGATCACATGGACATCGAGCAGGTGGTCGAAGTGGCGCTCAAGGCGCGCCAGCTTGGTTTCGACGTACTCGCGCAGGGCGGCGGTGACGTCGATCTGGTGACCACTGATATCGAATCGCATGGCTGGAACCTCCTAAGGGAACGCTCGGTTGGAGCCCGCTGCCGGCACGTTCCGGGCGGCAGGGGAGGGCGCGGGGGTAGGTCCGCGCGGCAAGGAACGGCATGCAAGGGCCGCTCCAGAACAGCTTGGGATCGAGGGGTGGGACTCAAGTCCGTGCAAGAAAAACCGGACTGCTGAGACGAAGATTCGCGCTGCCGTACCGGCAGGCGCCGCGCCCACCGCGGCCTCACCCAAGGCCCGAAGGGTGGGGCGGAGGAGGATGCCGGGATCGTCGGGGCGGGCCATTCCCGCTCAGCTTACCCGCTGGCGCTCGTTTGAGGAGGGGATGTTCATCGCTTCCCGGTACTTGGCCACCGTCCGCCGCGCCACCGTGATGCCCTCGGCCTGCAGCAGCGCGGTCAGGCGCGCATCCGACAGGGGTTTGCGCGGGGACTCGGCGTCGATCAGGCGCTTGATCATGGCCTGGATGGCGGTGCTCGACGCGCTGCCGCCGTCCACCGTCGACACACCCGACGAGAAGAAGTGCTTGAACTCGAAGGTGCCGCGCGGGGTGTGCAGGTACTTGCGGGTGGTCACGCGGGAGATGGTCGATTCGTGCAGGTCGAGCTCTTCGGCGATCTCGCGCAGCACCAGCGGACGCATGGCTTCCGGGCCGTGCTCCAAGAAGGCGCTCTGCTGCCGCACGATGCACTCGGCCACGCGCAGGATGGTGTCGGCGCGGGTCTCCAGCGAACGGATCAGCCAGCGCGCCTCCTGCAGCTGGCCGCGCAGATAGCTGGCGTCACCGCGGGCGGCGACGCCGATCATGGCCTCGTACTGTCGATTGATGCCCACCCGCGGCAGACAGCCGGGCGCGAGGCTGACCCGCCAAGCTCCGGCCTGCCGCCAGGCATAGGCATCCGGTGCGACGTACTCCACGCGCTCGCCGCCATAGCTGGCGCCGGGCTTCGGGTCCAGTCGGCGCAGCAGGGCCACGGCCTCGGCCACCCGCTCGGCGTCGATCTTCAGCAGCTGCGCCAGTTTCAGCGTGCCGAGACGTGCCAGGTCTTCCAGATGGGCTTGCGCGACTTTCTGCGCCAGCGCCCAGGCCGGGCTGTCGTCCGCCAGCGCGCGCAGCTGTACGCACAGGCACTCGGCCAGAGAGCGTGCGCCGACGCCGAGCGGATCGAACTGCTGGATGTGCGTCAGCACCGCCTGCAGCTCATCGGCCTCGGCTTCGATCTCCGGCCGCAGCGTGGCCCGCACCGAGTCGAAATCCTCCAGCAGGTAGCCGTCGTCGCCGATGGCGTCGATCAGCGCGCGGCCGATGGCCTGGTCGCGTGCCGACAGATGCGACAGGCCCAGCTGCCACAGCAGGTGGTCATGCAGGCTCGCGGTGGCCGTGCCCTGCAGGGATTCCAGACGCTCATCGCTGTCGCCACCGCTGCCGCTCGCGCCGGTCTCGACGTCCCAGTCGGGTTCGTAGTCGAGCGGGCTTTCGAGGATTTCGGCCGCGGCATCGTCGCCGCCCGATTCGCTCGCGGGCTCCGCGGCGGGATCGCTTTCCTGCGTCGTCGAGGGCTCGTCGGCGCCGGCGGCATGCGGCTCGGCGTCCTCCGCGCGTTCCAGCAGCGGGTTGGACTCGATGGCTTCGGTCAGCTCCGCCTCCAGCTCTACGGTCGACATCTGCAGCAGGCGGATCGCCTGCCGCAGCTGCGGGGTCAGCGTCAGCTGCTGACCCATCCGCAGTTGCAGGGTGGGCCTCATCACATCCGGAACCCGTCGCCCAGGTACACGCGGCGCACTTCGGCGTTTTCCAGCACCTCGGCCGGGCTGCCTTCGGCGAGTACGCCGCCGTCGTTCAGAATGTAGGCGCGGTCGCAGATGCCCAGCGTCTCGCGCACGTTGTGATCGGTGATCAGCACGCCGATGCCGCGCGACTTCAGATGTCGCACGATGCGCTGGATCTCGCCGACCGAGATCGGGTCGACGCCAGCGAAGGGCTCATCGAGCAGCATCAGCCGCGGCTTGGCCGCGAGCGCGCGGGCGATCTCGACGCGGCGCCGCTCACCGCCGGACAGACTGGCGCCGAGGCTGTCGGCGACGTGGCCGATCTGCAGTTCATCCAGCAGCGCCTGCAGCTCGCGCTGGCGTTCGGCATCGCCGAGATCCTCGCGCAGCTCGAGCACGGCGAGGATGTTGTCGGACACCGACAGCCGCCGGAACACCGAGGCCTCCTGCGGCAGATAGCCGACGCCCAGGCGTGCGCGGGCGTGCATCGGCAGGGCGGTGATGTCCTGCTTGTCGAGCTGGATCTGGCCGCCGTCCGCCGGCACCAGGCCGACGATCATGTAGAAGCAGGTGGTTTTGCCGGCACCGTTGGGGCCGAGCAGGCCGACGACTTCGCCGCGGTCGAGCTGCAGCGAGAAGTCGCGCACGACCTCGCGATCGCGGTAGCGCTTGCGCAGGTTGCGGGCGCTCAGCATCAGCCGCCGTCCTTCGGAGTGGCGGGTGCGGCCGGGTTCGGGCGCGGCTGGAAGCTCATGCGGATGCGGTCATTGGCGCTTTCGCCGCGAGCGTTCAGTCGCCCATTGGCCATGTCGTAGGTGATCACTTCGCCCTGCAGCGTGCCCTCGGGCCGCTCGACCTGCACGGCGCCTTCGAGCAGCACCTCGTTTGAGGTCGGGGTGTAGGTGACCTTGCGCGCTCGCACATTGACCGGCTGGCCCTGGTCGTCGATCTGCTTGAGCGAGGCGGGCTCGCCCTCGAACACCACGCGACTGAGTTCACCGGCGCTGCGCGTCAGGGTGGCCTTGTCGGCGCGGATCTCCAGGCTGCCCTGGGTGATCACCACCTCGCCGCTCAGGATCGAATCGCCGTCGGCCAAAGTCGCGTCGCCAGCGCGGGCCGATACATCGACAGGCTGCTGGCGATCCGCGCTGGCGGCCAGCGCGCTGCCGGCGGCAGCCAGTAGAAGCAGGCCAGCCAGCAGGCGGCCGTCAGCGCGAAGGGGGCTCATAGCGGGCGCTCACCTGGTCAAGAAGTCGGAAACGGCGGGTGTCGAGCTGGGCCTCCAGGCCGACGCCACGGAGTATAAAACCGGGCCCGGAGGCGGTCACAGCATCGGCGCTGCGCAGCTGGCGCATGCGCGGGAACAGGTCCAGCCGTTCGGTCTGGAGTTCGGACGGGCCATCTGCGCCTTCGGGCGCAGTCACTCTCACCGCGCGCAGCAGACGCAGTTCGCCGGCGTCTGCGCTCACCCAGGCGGCGTCCGCGCGGGCCAGCCAGCGACCCCCCTCGGCGTCGGGAAGAGTGAACTCGGGCGCGCTCACTTCCAGCGTGCCGGCGGTGGGATGCCGGGCCAGCCGCGGGCCTTGCGCGGCGAAGGATTCTCGGCCTTGCGCGTCGAGCGCCACCATCGAGAAGTCGGTGAGAAAGTAGTCCGAGCGCGGCGGCCCGACCAGCGCCGGCGCCGGCGCGGGCTCGCGCAATAGCCAAACCAGCCAGCTGCTCACCGCAGCCGCCAGCAGCAGCCCGATCAGAACGGGGATCTGGCGCGCCTGCATGGCCTGCGTCAGCCCGGCACGAAACGCGAAAGCACGTCGGCGCTGCGGCCCTGGGCTTCGATGGTGAAGTCGCAGAACTCGCGGACCGCACCGAAGCCGCCGGCCGCGCGCGTCTGCCAGTCAACTCTTGCCGCGACCCAGGCATGCGCGTTTGCCGGTGCCACGCTGAAACCGGCCACGGCCATCGCCGCGAGATCGGGCAGGTCATCGCCCATGAAGGCCGCGGCCTCGGTTTCGATACGCAGACTGGCGCACAGGGCGGACAGCGCTGCGCCCTTGTCGTGGCTGCCCTGGATCAGATGGCGGATGCCAAGGTCGGCCGCGCGTCGCGCCACCAGCGGGCTGGTGCGGGCGGTGATCAGGGCGATCTCGACGCCGATGCCGGCCAGCAGCTTCAGGCCCTGGCCGTCGTGCACGTCGAAGCTCTTGAGTTCGCGGCCGTCGTCGCTGAAGAACAGGCGGCCGTCGGTCAGGGTGCCGTCGACGTCGAACGCGGCCAAGCGGACGCGCGCGGCGCGCGCCCGGGCTTCGCTCGCGGACAGGTGGCGCAGCTCAGACGACACGGGCGCGCAGCAGGTCATGGATGTTGAGGGCGCCGACCGCGTGTTGTGCAGCATCGACCACCACCAGCGCGCTGATCTTGTGCGACTCCATCAGTCGCGCCGCTTCCACCGCCAGCTTGTCGGCGGTGATCGTCTTGGGCGCGCGGGTCATCACGCTCTCGACGACGGTGGCGCGCAGGTCGAAGCCGGGGTCGTCCATCGCTCGGCGCAGGTCGCCGTCGGTGAACACGCCGACCAGGCGATTTTCGGCGTCGACCACGGCGGTCATGCCCAGGCGCTTGCGGCTGATCTCCAGCACCGCCTCGCTGATCGAGGCCGAGGCCGCCACCCGCGGCACTTCCTCGCCGCTGTGCATGATGTCGCCGATGTGCAGCAGCAGGCGGCGACCCAGGCTGCCGGCCGGGTGCGAGCGCGCGAAATCGTCGGCGGTGAACCCGCGCGCGTCGAGCAGGGCGACCGCCAGCGCATCGCCCATCACCAGCGCAGCGGTGGTGCTGGAGGTGGGCGCCAGACCCAGCGGGCAGGCTTCGGCCGGCACGCTGACATCGAGATGCACGTCCGAGAGGCGAGCCAGCGTCGACTCGGGCTTGCCCGTCATCGCGATCAACGGATTGCCCTGCCGGCGCAGCACCGGAAGGATGGTCAACAGCTCGTCGGTCTCGCCGGAGTTCGACACGGCGATCACCACGTCGGCGTCGGTGATCATGCCGAGATCGCCGTGGCTGGCCTCGCCCGGATGCACGTAGAACGCCGGCGTGCCGGTCGAAGCCAGGGTGGCGGCGATCTTCCGCGCGATGTGGCCCGACTTGCCCATGCCGCTGCAGACCACGCGGCCCGCGCAGGCGAACATCAGTCGGCAGGCGGCGACGAAATGCTGGTCGATGCGCGCGCGGAGGGCCTCGATGGCCTTGCGCTCGATGTCGATGACCTCGCGCCCGCTGTGGACCAGCGACTCGGACGAGAGGCCGCCGGCGTCGCGAAGAGAGGGCAGGGGCTGCACTTGGGCACTCATGGCGGGGCGTAAGGGATTCCAGGTAGGCGGTGATCCAGCAGCGCTCCGCAGTGTGGAGGGCAGCAGAACGCCGGCAGATTCTGACGAGTTGTGGCAGCGGCCGGGTCGGCCGGCGGGGATGCTTTAGAATCGCCGGCCATTCTACCCCGCCCCGCACCGGGGCCGCCCGCGACCCGCGCGCTGCATGCCGGGCCGCGAGGCGCTGCCAAGCCTGCCCATGACCCCTGAAACCATCCGTGAACTGATCGAAGCCGGCCTGCCCGGCGCCCGCGCCCATGTGCAGGGCGACGACGGCGTGCACTTCGAAGCCCTCGTCATCTGCGAAGCCTTCGCCGGCAAGCTGCCGCTGGCCCGTCATCGCATGGTCTACGCCACCTTGGGCGACCTGATGGGCGGCGCGATCCACGCCCTGTCGCTGAAGACCCAGACCCCCGCCGAAGCTGGCGAGGGCTGATCCGATGGCGAAAATCCAGATCACCGGCAACGGCCCGCTGAACGGCGAGGTGTGGATCTCCGGCGCCAAGAACGCCGTGCTGCCCATCCTCTGCGCCGGCCTCCTGGCCGACGGCCCGATGGACATCGGCAACGTGCCGCACCTGCACGACGTCACCACCACCCTGGAGCTGCTGGGCCAGATGGGGGTCACGCTCGGCATCGAAGACCGCATGCGCATCACCCTGGATGCCAGCCGTGCCGACCGATTCGTCGCGCCCTACGAGCTGGTCAAGACCATGCGCGCCTCGATCCTGGTGCTGGGCCCGCTGGTGGCGCGCTTCGGTCAGGCCGAAGTGAGCCTCCCGGGCGGCTGCGCGATCGGCTCGCGCCCGGTTGACCAGCACATCCGCGGGCTGCAGGCGATGGGGGCCGAGATCACCGTCGAGGGCGGCAACATCCGCGCCCGCGCCAAGCGATTGCGCGGCACCCGCTTCGTGTTCGACATGGTGACCGTCACAGGCACCGAGAACATCCTGATGGCGGCCACCCTCGCGCAGGGCACGACGGTCATCGAGAACGCCGCGCAGGAGCCCGAGGTCACCGATCTCGCCCACTGCCTGCAGGCGATGGGCGCGCAGATCGAGGGCATCGGCACCAGCACGCTGATCGTGCACGGCGTCGAGCGTCTCCACGGCTGCCGCTACGACGTCATCGCCGACCGCATCGAGACCGGCACCTTCCTGGTGGCTGGCGCGATCACTCGCGGCAAGGTGATGTGCAAACACACCCGTGCCGACACGCTGGACGCCGTGCTGCAGAAGCTTGAGAAGGCCGGCGCCCACATCAACACCGGCGCCGACTACATCGAGCTCGACATGCAGGGCCGCCGCCCGCGCGCGGTCGACCTCACTACCGCGCCTTACCCGGCATTTCCGACCGACATGCAGGCGCAGTTCGTGGCCTTGAACGCGGTCGCGGAAGGCGTCGGCATCGTGACCGAGACGGTGTTCGAGAACCGCTTCATGCACATCGAAGAGCTGCGTCGCCTGGGTGCTGACATCCGCGTCGAGGGCAACTCCGCGATCATCCGCGGCGTCAACGAACTTACCGCCGCCCCGATCATGGCCACCGACCTGCGCGCCTCGGCCAGCCTGGTGCTGGCGGGTCTCGTCGCCCGCGGCGACACCGTGGTCGACCGCATCTACCACATCGACCGCGGCTACGAGTGCATTGAAGAGAAGCTGGGCGGGCTGGGGGCGTTGATCCGGCGCTTGCCCTGAGCGCGCGCTGCGCGCGCGCTCGGGATGACGGCCGCTGCGCGGCCTTAGGATTGGGGATTGGGGATTCGCAGGAGCGCGCTCTGATCCTTGCGCTGCGAGCTTTGTCAGTGGACCGGTCGCCCTGCTCTTGAGCCCCTCTCCCTGTGGGAGAGGGGTTGGGGAGAGGGCGGGGTGTCCTCGAGCGTGAGCGCCCGGGATATCGGCCGCTGCGCGGCCTTGGGATTCGGGATTCGGGATTCGCAGGAGCGCGCTCTGATCCGTGCGTTGCGAACGTGATCAATGGACCGGTCACCCTGCTCTTGAGCCCCTCTCCCACAGGGAGAGGGGCCCTAAGCCCGCTCCGCTACCGCCTCGCGCGCTCCGATGTGCGTGCGCAGACGAGTCGGCCCATGGCTTGAAGCCCTACTTCCGGAACTCGTCAAAGAAGGCGTGATCGATGGTGAGGATCTGTTTGGGCTTCACGCCCAGGCCCTTCTCTTCGAACAGTTCGACAAGGCGCTCGCCATCGATCAGTTCGATCGGAATCACGCCCTCGCGGCTGGCTTCGAGTTCAATTCACCGGCTTCGCCTTCGCGATGAGCGGTGCCAAGCTATCCATAACGCGATGCGCCGCATCTTGAGCGGCCGAGCCGCAATGGTGAACGTGAACGGCGAACTCGCCTTGCACGCATCCGCTGACGATAGCGGCATCACCATCTATGCAGCTCGGCACATGGTGGGATCTGGACGTGGTCCATAGCGCTTCCGAGGTCCATGCCGAGCGCGCGGTTTCCAGCTGTTCGAGCGGAATACCGCGCAGCTGTCGGCGCTGCGGCTCGACTCGAAGAGAGTGCCCATAGGCCATGTCGTCGATGGCCGGGCTTGGCGGGGGCGGAGGTGGCGTCATGCTCTCCCATTCGCCAAGCTCAAGGTCTGCCAGTCGTCCGCGAACTCGCAGCTCCAGCTTCGTTCCGCCTCCAAAGGCGGAGACCCACCACAACTGAAGTACATCAACTCCCTGTATCTGATGGACTTCATCACAATCGAAGGCCAGAGACTCGTACAGGTCCTGGTTGGGCGCTTTCGGAGCAGAAGACAGCGTCCGCTCCATAATCATGAAGTCCAACAGATCTCGACGCGTTTGCGGAAATGCGAGCTGCTGCGGCTCCCCCGGCAACTCCAGCCACGGCTCCGGCAGCAAACTCTCCGAGTCGCCAACTTCAGCCGCCGGCCGGAACTCCCGCTCCAGATACAGAGCCGCGGCCACAGGCAAGGCCAGGGCGAGCGTCAGCCCCAGCGTCCGCAGCCACGAGATTCGCGGCTTCGCCACGGCTACAGGTTCTGGTAGTTCGGCCCTGCCGCCCCTTCAGGCGTCACCCAGTTGATGATCTGGTAGGGGTCCTTGATGTCGCAGGTCTTGCAGTGCACGCAGTTGGCGGCGTTGATCTGCAGGCGCTTGCCGGCCTCGTCCTCGACCATCTCGTAGACGCCGGCGGGGCAGAAGCGGGTGCAGGGGTTGCCGTATTCCTCGGCGCACTTGGTCACGCAGACGTCGGTGTTTTCGACGCGCAAGTGCACGGGCTGATCTTCGTCGTGCTCGGTGGCGGCGTAGTAGACGCCGGCCAGGCGGTCGCGCGGGGCGAGGCTGCGGTCCACGTAGTCGCGCTTGGGCTTCTCGGCTTCGCTGAGTTTCTGCAGCGAGGACCAGTCCGGCTTGACCTTCAGCGTCCACGGCGAGGCGCCGCCGGTCACCGTTTCCCAGCCCGAGTTGATCAGGCCGAACATCAGGCCCTTCTTGAAGCCGGGCTTGAAGTTGCGGACTTTCTTCAGCTCCGAGTACACCACCGAGCCGCGCAGCTTGGCGTCCCAGCCTTCGGCGGTGTCGGTGCTGGCGATGTGTTCGGCGGCGAGCATGCCCGAGCGCATCGCCTGATGGACGCCCTTGATCTTGGGCACGTTGACCAGGCCGGCGTCGCAGCCGATCAGGATCGCGCCGGGCATCTCCGTCTTGGGCAGGCTCTGGTAGCCGCCAGTGACGATGGCGCGCGCGCCGGCCGAGAGAATGCTGCCGCCGTCCAGCAGGGGCTTCACGGTCGGGTGGTGCTTCCACTGCTGGAAGGCTTCGTAGGGCTGGTAGTTCGGGTCGCGGTAGTCCAGGCCCGAGACATAGCCCAGCGCAATCCGCCCGCCCGTGAGGTGATACAGGAAGCTGCCGCCGTAGGTGCGCGAGTCGGCCGGCCAGCCCAGGCTGTGCACGATCTTGCCGGGGCTGACGCGATCCTCCGGCACCTGCCACAGCTCCTTGATGCCGATCGAGTAGCTCTGCGGATCGCTGTTGGCATCGAGGCCGTACTGCTTGATCAGCGGCTTGGCGAGATGCCCGCGCGCACCTTCAGCCAGCACGGTGATGCGCGCGCGGATGTCGATGCCCTGAGTGTAACCGGGCTTGTGCGAGCCGTCTTTCGCCACGCCCATGTCGCCGATGCGCACGCCGACCACGCGGCCGTCCTCGATCAGGGTCTCGGCCGCGGCGAAGCCGGGGTAGATCTCCACGCCCAGGGCTTCGGCCTGCGGTGCCAGCCAGGCGCAGGTGGCGCCCAGGCTGACGATGAAGTTGCCGTGGTTGTTCATCTGCGGCGGCGCGATCGGGAACTTGTAGCCGCCGGTCTTGGTGAGGAACCAGAACTCGTCCTCGGTGGCGGGCACGCAGACCGGTGGCGGGTTGTCGCGCCAGCCGGGCAGCAGTTCATCCAGCGGGCCGGGCTCGATCACGGCACCGGAGAGAATCTGCGCGCCGATGGTCGAGGCCTTCTCGATCACGCAGACCGACAGGTCCGGCTTGAGCTGCTTCAGTCGGATCGCGAAGGCGAGGCCGGCTGGGCCTGCGCCCACCGTGACCACGTCGTATTCCATGACATCGCGCTCGCTCATGGCTGGCTCCTGGCTGTGTGCGTAAAGGGCGGCATTATCGGGGGCGGGGCGTGCAGGCGACAGCGTCTTGACCGCGCGGCCCGCAGAGTGTCGGCGCACAGGCTCTGCATGGGGCAGGTCTGGCCGGCGAAGGCAGCAAGCATACTTCAGCGTATGGAATGGATCGAGATCGCCCTGGCCGGCGCCGAGCTGCGGATCGCGCCCACCTTCCTTGAGGCCGATGAGGCCGATGCGCTGCTGGCGGCGCTCCGCACCGAGATCCCCTGGGAGCAGCACCGCCTCCGGATCTACGGTCGTGAACACGCCTCGCCGCGGCTCTCCTGTTGGATCGGCGACCCCGGCGCGACCTATGTCTATTCGCGCACGCGCTTCGAGCCGCGACCTTGGCCCTTGGCGCTGGCTGCGCTCAAGCCGAGAGTCGAGCAGGCCTGCGGCGGGCGCTTCAACAGCGTGCTGGCCAACCTGTACCGCGACGGCGCCGACGGCATGGGCTGGCACGCCGATGACGAGCCCGAGCTGGGGCCTGAGCCGGTGATCGCCTCGCTCAGCCTGGGCGCGGTGCGGGGATTTGCCTTTCGCGACGTCGCCGAGCGCCGGCAGCGGCTGAAGCTTGAATTGCCGCATGGCAGCCTGCTGCTCATGAGCGGACGTACCCAGGCGCTTTATCAGCACGCCATTGCCAAGAGCGCCCGGGCAATGCCGCCGCGACTCAATCTCACCTTCCGCTGGATCGGGTGCCGCCCTGCGGCATGAAGGGCGAGAAGTTCTGTGGCATGCTCGCTGCGTCCGTTCTGCGGCTGGACAAAGATCCGCCCGGATTCATCGCTGTCGCGGGCGCTTCGCCGGCAGAGATCGGTACTGAGCGGTGCGGGAACCGCGGTTCATCCCACTTTAGGAGCAGTCCATGAAGTCGATCATGAAGCTCGCCGCAGCGGTGTGCCTCGGCCTTTCGCTATCCATGGCAGCTCAGGCCGAAACGGTCTGGTTCGAGATGGCCGAGATCGAGGCGGAGCGCAACCAGAGTTTCCTGGTGGCATTGAGCGACCCCGAGCACATCGCCCAGGCGCGAGCCATCATCGCCAACGGCGGTCGCCCGAATGAGCGCACACCGGGCATTCTGCTGGCCAAGATCGGCTACGGCGGTGATGGCTACAACCGCGATATCCGCGACCCCGATCAGCGCCTGTGGCGCTGGCATATCGACCAGGTCGATGGCTTCGGCGGCTTGGCTATCGAGCTTTGCGACGGCTGGCCCGGCTTTGTGGAGGAGAACCCCAAGGCCTTCATCCAGAACACCGGCGGGCAGATCTGCTTCTGGGGCTACACCGTCAAGTCGGAACTGCCGGGCCCGCCGCCCTTCCAGATCGCCGAAGGTCTGGATGGCGCCTGGTACAACCCTGAGCGCTCGGGGCAGGGCGTCTACTTCGATGTGCTTGAAGATCAGGGAAAGCTCGCTTTCGCCTGGTTCACATGGGCGCAGGGCGCTCCTGGCGCGGTGCGCGCGGCGGAACACCTGTGGTTCTCGGGGCTGACCGATGTCGATGGCGACGAAGCGGAAGGCACGGTCTACCAGACGACCGGCGGCAGCTTTTCTGGCGCTCAGCAGTCGCTCGACACGCGCGGGGCGGGTCAGGCCAGTTTCGTCTTCAAGGACTGCAATACCGCCACCATGAGCTACCGTTTCAGCACGGGCGAGCAGGGGAGCCTCCCGCTGCGCCGCGCGGTGCCGCTCAAGGGCTGTATACGCTGACAGCCGGGAGTCGGGAGCCTGCATTCGCCAGCGGCCGGCGACCGCGACAAGCCAAGTCGATAGCCCGGTCACAAGCCGCGTGGAGCTGCGCTGCTTGGATTCGGAAGGCTCTTGAACAGCAGCCCGCTGGCTCGGCCAAGCTGGGCCGATTCGACTAAGCCAGCGCATAGGCGATGCATTTGTGGGAGGCGGTTCGGACTTTTGCCGGAGCGTCGACCCGAAAACCTCCGAGCAAGGGAGCTTTTCGACACGCTGCCAGCGTCTTCTCGAATCCCGCAGTTCGCGTTCACACGATCATGCAGGCCACCCCTGCCATCGCCAGCACGATGCCGCCGGCGCGGCGACGGTCCATGGGTTCGCGCAGCCACAGCCAGGCCAGCAGCACGATGAAGGCCGAGGAGCTCTCGTTGAGAATGGCCGCGACCATGGCGTCGGTGTACTTGTAGCCGCCCAGCCAGAACAGGGTGGACAGGAACTGGCCGACAAAGGCGGCGATCAGCAGGGTGGGCCAGTGCACCCGCATGCGCAGAGGATTCAGCGTGCGCAGCTCGCCACGCAGGCCGACGATCAGCAGCAGCCCGACCAGGGCGCCACCCATGCGGATCAAGCTGATCCACACCAGGGGCTGGGCTTCCAGCACGCGTTTGACCATGACGATCGCGACCGCCATCAGCAGGATCGCGAGCACGCCGAGCAGAACCCCCGACAGCAGGCTGCCGCCACCCGCCTCGCGCTCGCGCTTGCCGCTGACCAGCAGCACCCCCGAGCTGACCAGTACGAAGCCGACGATCTGCAGCGGGCCCAGGCGTTCGCCGAGAAAAACGAAGGACAGCGCGATCACGAAGGGGCTGTAGAGATTGCCGATAATCCCCATGCGGCCTGCACCGAGCTGGTTCAGCGCCTTCAGGTAGAGCGTGTCGGCGAGCGCCAACCCGATCACTCCGCTGATGACAGCGATGGCGATCTCGGCGGCGCTGATGTTGGGCAGGGTCAGGCCATGCACCAGGGGCACGGTCGCGGCGAGCATCCCCAGCACCAGCGCATTCTTGATGAAGTTCAGCTGCAGCGGCGCCAGCCAGGTGCCGAGCTTGCTGTAGAGGATCACGCCCACCGCCCAGGCCAACGCGCTGAGCAGCGCGAAGGCTTCGCCGAGGCCGAACTGGATGGGCATGCGGATTCCGTGCCGGCAGGCGCGACGAGGGGCGCGAAGTATGCCGAGGCGAGCGCGCTGCCGCGAGTCCAGCCATGTCGGCCGCGCGCTGTCGGTATCCTTGGCGACCCCGCGATGCCTGACGCCCATGAGCCCACAGCCCAGCTACGCCGATCGCATCGAGTTTCTGCTGCAGCTCGCGGCCAGTCTGCACACCTACGGCACCACGGCGCAGCGACTGGAGCTGGCGATCTCGAAGGTGGCCGTGCGCTTGCGCCTGCACTGCCAGCCGATGGCCAACCCGACTGGGTTGATCCTCTCTGTGGTGGATGCCGACGCCGTGGTCGCCGAGGGTGCGCCCGCTGCCGAAACCACGCGGGTCGTGCGCCTGGAGCCGGGCGACGTGGACCTCGCCCGGCTGTGTGCGGCCGATGAGATCGCCGAGAAGGTGTTGGCGGGCGAGATGAGCTTGAACGAGGGCTCGCGCGCGCTGCGCGAACTCAAGGCCCCCTCCGGCCCTGCGGCACAGGCCCTGACGGCCTTCAGCTTCGGCCTCGCGTCCGCCAGCGTGGCGGGCCTGCTGGGCACCGCCTGGGCCGATATCGCGACCGCCGCCGGCATCGGCTGGATGATCGGACTGCTCTATGTGCTGGGCGCGGGGCGGCCCAGGCTGTCGGAGGGTCTGGATGCGATTGCCGCCCTTTTGGCGACCCTGCTGGCGACCGCAGTGGCTTTCTGGCTGGTGCCGATCAATCTCAAGACGGTAGTCGTGGCCAGCCTGATCGTTCTGCTGCCCGGCCTTACGCTGGCGAATGCAGTGTCCGAGCTGTCGAGCCAGCATCTGATGGCCGGTACGGCGCGCTTTGCCGGGGCGGTGTCCACCCTGCTCAAGCTGACCTTCGGTACTGTGGCCGCGACCCAGTTCGCGCGCCTGCTGGGCTGGGTGCCGGCTGAGCCGCCCGCGCCAATGCCGCCGGAATGGTTGGAATGGGCGTCGCTACTGGTGGCGGCGTATTCCTTCGCGGTGCTGTTCCGTGCGGACCGGCGCGATTATCCCGTGGTGATGGCCTCGGCCATTCTGGGCTATCTGTGCAGCCGCTACGGCGGCGCGGCGCTTGGAAACGAAGCCGGTGTGTTCATGGCCGGCATGGCAGTAAGTGCCGCCAGCAATCTGTATGCGCGGACCTTCAGTCGCCCGGGCGCGGTGGTGCGGGTCCCGGGCATGATTCTTCTGGTGCCGGGCAGCGTGGGCTTCAGAAGTTTGTCATTCGTATTCGAGCGTGATGTGTTTCTCGGTTTGGACACCGGATTCACGGTGATCACCGTGCTGATCTCGCTGGTCGCCGGTCTGCTGTTCGGCAATCTGCTCATTCCACCGCGGCGCAGCCTCTGAGTCGGTGTCGGGCGGCTCCTCCAGAACCGATTTCGCGAGGCTTGGTCTGCACGAAATCCGCCGGGTGTCGCTCGGAGGTCGCGAATCCGGCGGTGGTCCGGATGCGCTGAGGCGCTGTGCGGCTTTGACTTGGCTGCGCCCGGTCGGGCGGGAGCAGGCGCGAGCGCGCTGGATCCGCGGACGCGCGCTTCACGACGCGCGGAAAGCATCGATAAGCAACCGCTTCCCCAAAACAGAACGCCGGCCATTAGGCCGGCGTTCGGTGTTGCCGAGGGCTGAGGAATCAGCCGACGCGCAGCGACTCTTCGGAAGCGCCGGAGGCCAGCGCGTCCTTGAACCAGTTCGGGCGCTTGCCGCGGCCCGTCCAGGTCTGCGAGGGGTCCGCCGGGTTCGCGTACTTCGCGCCAACGCTGCCCTTGCCGCCTTTGCGGCCGAGTCCGAACAGCTCTTCAATCGAGTAGCCCTCGTCCTTGGCGATCTGGGCGAGCTTTTTGCGGACATCGTTGATGCGCTGCTTGTGCAGGTTGCGCTTGGTTTCTGCGGCTTTGGCAATCAGCTCGTCCAGCTGTTGCGAGGAAAGGCCGGTCAGGTCGATGGACATGGATCGTCTCCTTGGTGGAACTCTGGATTCTTATGGAATGACGCGCTCCGAGTGTTCTCACTTGGCGTGGAACACACGGCGTTATAGCGGAATGCGAGTGTTCCGGCAATTGCGGGGCTATTCGAATCGGTGCGCGTCTGCCGGCAACGGACCCCGGGCGGGAGCGAATCCGGGGGCAGTAGCGAGCGCAGAAGCGGTGGTTTCACTCGCTGTTTGCGGAACTGAGCAAGGCCGAAAACGAGCAGCGTGGATCTCGCCAATCAGGCCGTGGCCAGGCGTGCTTTGGCCGGATCACGCCCACGCGCGCTCGAATCCGCGGCGGCGTCGTTCATGGCCGATAGGCGCCGCACCCTGCGAGCGCCGGCGCCGACCGCAGCGCAGCTGCGGCGCAGGTATGCTTCGTCTTTCTGTGCAGAACTTTGTTCCGCGCATCGGCACACGATGATTCGACACACGGAGCGCAACACCATGGGCGTACGCCAACTCTTTGAACTCGGCGGCCGGGTGGCCGTCATCACCGGCGGCTCGCGCGGGCTGGGCCTGCAGATCGCCGAAGGCCTGGCCGAAATGGGCGCGAAGCTGGTGATCACCGCGCGCAAGGCCGACGAGCTGGCGCAGGCACAGGCGCATCTTGAAGGGCAGGGCGCCGCGGTGCTGGCCGTGCCCTTGGACATCGCCAAGCCCGGTGCCGCCGCTGCCCTGGTCGATGCCGCGCTGGCGCACTTCGGGCGTATCGACATCCTGGTCAACAACGCTGGCGCCACCTGGGGCGCTCGCGCCGAGGAGCACCCGCCCGAGGCCTGGGCCAAGGTCATCGATCTGAACTTGAACGCGCTGTTCGCGCTGACCCAGGAGGTCGCGCGCCGCTGCCTGCTGCCGCAGGGCAAGGGGCGGATCATCAATGTCTCCTCGGTCGCAGGTCTGGGCGCTTCGCCGCCGGAAGTGCTCTGCGCCGCGGCCTACCACGCCAGCAAGGGCGCGGTGGTCAATCTCACGCGCGCCTTGGCCGCCGAGTGGGGCGGTCGCGGCATCACCGTCAACGGCATCTGCCCGGGCTTCTTCAGCAGCAAGATGGCCGACAAGATCATCGAGCGCTCGCACGAGCTGCTGACCCGGCTGACGCCACGCGGCCAGATGGGCGGCGAAGAAGACTTGAAGGGCCTGGCGGTGCTGCTGGCCTCGGATGCGTCGGCGCACATCAACGGCCAGAACATCGCCGTCGACGGCGGCATGAGCGTGCTCTGATGGTCCTGCCTGCGGGTGTGACCGCGGTGCGCGAGGCGCATCGCATCGACGAGGCCGCGCTGGCCCTCTGGCTTCAGCGGAGCCTGGGTCTCGGCGGCGAACTCAAGCTCTGGCAGTTCGAGGGCGGGCAGAGCAATCCGACCTACTACCTCGAAGTCGGCGCAGAGCGCCTGGTGCTGCGGCGCAAGCCGCCGGGCAAGCTGCTGCCGTCGGCGCATGCCGTTGATCGCGAGTACCGGGTGATCCGCGCGCTGCGCGGCACTGCCGTGCCGGTGGCGGAAGCGCTTGCCCTGTGCGAAGACGACACCATCATCGGCACCGCCTTCTACGTCATGCGCCACGTGCCCGGACGCGTGTTCTGGGACCCGAAGCTGCCCGATCTCGAACCCGCGCAGCGGCGCGAGGCCTTCCTGTCGATGGCGCGCACCATCGCCGACCTGCATGCGATCGAACCCGCCGCCGTCGGCCTGGAAGACTACGGTGCGCCGGGCAACTACCTGGAGCGCCAGACCAGCCGCTGGACCCGCCAGTACCAGGCCTCCGAGGCGCCGCCGATCGCCGCGATGGAGCGCCTGATCGAATGGCTGCCGGCGCATCTGCCGCCGCCGAACGCGGTGCGCATCGTCCACGGTGATCTGCGGCTCGACAATTTCATCTTCGCGCCCGAGGCCATCGAGATCCGCGCCCTGCTGGACTGGGAGCTGTCCACGCTGGGCGACCCGCTGGTCGACTTCGCCTACAGCACCCTGACCTGGCGCATGCCCGCCGCGGGCTTTCGCGGGCTGGCCGGTGTCGATATCGCCGCGCTCGGCATTCCCGGCGAGGCCGAGTACATCGCCGAGTACTGCCGGATCGCCGGTGTCGAGGTCGGCAGCAATGGCCTGCCCGCACACTGGAACACCTACCTCGTGTTCAACCTGTTCCGGCTCGCCGCGATTCTGCAGGGCGTGCTCGCCCGCGCACTGGCCGGCAATGCGGCGTCGAGCAAGGGCGCGGAAATGGGTCGACAGGCCGTGCCGCTGGCCGAGCTGGCCTGGGCCATCGCACAGAAGGAAGCGCCCTGATGGACTTCAACTACTCGCAGCGGACGCGTGAGCTGATGGCCCGCGTCGACGCCTTCCTGCAGGCCGAGGTGTATCCCGGCGAGGCCGCCTTCTTCGACGAGGTCGAGGCGAATCGCCGCGCCGGCAACGCCTGGGTGCCGACCCGCGTGGTCGAGACGCTCAAGGCCAAGGCCAGGGCCGCTGGGCTGTGGAATCTGTTCCTGCCCGAGTCTTCGCGGGGCGCGGGCCTCACCAATGCCGAGTACGCGCCGCTGTGCGAGCTGATGGGGCGCTCGCCGATCGCGCCCGAGGTGTTCAACTGCAGCGCGCCCGACACCGGCAACATGGAGGTGCTGGAGCGCTACGGCACGCCCGCGCAGCAGGCGCAGTGGCTTGAACCATTGCTGGCCGGCGAGATCCGCAGCTGCTTTGCGATGACCGAGCCCGAGGTGGCCTCCTCAGACGCCACCCAGATTCGCACGCGCATCGAGCGCGAGGGCGATCAATACGTGATCAACGGCCGCAAGTGGTGGAGCTCGGGCGCCAATGACCCGCGCTGCCGGATCCTGATCGTGATGGGGCAGAGCCAGCCCGATCACCCGAGCCCGCACCAGCGGCAGTCGATGATCCTGGTGCCGATGGACACGCCCGGCGTGCAGCTGCTGCGCCACTTGCCGGTGTTCGGCTATGACGATGCACCGCATGGTCACGGCGAGATCGTGTTCGAGAACGTTCGGGTGCCGGCACAGAACATCCTGCTTGGCGAGGGCAGGGGCTTCGAAATCGCCCAGGGGCGGCTGGGTCCGGGCCGCATCCACCACTGCATGCGATTGATCGGCCTGGCCGAACGCGCGCTCGAGCTGATGTGCAAGCGCGCGCTCTCGCGGCATGCCTTCGGCCGCGCCGTCGCCGAGCAGGGTGTGACCCGCGAGAGGATCGCCGAGGCGCGCATCCTGATCGATCAGACGCGCTTGCTGACGCTGAACGCCGCTTGGCAGATGGATACGGTGGGCAACAAGGTCGCCGCCAAGGAGATCGCGATGATCAAGGTCGCCGCGCCGACGATGGCCTGCCAGGTGATCGATTGGGCGATCCAGGTCCACGGCGGCGGCGGCGTGAGTAGTGACTTTCCGCTCGCGTACGCCTACGCGATGGCGCGTACCCTGCGATTGGCTGATGGACCCGATGAGGTCCATCGCAACCACATCGCCAAGCTCGAGCTCAAACGCTGGAGCTGAACCACGCAGGGAATCACAGGGCAATGACCGACAGGAACGACCCCGCAGCCAACACCAGCACCGCCGCCGACGACACCTTGGCCACCGAGGCCGGCATCCGCGCCGAAGAGGCGCGCGACCGGCGCTTTGTCACGGCGCTGGCGCGTGGCTTGGCGATTCTGCGCAGTTTCAAGCGCAGCGAGCGCTGGCTGGCCAACAGCGAGATCGCCAGTCGCACGGGCCTGCCGCGTCCAACCGTATCGCGCCTGACCTACACGCTTACGCGGTTGGGCTACCTGGAGCATTCGCAGAAGCTGGAGAAGTACGCGCTGGGCGCCAGCGTGCTGGCGCTGGGCCACGCGTTCCTCGCTGGTGAGGATGTCCGCGCCGTGGCAAAGCCGCTGATGCAGGCGCTTGCCGACGAAGTGCAGGCCAGCGTGATCCTGGGTGCGCTCGACCAGACCCAGATGGTGGTGCTCGAGGTCTGCCACGGCAGCAACGCCTTCCACATCCGTCGCGAGATCGGCGAGCGCCTGCCGCATGGCACCACCGCTCTGGGCCGCGCCTACCTGGCCGGGCTCGACCGGACGCGCTACGACGCCACCATGGCGACCCTGCTGCAGCGTGTACCCAAGGCCAAGCGTGCAGAGGTGTCCGCTGGCGTGGAGCAGGCGCGCCACGACTACGCGGCGCATGGCTTCGTGTTCTCGCTCGGCGACTGGATGCCCGAGCTTTATGCCGTCGGCGTGCCGCTGCCGATCCAGGGGGGCGAGCGCCTGCTGGCACTGTCCGTCAACGGCCCGGTCTACAGCATGACCCGCGAGCGTCTGGTCGGCGAAGTGGGGCCAGCGCTGCGGCGCGCTCGCGACGCCATTTTGCAGCGGGTGGGCTAGCGCAAGCCCGAACAGTTCAGCGCAAGCGAGTCCGGTGACGCCGGATTCGCGACTACGGATCATGCTCGGGATCCACTTGATCCGCGCTGCCTTGGCCATCGTCCATGGGGCGATCACGAAGGCGCTGCCGCACCGTGCGCACGACTCGCGTTGGCCTCAATCGCGGAAATTGTCGAACTGCAGCGGCAGTTCGAAGTCGCTCTTGCGCAGCAGCGCGATCGCCGCCTGCAGGTCGTCGCGCTTCTTGCCGTTGACGCGCAGCTTGTCGCCCTGGATCTGGCTGTCGACCTTGATGCCGCTGGCCTTGATGGCGGCGACGATCTTCTTGGCCGTGGCCTGCTCGATGCCCTGCTTGATCTTCACCGTCTGCCGAGCGCCGGCGACATTGGTCTCGACCTCGCCGGGCTCCAGACAGCGGATATCGATGCTGCGCGCGGTCAGACGCTGACGCAGGATGTCCATCAGCTGCTGCAGCTGGAATTCGCTGTCACCGCGCAGCTTGACAGTCGTGTCCTCCAGCTCGAAGGCGGCGGATGTGCCGCGGAAGTCGAAACGCTTGCCCAGCTCGCGGCTGGCCTGGTCGACGGCATTGGTGAGTTCGTGGCTGTCCACTTCGGACACGATGTCGAAGGAAGGCATGGAGGCTCTCGGCAAGGGTGGGAAAGTTGTGGGTCAGGGCAGCAGCAGGGCCGGATCGAGTCGGGTCTCGAACCAGTTGAGGCCCCAGTGCAGGTGCGGGCCCGAGGCGCGACCGGTGGCGCCGACGGCGCCGAGGGTCTCGCCGCGTTCGATGCGCTGGCCTTCGCGGACATCGATGCGCGACAGATGTAGGAAGCTCGAAGACAGGCCATGGCCGTGGTCGAGCAGCACCGTGCCGCCGGTCAGAAACAGATCCGGCCCGACGAAGCTGACGATGCCGGACGCTGGCGCGTGGATCGGTGTACCGGTGGGCACGGCGATGTCGAGGCCCATATGCGGCGCGCGCGGCTCGCCGTTCAGGATGCGCTGGCTGCCGTAGACGCCGCTGATCCTGCCGCCCTCGATGGGGCGCACGAAACCTGCCGCGAAATCGATGCGCGCGTCATCGCGCTCGCGCGCCTTGGCCACGGCCGCCTGCTCGCGGGCGATGCGCTCGGCGATGGCTGGATCCGGCGTCACCGTCTGCTGCGGCAGCCCGTTGACGCGCTCGATGCGGAAGTCGCGCGGCACGATGCGGATGCTCTGCGCATGGCGCGCGCCGGACCGCGCGATGCGCACAAACTGCAGCTCGCCGGTCGCCTCTCGGCCGACGCCGAACACCAGCCAGCCTTCGGGCGAGACCTTCAGCACGCGGCCGTCGAGCTCCGCCCGTTCGCCGGGCGCGAGCTGCACGATGGCCGTGCCGCCCTGTGGCAGTCGCTCGGGGATCGGTCCCGCGCGCAGCAGCGGCGCGCACAGCAGAAGGAGCAGGCTCAGCAGGAAGCGCATCGGCGGTAGTCGTTCGAGTCGGGTGGCGAAGGGGATGCAGCGCCGTGTTCGCGTTCGGGCTCCTGCGATTCGGGCTCGCCGCAGCGACAGCGGCGATGCTCGCCGCGCCCGGGCCACGTCTCCGGAACGGGATCGTGGCCACCGTCGCACAAGGGCTGGCAGCGCGCCAGCCGACGCGCGGTCAGCCAGCTTCCGCGCACGGCGCCGAAGCGCTCGATCGCCTGCATCGAGTACTCCGAGCAGCTGGGATGGAAACGGCAATGCTGGCCGAGCAGGGGGCTGATGAATCGCTTGTAGCCCCGCAGGAGTAGGATCAGGGGTTGACGCACGGGCGGGTCAGTCGGAGGAAGGGGGAAGTACGACGACAGCGCGGGCGGGGATGCACGTCGAAGAGGCTGTGCGAGGGCACAGCGGAAGCGCCTTGTAGGGGCCTCGGGCGGCCTCGGTTTTGCTTGCCGCAGCGCGGGCGACAGGCTATAACACGCGCCCGCTGAGCCTCAAGCAACTCACACAAAGGGAAGGGCTATCGTGGCAGCGAAGTCGAAAGCGGTGAAAGCACCGGCCAAGGCGGCCGCAGCGTCGAAATCGAAGTCGGCTCCGGCCAAGGCAGCCAAGCCTGCGGCCAAGCCCGTAGCGAAGAGCGCCAAGGCAGTCGCAAAGCCGGCGGCAAAGCCTGCTGTCAAAGCCGCGAAACCCGCCGCCAAGCCAGCGGCGAAGGCTCCCGCGAAGCCAGCTGCCAAACCCGTTCCGAAGCCCACTGCCAAGCCAGCGCCGAAGGCGGCGGCCAAGGCCCCCGCCAAACCTGCGGCGAAGCCCGTCGCCAAACCGGTCGCCAAGGCGCCCGCCAAGTCGGTAGCGAAAACACCTGCGAAGGCGCCTGCCACCGCTCAACCGGCGGCCATCGCCAAGAAGGCGGTGACTGCGGTCAAATCGATCACCCAGGCGATTGTTGGCATGGTCAAGCCCAACACTCCCGCCAAACCGGACGCAGCGCCTTCCAAGAGCGCGACGGCCGACAAGAAACCGGAACCTGCGGCCGTTAAAGTGTCCGCCGCAGCCACCCCGGCCACTGCAGCCAAGACTCGCGCTGCGGGCACGGACGCCTCCAACGCAACAGGGAACACGATGAAGCCAAGCGTCACCAAGTCCAAGTCCAGCGGCGCCGGCAGCGGCGAAGGTACGCGCGCACGCGCGGTGGCCCCCAGCCGTCCCGTCGCCCAGCCCGAGCCGCTGGTGGCTCACCAGATCGTCCGCGTCGAGCTGCCCGACGGCTACAAGCCGAAGGCCGGCGAGGAGTACATGTGCCCCGAGCACCTCGAGTACTTCCGCCAGAAGCTCCTCAACTGGCGCACGGAGCTGGTCGAAGAGTCGAAGCAGACCATCGACAACCTGCGCGAAGAAGTGCGCGACGTCGGCGACGAAGCCGAGCGTGCCACCCGCGAGACCGAGAACTCGCTCGAACTGCGCACGCGTGATCGCTACCGCAAGCTCATCAGCAAGATCGAGAAAGCGCTCAAGCGCATCGACGACGGCTCCTACGGCTACTGCGAGGAGACCGGCGAAGAGATCGGCATCGACCGCCTCGAAGCGCGCCCGATTGCCACCCTGTGCCTCGACGCCCAGGAACGCTGGGAACATCGCCAGAAGCTGATGGGCGACTAGTCCGCGGCTTGCGGCGAGTGCTCCACAACGCGAAAGGCCCCTCTCAGCGGGGCCTTTCGCGTTTTCTGCTGTCCGGTTCTGGTGCAGGCCGAACGCGGACGAGGCGTTTCAATTCCCAGGGCGCCAGATCTGCGATCCGCGGCGGCCACGCCAATTCGCGTCAACGAGACGGCCGTCGCCGCCGATCAAGCCCGTGCCCGCGCTGAGCGAATCACGCTCGATGAACCAGACCGGGTTCGCGTTGTCCGGTCCCCAGGTCCCGATGCTGCCGCTGCTTTCCGTCTGCAGCACGTTGCCGGCGAAGTGGCTGTGTCGATCCACCCCGACGGCGCGATCGAAATTGCGCGCGCCGACGCGTTTGCCAACGAACGTGTTGCGGCGCACCTGGCAGACCAGGGTGATCGGCCCGACGCTTGCGGCAGTGCCATTGCCGGCGCCGTTCGTGACCAGCGCGCCGACGTTGCTGCCGCCGCGCACGAAGTTGTACTCGATCGCCCCCACGCTGGGTCGCGACACCGCATAGGCCGCGTTGTACGCCTGCAGGATGCTCTCGACCTCCACCGCCTGTGGCGGTAGATCGGCGCGGCAGAACGAGATCTCGTAGAAGCGGCAGTAGCCCTTCGGAAACCACACCGAGTGGCGGACCGCGATGCCCGGATCGTCGATCACGAAGGTCTCGCGTTCGCACAGATGCGTGTCGACGTTGTAGAAGTCGTAGCCGTGCAGGCCGCTGCAGTTGCGGTAAGTGTTCTCGGCGAGCAGCAGGTGCTGCCGACCCGCGGCCCGCCCGCCGTTCACCGCGCCGATGCAGCATTGATTGTTGTTCTGGGCCGTGTTCGAGTTGAAGCAGCGCTCGAAGTGGCAGCGCCAGACGCTCCAGCGGTGGTTGAACTCCCAGTCGTTGATCACGCCGAAGTTGCCGGTGCCGATCCCCTCGAAGCGCAGCCCGCCGATGAACACGTCGGACGAGCGCATCTGGAGGCCTCGATTGAACACCGGGGTTTCGCCCGGGTAGGCGATCAGCGAAGTCGCCATATGGCTGGCGTTGACCAGCAGGTCGTCACTCAGCGGATAGCTGCCGCCTCGACACACCAGCACCTTGCCGCGACTCGGCGAGACGACGCCGTTGCCCAGCATCGCCTGGTTCCAGGCCATCGCATTCTGCGGGCTGCTGCCGTCGCCGTTGCCGAGCGCTGTCGGCGCGGTGAACAGATGGCCATCGAGCGCGACCTGCAGGCGGAACTCGAACAGCACCGGCGTGTTGTTCTGGTCGCTGCAGCGCACGCGGATCAGGTAGCTGCCGGCCACTGGCGACTCCCAGATCAGCGTCGCGTAATCCGGCGTTGGAATGTAGTCACCGAACGCATCGCGCTGCAGGAATTCACCGATGCGCATGCCCGGCGGGCCAGACAGCAACTCGTAGAAGCGCGGATTGCTGCCGCCCATCGCGCGCACCGGACATTCCCAGCGCAGGCCGGGATAGGCGCGGCGATGGTGCGAGGCGGCCGCGGTCACCGCATCGCTCTGCGGGTAGATCTTCTGCAGCGGCAACAGGCTGTCGGTTTCGAAGTAGCCGGGCGGAAACAGATAGGCCGTGTTGGTGCTGGGCGTCACCGTTTCGAAGCCGTCGGCGAAAACTGGGTTCGATCCGCCCAGCGCTGCCGCAGGCGGGGCGGCGGCAGCTGGCCGCAGGGCAAGTCCGGCGCTGGCGGCCGTGCTGATCAGCAGGAACTGGCGACGCTTCATCGTGAGAGGTTCTCGTGGCTTGGATGTTCTGCGGCGCGATGACTTCCTCCGCGGCCCGAACGGATCTGGGCGCGGGTTGGCGTGGAGCCCGGCAGGCGCCTATTCGAAGCCGTTTGCGAACACGTTCAGGCTGGTGCTTACCGGCAGCGGATAGCGATGCCCCAGGCTGGCGAGGCGCGAATCGCCTGCGGGGAGACGCAGCAGCGCACCGCTGCCGACCAGATCGCTGCTGGCGCTGAGCACGCTGCCGGAGGCCAGCGTGTCCAACCCGTAGGTGTTGCGCCAGGTGGCCCAGCTCATGTTCATCACTGAGCCGCCGCATTCGGTGTCGCGCATGGCGTTGGTGCTGCCGGTCTCAAGACGGTTGGCGCGCGCCTGCAGTTGGGTCGCGAAGGCGGCGGGCACGGTGTTGAGGCACGAGGCCCAGGCATACGGAGCGGGCGTCGAGCGGATCAGGTTGTGGCTGATTCGGGTGTCGGCGCTGCCCACATTGAAGGCGCCCCAGCGCAGCACGATGGCGCCGGTCGCGATCGTGTTGTGGTGGATGTCGTGCGCGCGCATCGTGCAGCCCTCGGTCAGGCATTGGCCGCCGAGCAGCACGCCGGTGTTGATGAGCAGGTTGTGGTGGATGTGGACCTGCTCGGAGCCGTACTGCGCCGAGATCTGGATGCCGTTGCTGTTGGCGAAGCCGGGCGCGTACTCGATGAAGTTCTCGCGGTACACATTGCGCTGCGAGTTGTCTTTGTCGTGCACGCCCACGGTCGAGGCGCCCAAGCGCACCTGGTTGTTCTCGAACAGCGAATCGCCGGCGTCAAACCAGGTGGTGGCATAGCCGGCCGGGTAGTTGTTGAACTCGGAGTCCTGCACCAGAAAGCGATGGCGCTGCTGCAGATCACCCCAGCCGTGGATGTAGGCCGGGTTCTCGCCGCCGTTGGCCACCACGCCCTCCAGAAAGCGCACCTGGCGCACCACCAGGCCGGGCAGCGAGGGATCGCTGACGATGCCGTACTGGCGCACGCCGGTGATATCGACCCCCTCAAGGCGCGCAGCGGGCGCCTGACTGAAGCGCACGGTGATGTTGCCGGATTGATTGATGGCCAGCACCGGCACTTCATCGGGGTAGGCCACGATCTGGCGGGTGCGGCCGTCGTTCAGATCGAAGCGACCGGCATAGGTGCCGGCCCGCAGCATCAGCGCCTGCGCCGACGTGCCTTGAGCCAGCGCATAGGGAATCGTCTGGAACGGTTGATCGATGCCGCCGCGCCCGGGCGCATCGACGCCGTTCGGCGCCACAAACAGGAAGCGATCGGTGGCTGCCGTTACCGTGAACGTCCGCTGCGCGACCTTCTGCACTGCGCCGCTGTCGCGGACCTCAAGATCGAATTCGTAGGTGCCCGCCGTTGCAGGCACGAAGCGCAGGGTGCCGCGGCGGAAGTCGAGGCTGACGCCGCTGCTCGCTGCGCTCTGACCGTTGATGCGCACGGCCAGCAGACGGAATTCGTAGGGGAACTGCCCGCCGACCACGCCGGGCCGGCTCTCGTAGGCGAGGCCGGGGTAGGCGATCGGACGCAGGCCGGCACCGTCATGCCACCAGCGCAGTGGATCATCGGGCGTCGTGCTTGGCACGGTGATGCGCGCTGCCGCGGTATGCACGCAGCGAACGAACACCGGCGCCGCCGAGGCGGGCACCTGCGCTGGCGCCTGCGCAGACAGCGCGCAGCTCTGACCATCGGGCTGCTGCAGCACGTCGATGCTGAGCGTGCTCCCAGCGGCTGCCTGGCCCAACGTCAGCGGCCCGTTGAGGCTGGCGCTGACGGTGACGCCGCCCTGGCGCAGCGACACAGAGTTGCCGAGAGCCAGGCCCTCCAGCCGGACATTGACCGGCACCAAGCCGCCGGCGAACGCCATCGGCGACGCATTCAGCACCAGCAGCGCTACCACTGCGCAGCGGATGACCTGAGACGCATACGGCCGGCCGCGGGACGGGCGGTGCTTCGACAGCAGCGTGCAAAGTGGATTCACGGACAGCTCCTGGGGGCAGGGGAAACGCGGGATTCAAAGGGTGCAGGCCAGCCGCTCATTCGAAGCCATCGCCGAACAAGCGATCGGGCGGAACGATTTCGGCGCCGTGGCTGCCCAGGTACCGGGTTCGCCAGGCGCCGGTCAGACGATGCTGGGCGTCGACGATGCCGTCGCTGCTGCTGCCATGGCATTCCATGTTCAGACTCGTCAGCGTGATGTTTTCGCGCAAAGCGGGATCGTAGAAACGTCCCGCGGGCGCATTCGGATCCGACATCAACAGCTTTCCCGACACGGTGCCGCCAAAGGGGGTGACGTCATGCACCACCACATCGTTCTCGAAGCTGATGATCAGCGGCCAGCTGCGCCGCGCGATCACTGGCATCCCGACCAGGGTGTTGCGGTAGATCCAGATCGGCCCGCGCTCCGGTCCGCTGGGTGCGCTGCCGAAGTTCATTGCCGTAGCGCCGGCCCGTGCCACCAGCGTGTTGAAGCAGATCTCGATGCGACGAGCGGAAAACGCGCCGGCGGAGGCCGACATCGAGACTTCGATCAGCGAGCCGCCCCAGGCCTGCGTCCAGCGATTGCCGCGCACGCTGACGTCTTCCTGTTCCCAGCCCTTGATCCACAGCGCATACCGCGCTGTGCTGACAGCGGGGGCGTCGTAGACGTTGTCGGCCACCACCAGATAGCGTGTCTGGTAAGTGTCGATGGCGCTGAAGCCGTTGTTGGTCTCGTGCAGGCGGCGGAAGGTGCAGAACACCTGCGCGACGTACGAACGCACCGCGCCACCGGCGCCGAGGAACAGGCAGCTGTTGTTGTCATCACCACCGCCCGCCGCCGTGCCGACGGTTGGCGAGTCGAAGCTCAGCCGATACTGGTAGCAGCGGTGATTGACACTCAGCGAAACGAAACAGCGTGGATTGGCCTGGCCGCTTGGCCCACCGATGAAGCTCAGGTGGCCGACATAGGTGTCGCTGCTGTTGTACCAAGCGAAATTTGCGGAAGCGAGCGTGCTGCAGTCGATCGTCGCTGCCTCGCCCGGCCAGCCGATCAGGCTGCCCACGCGGCCGGCGCCGGTGCCGCCGCTGACCGCCATGTTCATGGCTTCGGCGGGCGCCTGATACTGGCCCGCGCGCAGACACAGCGCGCCGCCGTCCTGGACCTGCGCATACGCGTGTGCGAGCGTTCGCCACGGCGCTGCCAGCGTTCCGCTGCCGCTGCTGTCGCTGCCGCGGGTGGCATCGACGAAGCGCGCCCAGGTGCCTGAAACCACGCCGCTCCAGCTGAACTGCACGCTGCCGCCGTCCTGATCGCGCACCCGCACCGTGAAGCTGAAGGGGCCGTTCGCGCTCGGGGTCCAGCGCAGGATGCCGTAGCCCGGATCGCCGTGCGCGCGACCTAGGGTCGCGCCGGCAGGGCCCTCGATCAGCTCGTAGACGAAGGGCCAGCTGCCGCCCTGCACCACGATCGGCAGCTCGTAGGGCAGCCCGACATGCCCGTTGCGGTGAAAGGCGCGCGTCGAAGTCTCCGCATCCGGGCGCGGCAGCACGATGCGCTCTGGTGCGAGCGGCATCTTGGCGGGGATGAACTTGCCAGCGGCGAGCAAGCCATTCCAGCGCTCAGGCGGTGGGCCGAGCATGGCCGCATCGCTGCGACGCCGGCCGAAACTGGCAGCGACTGTTGCAGCGAGTCCGAGAAAACGTCGACGTTGCATCTGGGTCACTCCGTTGCAGGGGATGCTCAGCGAGGCGAGACACGCACGCCCTGAGGTCACGCCAGCGAGACGGATCGCGCAGCGCGACGCTGGGCGGCACAAGCGCAGGACCGTGCCGCTCGGTCTGCTGCACGGGTGCGAACAGCGCCCGTGCAGCGGTACCCCTGTGACTCGGGTCGTCGGGCCGCTTCTGTCGTCGTCCTCACCGCCCCTGCAGCTCTCCCCGGACGGATGGCTTCACGGCCGACGTGGGAGCGGAGTTTGGGCAATGATGAAAATGTGTCAAGAAAAAATGTCAGCGCTACCATCCAGCGGTCCTGCGGGGCGATGTACGGTCCTGATCGCAGTGCAGGGGCCCACGTGGCCTTAGCTTGTCGCTCGGCTGCGACAGCCGAGTTCAACCCTCCAGCATCCGCCTCACCCGCGGTGCCAGCGCTTCGCCCAATCGAACCTGCGATCGCGCGTCGATATGGATGCCGTCGTCGGGACTGACCGCCGTCACGCTGCCGGCATCGAAGGCTTCAACTCCGACCCAGGACGCATAGCGCGCATACAGCCCATGCAGGCCGCTGGTCTTCTCGCGGGCGCCGGCGAACATCTCGCGGTACTTCTCTGCGGGGTCTGGAGCCGGCGGCGTCAGCAGGATCACGCGTGGCTGCGAGCCCGCCGGGCCACAGGCCGAGGCCCGTGCCACGCCCGCCAGGCGCGCCGCGCTTTCGGCGATGTCCGATGCACTGCGCCCGAAGCGGGCCTTGAAGTCATTGGTGCCCAGCATCACCAGCACCACGCTGATCGGCTTGTGGCTCTCAAGGCAGGCGGGCAGCTGGGCGAGCCCGTTGCGATCCGGACACACCGAGTCGTCGAGGTTGGTGGTGCGGTTGACCAGGCCCTCGGCCACCACCTCGAACGCCTCGCCCAGCGCCCGCTGCAGCACGACCGGCCAGCGCTGATCCCGCGGCAGGCGCTGCCCGGTGGCGGGGTCGTAGCCCCAGGTGATCGAGTCGCCGAAACACAGGATCGTCGTCATGACCGGTTCGCCTCGGCGCCCATGCGCGCGATCACCGCATGCACCAGCCGCTGGGTCGCGCCCGGATCGAGCGACAGGAACAGGGCGGGCTCGATCAGTTCGACCTCCTGCAGGCGAACGACGCCATCGTTGTTGGTGGCCACATCGACCCGCGCGTACAGCCAATCCTCGGGCAGCGCGGCGGTCACGGCTTGGGTGAGCCGCAGTTCCGCGGGCACGGGCTGGGGTATCGCGCGGGGTGCATCAAAGCCGCGTTGCGCCGAAGCCAGCGTTGGCGGCCGCTGCACCGCATGGCTGAACTGGCCGCCGATGAAGATGTAGGAGCGCTCGCCCTCGGTCTCGAAGGCTTGCAGGTATGGCTGCAGCATCAGGTCGTGTGCCGCGGCCAGGGCGTCTACGGCGGCCTGTTGTTCCAAGGCCGTTGCGCGATCGACGACGCAGACGCCGGCGGCGCCGGCCGAGATGGCCGGCTTGACCACCAGTCGAGGCCACCCGGTGCGGTCCAGCGTGTCAAT
Source organism: Lysobacterales bacterium (assembly GCA_014946745.1). NCBI lineage: Bacteria > Pseudomonadati > Pseudomonadota > Gammaproteobacteria > Lysobacterales > Lysobacterales bacterium. The sequence continues at coordinate 2,427,741 of JADCRD010000001.1, read as the reverse complement.
CAGATTCGGCGCATGGCCGCGATCGAACCAGACCGTCGGCGTGACCGGTAGGCCGCGGCTGGCGAGCGCCTTCAGGTAGGCCTTGTGCAGGTTCCACGTCACCAGTCGGGCTGGGTTGTAGAGGCGTGCATGCGCGTCGACCGCCTGTGCCCAGGCCCGGAAAGCGTCCGGTTGCAGATGGCTGTCCCAGGCCGAACGGATCAACACCGTGCCGGCCTCGCGCCACGGCTCCGCAGGGTCGTTCCAGACCACGGCACGGGCATCGAGCCCCTGCGCCGCAAAGGCTGCGGGCAGGTGCTGGTCGCCTTCGCTGAGGTTTGGATACGCGGCGCAGGTGGCAAGGGCGATGTCCATCAAAAGGCTCCAGGCGCTTGGAATCGGGGGCCAGACTAGCGCTGATTGGATTGCGAGCAATATCCATCTAGCATTGAGTTTTCAGACCAATGCGGAGGCCGCATGTCCCGCAAAGCACAGGGCGCGCTGTTGCTGGCCAACCCGCCCCTGCGGCTCAAGCGCGCGGGGCTGTACGCGCGACTGCGCGACGCGATCATCGACGGCACCCTGGCGGCGCGGCAGCGCCTGCCTGCCTCACGCGTGCTGGCCGGCGAGCACGGCCTCTCGCGCAGCACGGTCGAGGCCGTCTACGACCAGCTCATGAGCGAGGGCCTGGTCGAACGCCATGTCGGTCGCGGCTCCTTCGTCACCGCGCTGACGCAGCCCGCAGCGCGCGCTGCGGTCGGCCCATTCGCGTCATCGCTGCGCCCTTCCGAGCGGGGTACGCAGCTGGGGGCGGATGCGCGCGGACGCGAGCCCATGCGATTGCGGCCGTTCAACGCAGGCGTGCCGGATGTCAGCGCGTTTCCGCACCAGACCTGGGAGCGCTGCCTGCGCCAGGCGGCCCGATCGATGCCCTCAGCCTGGCTGAACCACTGCGATGCGATGGGCTACCGCCCGCTGCGCGAAGCCTTGGCCCGCTACCTCGCCCAGTTTCGCGGCATTCGCGCCGACGCCGACCAGGTGCTGGTGTTCGGCAGCACGGCGCAGGCCTTCCACGCGCTGTGCCTGCTCTTGCTCGATTCCGGCGATCGGGTCTGGTGCGAAGACCCGGGCTATCCCAACGCGGTCTCGATCCTCACGCTGGTGGGCGCCGAGCCGGTGCCTGTCCCCGTGGATGCCTGCGGCATTGACGTGGCCGCAGGCAAGCGCATCGCCGCCGACGCGCGCATGGCCTATGTGACCCCCGCGCACCAGTATCCAACCGGCGCGAGGATGGCGCATGAGCGCCGCCGCAGCTTGCTCGACTGGGCCCACGCCACCGGCGCGGTGGTGGTCGAAGACGACTACGACGCCGATTTCCGCTACCGCGGCGAGCCGCTGACGACCCTGCACGCGCTCGATGGCGGTTGCCGCACCATTTATCTCGGTACCTTGAGCAAGTCGATGTTTCTCGGTTTGCGCGTGGCCTACGCGGTGGTGCCCGCGTCGCTGGCCGAGCGCCTGGCGAATACTCGCGCGCTGCTGGACGGCTTTCCTCCCGTGCACGCGCAGAGGGCGCTGGCGCGCTTCATCGAAGAGGGACACCTGTCGGCGCACGTCCGCCACATGCGCCGTGCGTACGAGTCGAAGCTGTCCGCGCTGCTGGAGGGTGTGCAGCCCCTGCTGGCACAGGGCTGGGAGGTCGGTCCGGCCGACGCGGGGCTGCATGTGGTGCTGTTCGAATCCGCGCCGGGTGAGGCCGCGCGCGTCGCGCGCCGCGTCGACATGGCGCTGCGCCCGCTGTCGAACTACGCACAACGCAGCCTGCCGCGAAACGGCCTCTCGCTCGGGTTCGGCGGGCTGTCGATCGAAGAGATCCGCGAGGGCGCCGTACAGCTGTGCCGCAGGATCGGGACCTCGAACCCGCGCAGGGCCTGAGTTTGATGGCGGCCCAGCACGTTCCGACTTGCCCCGCCAACGCCGTCATGACCTGAGTGGCCCCGCCCGGACGCGCCCGGGCGCGAGCGCGCACCGGGACGCGAGGGCATCAACGTCGCCCAGCGGCGCGCATGGGCGCTCCCGCATGCGCGCTGCCTCGGCGCTGGGGGCTCAGCCCTCCCAGCGCCAAAGCGGCTGATCCTGGCTCGGCAGCTCGCCGCGCAGACGCAGCCGGACCAGGTCGACCGGCATGGTGCCGCCCTTCAGGATGGCGTCGTGGAAATCGCGTTCGCTCCTCTGGCCCGACTCGACGAGCTCGCGCCGCAGCGCCATGAACTGCAGGCCGCCCAGCAGATAGGCCGCCTGATACAGCGGGCCATAGTCGCCGGTGAAGCTGCGGCGCACCTCGGCGGCGGCGTTCTCGCGCTCGTGGCCGACCTCGTTCACCAGCAGCTCGATCGCCTGCTGGGGTGTCATCGTGCCGAGATGGAAAGCCAGGCTGAATTGGATGCGCGCGGCGCGGTGGCTGCGCCAGAACAGCATGCCGATGCGGTCTTCGGGCGTCTGCGCGAAGCCGCGCTGGTACAGGTACAGCTCCCAGTACAGCGCCCAGCCTTCCATCCAGAACGGCGTGCTGAACAGCTGGCGATGGGTCTGGTGGCGCAGGTTGTAGAAGTACTGCAGATGATGGCCGGGAATCAGCTCGTGATGCACCACCGCGCGCGAGAAGTGGCGGTTGTTGCCGCGCAGGCTCATGAGCTGCTTCTCGTGCGGCATGCTCGAATGCGGATAGGCCACCCACACATCGCGGCCGCCGAGGAAGAACGGTGCCTGCAGCTGCGCCTGCGGACTCAGCATGTTCATGCGCCAGTCGCGCCGCGACAGCTCGGGCACGGTGACCAGCTGGTGTTCGGTGAGGTAGTCGATGGCTTCGCGCGCCAGCTCGACCACCAGCTGCGGCTGCTGTCCGACCGGCGGCGACTTCTGCTTCACCGCCTCCAGCGCCTCGCGCCAGTCATCGAAGCCCATCTCGCGCGCGGCCTTCTGCATTTCCTCGCGGCACCAGGCCAGCTCGCGGCGGCTGATTTCGACCAGCTGCTCCGGCGTGTACGGAATGCGCTCGGCGGTGAGCGCGGCGATCAAGGCGTCGCGACCGATCGGATCGCCGATGATCACCTCCGGGTTGTCGACCCCGGCCAAACGCTTGCGGATAAGCTCGGCGGTCTTCGGCAGCTGGGCGTCGAGCGCTTGCCAGGGCTGGCTGACCCAGTGGGTGAAGTCGGGGTCGTAGCCGTCCTGGTGCGCATGCCAGTCCTTGAGCGCGCGATGCGTGGCATCGAGTACGCGGGCGGCGCGATGGGCCACCGCGGGCGACAGCTTCGAGAGCTCAGCGTCCTTGGCCTCGATGCGCGCGTCGAGGTCGGCCAGCGCCGCGCGGGCGCGCTCCAGCACGCCGGCGCTGCTGCGGCCATCGGCCTGCTGCAGAGCGCGGCGCGCTTCGGCCAGTTCAATCAGGCCCACCACTTCAGGCAGCAGCGGCGCGGCTTCGGCCAGGCGTGTGCGCTCGAACGCCAGTTCACGCTGCCGCTGCTGCAGCTCGCCGCGGAACAGGATCCAATCGATCCGGTCTTCCAGGCCCAAGTCCTCGAAATCCATCCCGTCCAAGTGCGTCAGCCAGCCCGCGTAAAGCTCGCCCAGCGCGCGCCGACGCGCCTCGCCCCAGGCGATGTCATTGACGTGTTCGATGGCGGCAAGGTCGGCGCGGAAGCGCTGGATCTGCGGCGCGAGAAGCTGCGCACTCGGCGCGTGCTCGGAGGCCGGCGGCACCAAGGCCTCGCTGGGCAGCGAGGGTGCGCCCAGCGCCGCGGCAGGCGCGAGCAGGGCGCAGAGGAGGGCGGCGGCGAGACGGGTGCGGCGCATGGCGGGCTCCGGTGTGGATCGGGCCTCGATTGTGCCCGGGCACGGGGCCTGCTGCGGGTGCCACAGGTTCGGGATCGCGCGGCGCTCACACCCCCATGGCGGCGACCAGCTCGGCCTCCAGGGAGCGATCAGGGTCAGCGCGCAGCGCGGCCAGTGCGGCGCGGTCCAGATCGAGCCGCAGCCGGCCCTCGACCAGCAGCACGGCACGATGCACATGACGCTCGGCGAGTTCGATCGCATGCGTGGCCAGCACGATGGCGGTGCCGCGCGCCGCGAGGTCCGTGAGATGGCGCTTGAGCGCCCAGGCGCTGGGCGGGTCAAGGCCATTCAGCGGTTCATCGAGCAACAGCAGTGGAGGCTCGCCGATCAGGCCCAGCAGCACCGCAAGTTTCTGCCGCGTGCCCAGGGAATACTCCTCCACCGGGCGATCGAGATACGCGCTGTAGCGCAGCGCTTCGGCGAGATCGAGCGAGGCGGCCGGCACCTCGCCGAGCCCGCGCGTGCGAGCGAACAGCTGCAGGCATTCGCGTCCCGTCAGCAGGCCGGGCAGGGCGGCGGGATCCACCGCCATGCCGAACTTCGCACGCGCCGCAGCGGTGTCGCTGTGGATGGCATGGCCGCAGATGCCGATCGTTCCGCGGCGCGCGGGCAGCAGCCCGGCGATGCAGCGCAGCAGACTGCTCTTGCCCGAGCCGTTGGGGCCCGCAAGAGCGATGAATTCACCTGCCTCGATCCGCAGGTCGATGCCCTGCAGCACGGGACGGCTGCCCAGCGTCACGTGCAGGTCGCGGACGTCGAGGACGGCAGTGTTCACGGCAGTCTCCTTGCACGCCACGCGTGCCAGCCGATCATTCCGATCGCGGGCAAAAGCACTGCCGGCCCGAGCCCTTCGCGCGCCAGCACCAGCAGCAGGGCGATCTCCGCCATCAGCTGACCACGCTGGCGGGCCCGCGAGCGCGGGTAGTGCAGCATCAGCGCGATCTCCAGCCCGCAGATGAGCAGGAAGCCGAGCGCACCCAGCGCGATGACAAGCGGCGAAGCGCCAAACAGGACGAGCGCCAGCGCGAATACGCCGCTCGCCAGCAGCGCACGCGAGGCCGGATAGCGCCACGCGCTTGCGCAGAATTCGATGCGTGAGCGCGGCGTTGCCAGCAGCAGGCGCTCGGCCTCGGCGAGTGCACGGGCGCTGGCGTCCAGCACCGTGCGCAGCCACGGCAGCATCACCACCAGCACCAGCATGCCGGCGAGCACGCGCGCGCCTTCGCCGGCGAGCACCAGCAGGCCGAGCGGCAGCAGCCAGACCCAGGCGCGACCGCTGCGCCAGGCGCGTTGGGCCTGACGGCGCTGCAGCTGTGCGAGCTCCGGCCAGGGGCCGAGCCAGCGCGGCGCGGCAGACCAGCCGCGGACCTCGCTGCGCAGCGGCGCCGAGGCGCCTGCGCTGTCGCTGAACGGTCGCACGCGCTTCGACGCACCCGCGCGACCGCGCCACACGAAAATGAGGCTGCCCCCGAGCGTCAGCGCCACCAGCGTCTGCAGCAGAAAGACGCGCGCATCATTCACGCTGAGCAGGCCCGCGAGCCCTGCGGCAGCGGCCACGGCCGCCGCCCACAGCGCGCTGATGGCGATGCCCAGTACAAGCTGCCCAGCGAGCCCGCGCCGCTGCAGCGCAGGTGCGACCGGCAGCGCGGCCAGCCAGCCGAGCGCCTGGCTGGCAGCTTCGAAGCGCGCCGCACGCCGCTGCATTCGCCACGTGGCCAGCAGCGCGAACAACGTCTGCGCAGCCAGCGGCTGCGCCCGCCACAGCTCGACCACGGGCAGCAGTCGCGCCGCCTGTGATTGCAGCGAAACCACAGCCAGCGCGGCCAGTGCACTCAGGGCCAGCCCATGGAACAGGCTCTCGCCGGGCCGTTGCCTCCACTGCCGGACCCGCGCACGCAGTTCCAGCGCGGTGTGCGCCAGCAGCGGGTGCGGGGGAAGGGGAAGCGATACGGACATGCGCAGCGTCACTTGAGGGGCGCGCTTGGAGCCTGTCGGCCGCGGAAGGTTCCGTGACAGGCCTTCGGTCAGGCGCCGCTTCATCTGGTCGCTGAGAGCGCAGTCGCGGCCTTCGGCACCTCGGGCCCGCTTCCCCGGAAGCATGGGCCGCGCGTGCGCTGACTTGCCGCGTCGCCTCAGTTCTCCATGCCGTCGCGAAAGATGCGGTTGGTGGGCAGCTGCTGGCTCGCGCCGCCGCTCACCGCGCTGGCATTCGTGCTCACAGCGATTCCCACGGCCTGCCCGCTGCCGCCCACCCAGCGCAGGCTGCGGATCGGCGATGCCACCGTGCTCGCGGTGCTCGCTGGCGCGGGCCCCACCAGACGGTACTGCGGGCTGCTCGATTCGGTCGCGGCGGCGGCTGCGCTCAGCATCAGCAGCACGATGGCGAAGCTGCGCACGAGGCCGCACACGCGATGCGGCACCAATCGCGGTCTCATGGGCAGCTGCCGGCCAGGAAGCCGCTGCCGCGCAGGGTGTTGCCCGCGCAGACCAGGTTCACCTGACCGCCATCGCAGCGCAGGCCCTGCAGATGGTTGCCGTACCACTCGCCGCTGCCGCCGGGGCCCTGGAACACCTCGAACAGGCAGGCGGGGCTGCCATCCGCAGCGTTGCTGGAACTCAGTGTGGATCCGCTGATGTTGATCTGCGCCGCAGGCCTCAGCCAGCGCACCAGGTTGACCGGTTCATTGCCGGCCGAGCGCAGCAGCCGCAGGCTGGAGGCATCGACGCGGGCACGCCCCATCACCTGCAATCCGGCAGCGCGAGCATTCGCACCCGCCGAGCCGGCGTGGCCGACCTGCAGGCGGGTTTCTTCAATCAACCACTCTCCGGCGCCATTGGGTTCGGCCCAGTATTCGGGCTGACCCATGCCGAGGCAGGGCCCCACGTCGCCGCTGCGGCACTCGACATCGATGCGCACGCCATGCAGGGCCGGGGGGTAGCCCTCGGTGCGCAGTCCCATGATCTCGCCGACGCCAACCGTAGGCTCATACAGAGCGCTGACCCGTATCTCGCTGTCGCGGATGCGCAGCGCGGCCAGCGCGGGCGTGTTGCTGGTGCGGTCGAGGAGGCGCATCCCGCTGACCAGGTTCCCCCGCACGCCGTCCAGATGCACGAGCGTGCGCTCGATCGCTTCGATCTGCGCTGCGTTCTCGACGGTGATGCCTTCGACGCGGAAGGTGGGTACCGTGCCGCTGCCGATGCCCGAAACGCGGACGCTGCTGTCGGACAGTACGCCGCGAGGGCCGTTGCTCGGAAAGCTGCCCAAGGCCATGAAGCGGATGCCATAGGCCGTCTCGACGCTGTTCGAAGCGATCACTTGCACCCGCAGGCGCGACCAACGGCTGTTCGCGCCGGTGGTGAGGTAGGTGCCGCGCACCCCCAGGCTGCCGCCCTCGGCCTGCAGCAGTGCGCCGTCGATGCTGAGGCCGCTGTTCGGGCAGTCCGCGCGGAGACCCATGGCGAACTGACCGCCAGAAGCGCGGGCGGTGATCTCGGTCGCAGTGGAATTGAAGACACACAGGTACATGCCCGCACGTCCACCGACAGCACCCGAGGCGGCGATGCTCTCGCCAGTCACGGAATGCAGGCGGACCCCGCCAATGGCGACGGGACTCGATGGGCTGCTGCCAAAGGCCGCGATGCCGAAGGTGTTGTCGGTCGCCAGGCTGGAGACCCCGGTGTTGCGGGCTGTCAGCTGTCGAGCTTCCGTGTTGGCGGACAGCTGGAGCGTGGCGCTGCCGTTGGCTGAGTCAATGAATGCGGAGGTGATTAGCGTCGCGCTCTGGCCCTTGCCGATCAGGGTCGTGTGCGAAGGCAGCACCAGCTGTTGAGTGCCGAGATCGTAGCTGCCTGCATCCAGTTCAATCGCCACCGGGCTGCTTGCGCTGGCGTCGGCAACCAGAGCGACGGTCTGCAAAAGCGCGCTGCCATTCGCTGCAGGCGTGCCTTCTGCAGATACGATCACGGTGCGTCGCTGGGTGCTGCCGGCACGCAGTGCGAAGGGTGCGGCGGTCAGGCGCGGCCGCGGCGCCATCTCGCTGTCGCCGGCGATCTGGATGCCGAGATAGAGCTGCTGCCCCCACAGATCGCGCGGCAGTGCCACCACCTGCCCGAGCTCCACCGCCAGATTGCCGCCGTCGACCTCCACACCGGTCTGGGTTTCGCTCCACAGCGGGCTGCCCCCGCTCGGCGCCGCGTACAGGCGGAACGCGATGTTGAGGGTGGCGTTGATCGGCGAGCCACCGGCATCCGCGAGCCGCCCTTGGTAGGCCAGGGTCGTTGGCGCGGAGGCCCCGGCTGTCGGGCTGCAAAGGGCAATCGCGGCTGCGAGTGCGAGGCGCTGGAGTGTGGCGGACGCGTTCAGCATGGAAACCACCTGGACCGGTCATGGGAGTCCTTCGGATTCCCGCACGCAGCCCATGCCGCAGCCAATGGCGTAATTCTGAAATCTTCTGATAGTTTCTGGAGTCCCCCGCACAACAGGTGCTTGCGAATGGATGCGCCCGCAGACGCGACGCCGCGGTCGGCGATTCCGCTGTCTGGACGTTGGAGTCTGGGCGGGTTGGTGGTGGACTTCGACCGTGCCCAGGCCTTCCGCGAGGGCTGCGAGTTGAGGCTCGACCGCGCCAGCTTCGAGTTGCTCCGCTGTCTCATGGCGCAGGCGGGTGAAACCCTGTCGAAAGAGACTCTGCTGCGCGCGGGTTGGCCGGGTCGGGTGGTGTCCGAGAACTCGCTCGCGAAGGCGATCGGCAAGCTGCGCGCGGCGCTCGACGATCCAGAGGGCGAGCGCCTGCGCGTGGTTCACGGCTACGGCTATCGGCTGCTGCTACCCCTGGAGCACATCGAACCCTCGCGAGTGGAACCGGCGCCTGCTGCGATCCCCGCAGACGCTGCGGGCGCAGACGCCGACACCACCACGCGTCCTGGCGCGCCGATCGCGCGGCGATTGGGACGGGCAGCTTGGGTGGGCGCGGTGCTTTGCATGCTGGCGCTGGCAGCGGCCTTGAGCATCTGGACGTCCAAGCCAACCGACCTGATTGCCTCGCCCGCTCTCGACGCTGGAGTGGCCGCGCCCGCTGCGCTGGACGTCGTCGCCGTGCTGCCCTTGCGTGACCTCAGCGAGGATGGCCGCCACGCGGTCTTCGCAACCGGCCTGGCCAATCACCTGCGCGATCAGCTGCAGCGCGTGCCGAAGCTGCGCGTCGTGCCGCGCGCGCCCAGCGAGCGCGTGCGCGATGCGGTGTTCGATCCCGCGGCGCTCGGGCCTGAGCTCGGCGCCAATCTGCTGGTGGGCGGCAGCATCGCGACCCGCGGCGATCGTTTGCGGATCGAGCTGCGACTTGTCGACACCGAGGGTCGCACGCCCGGCTGGACGGAAGTTTTCGAGCGCGCCCCCTACGATCAGGCCACGCTGATCGACGCTGTCACTGCACGTTTGCTCGACGGCATCGGTGGACAGCCGGAGCGCTGGGGCCACGACCCCGCGCGCGGCCGCGGCACCGCCAACGAAGCGGCCTATCGCACCTTTCTGCGGGCTTCCACGCTGTTTGCCGGCAACAACGACCCCAACAGCCAGCGCCGCACCATTGCCGTACTGGAAGAGGCGATCGCGCTCGATCCCGACTATGCCGACGCCTGGCGCATGCTCGCCGGCATTCTCGGCGGCAGCGGCTACTACGCCGACAGCTCGGAGGAACTGCTGCAGGGCAGGGCGCGCGCCTTCGAGGCTTGGCAGCGAACGCTGGACTTGAGTCAGCCTGATCCGCTCGACTACCTGCTGCTGTCCGAGACGCGTCTGCTCTACCGCTTCGACTACGCCGGCGCCTGGGCGGATCTGGAGCGCGCAGAAGCGCTCACGCCGGGCGGCGAGTCGGCCGTCCTTCTCGTGTGGAAGGCGCGCCTGCTGGCTTCGATGGGTCGGCTCGAAGACGCCGTCGCGACCGGCGCGCGCGCCATCGCGCTCGACCCCGAGTCCGGCGCGCGGCGCAACCAGGGGTGGCACTACCTCGCGCTGGGCGACACCCGCAACGCGCGCGCCGTTCTGCTGCTGCAGCTGCACGACCTGCCCGAGAACCCCCACACCAACTTCTACCTGGCCCTATGCGACATCTTCGAAGCGCGGCCGCAACTCGCGCTGGAGCGGTTGGAACACTCGTCGACGCTGTTCCGTCTGGTCGGCACGGCGATCGCCCTGCATGAACTCGGCGACCGCGCCGGTTCCGACGCCGCGCTCGATGCACTCAGTCGCCAGTTCGGCGTCGCCGACGGCTACTGGGTCGGCGCGGTCCACGCCTGGCGCGGCGAAAGCGACCTCGCCTTCGAGTGGATCAAGCGCGCCACCCGCGGCGGCGACAGCAGCGTGATGTACCTGCCCTTCGATCCGCTCCTGGCGAAGCTCCGTGAGGACACGCGCTATGCCGATGCATTGAAGGCTATCGGCTATCCGCCGTCTTGGTGATTTGCCAATCCCCGCCGCGGCCGGCGGCTATAGCGAGCGCCCTCGCTCTTCTCTGGCCTGCCGAAGCACCTCGATCGCGGAGCCGCGGCCTGCAGCTGTGCGTCGTTTGGCGACCAGAGCCCCGTGCGAAGTGCCGGGCTCACTGCTTCTTGCCGCGCGGCTTGCACACGCCCCAGGGCTGCCGTGGGTGGGGCCCTGATAGGCGCATTGACAATCGTTCGGGAACGAGCTCGGAGCCAGCGCGGCAACGGGATGACCCCGGCGAAGACGGTTGATGCACGGACATTGTGCGGAACGAGCACGATTCAGCGCGATGCAGGGGGCTGCTCCGAAGCGCTCGGCGTGACGCGTCTTCGCGCATGGAGAGTGCCCCCAGTAGGGGCTTTTGCGCCTGGCATTCGCCCATGCCCAATCCGCAATCCGTCGCGGATTCATCGCGAGGCACATCAGCTTCCAGTTCGCCCGCGCACTCTCGATCCCGCGTAAGGGGAACTGCCCGAACTCGAATGCCGACTTGATCCAACCGTTCGACGCTTCAACGGTGGCCTTGCTGCTGCGAGTCGACGATTGCCACTTCTTCGGTTTCAGATTGCATCCACGGACGCTGCGTTCAAGCCTCACGGCAGCCCCGTGTTGATGGGCGGTCTCCATTCGATCCAGCAGATTCGCGACGTCGTACAGCGTCGTCTTCGCCTTCCCGCAGGCTCGTAAGCCTGCCTGCTCCTACGACGCTTGCATTCGCATCGGCGCTTCCCATGCCCGCGAGTCTTGACAGCGCTGTTTTGTGACGCACATCGCTTTGAAACAGTTGGTCACAAACTTAGGATGCCGCCGGCAGATGGCGGGCCTGGCGGGCTCAGTGCCTGCTTGATCCGCCTGGACTGCACGCCACCCGATAGGCACGGTTTGCTGCGCTTCTGAAGGGTGCTGGGAGGCGTGCGGGAGAGCCGCGAAAGCCTTCTTGGTGGCCTGGGGCGGCTCCGGGTTTGTGGAGGGTTGGAGCCGACATTCCGCCTCCGTCGAGCTTCGCATCCTGCACGGGTGCGCGTTCTCGGCCGGGATCTCGGCTTGACCTGCTGGATGTGGGATGGGGCGGTGAGTTGGCAGTGTGTCGCTTGCTGCGATGTGTGGGAACTCGATGGCGAGCTCTGGCTGGGCTGCAGTGGATTGGCATGTTCGGAGGCGAAAGGCGCAGATAGATCGGGTTCGCATGGGTCACGGCGTTGTCCAACGGGAAGCCTCTACTGCTGCGACGAATTGAAGGGGCCCGCTGGTCTTCTGTCGCTGTTGTTTGTGCGTTCTGGTCGAGTTCTTTTGAAGCTTCTTGGTTCTCTTTTCGGCGTCCTTCCGGCGGGTCCATGGCATGCCTGAAGAATTGAGCGTTGGCTCGCGCCCTGGAGGGCGCGTTCTCGGATCAAGTGCAGGACGGACTTGCTCCGTGTTGCGTCAAGCCTAGCGATGCGGGTGTGCGTAGCGGCGCCGCATAGCGCGCCAGGTTCCATGTCTCCGCATCGGCGCGGGTTTTGTGCCTGCGCGGCTGCGGCGACGGGGAGCGCACTGTGGGGTTGGCGTCGCCCGGCCGGGGAGGGCCGGGCGGTGCTTTCGATGATCGGGAGCGTTGTGCGAGGCGGTTCGCGCCTCTCGCAGTGGCGAAGCCTTGCCGCAGTCCGCGGTTCGGGCCTGGGCCCGCTGGCCTTGCGCTTGGCGATCCTTGGCGCTGCGGTGGCTGCGGGCGGCCGCACCGGCCGGGCAGGTCATCACGGCCCCAATCAGTCGCTGTCGCAAGGGCTCGCCGAGGCCGCTGACCGTCCGACGCACCCGAGGAGGCGTTTCTGATTCACCCGCTGCACCTGCTGCTCCTGTTGCCCCACCCTCCGTGAGGAACCTCTATGAGCCACAACGCAAAACGCATCATCGCTACCGGGCTGTTCGCTGTGCTGTCCCTCTCCAGCTTGACCGCCTTCGCGGGTCTGCAGGTCTCCGGCGCACAGCTGCGCGAGGCCAACGGTCAGAACTTCGTCATGCGGGGTGTCAATCTGCCGCATGCCTGGTACGCGGACCGCACCAGCCAGTCGCTGAAAGACATCTCGGCGACCGGCGCCAACACCGTCCGCGTCGTGCTGAGCAACGGCAAGATCTGGCGGCGTACGCCCGCCTCCGAGGTCGCCGAGATCATCCGCGTCGCGAAGGACGAGGACCTGATCACGGTGCTCGAGATCCACGACACCACCGGCTTTGGCGAGCAGACGGCGGCCACGCTGAGCGAGGCGGTCGACTACTGGGTCAGCCTGCGCGATGTGCTGGTGGGGCAAGAGGACTACGTGATCATCAACATCGGCAACGAGCCCTACGGCAACGGCCAGCCGGCGAGCGCGTGGCTCAACGGCCACAGCGATGCCATCGCGCGGCTGCGCCGGGAGGGCTTCGAGCACGTGCTGATGGTCGACGCCGCCAACTGGGGCCAGGACTGGCAAGGGATCATGCGCAGCAATGCGCCGGCGCTGATGAATTTGGACCCGCGTCGCCGCCTAGTGTTCAGCGTGCACATGTACGAGGTATATCCGAACGACTCGGCCGTCAACGGCTATCTGAGCGCCTTCCGCTCCATGAATCTGCCGCTGGTCGTCGGCGAATTCGCGGCCGACCATTTCGGTGCCTTTGTCGATGCCGACGCGATCATGGCGCGCTCGCAGCAGTACGGCATCGGCTACCTCGGCTGGTCGTGGTCCGGCAACAGCTCGAATCTGAGTTCGCTGGATGTCGTGCAGGGCTTCGACCCGGGTCGCTTGACCGCATGGGGCAGGCGGCTGATCAACGGCCAGAACGGTATCCGGGCGACCTCGCGCAAGGCGAGCATCTTCGCCACCGGCGGTGGCTGTACGGCCACCTCGATTGTTCCGAATCTGCGGGTGTTTGCGAGTGCGTGGGGTGCTTGGCAGCGTGCGTCCGCGGTGACGATCAACCGCGGGCAGGGCGTGCAGCTTTCTCCGGAGCCGATCTCGGGCGGCAGCTGGAGCTGGTCGGGGTGCGGCATCAGCGGCACGGCCCGCGAGCAGACGCTGTCGCCCACGCAGACCTGCACGGCCACGGCGACCTACGCGAACGCCTGCGGTGCGCGCAGCAGCCAGAGCTTCCAGATCACGGTGAACGCCACCCCGCCCAGCGGCGGCGGCGGCGGACGCTGCGCGATGACCATCAGCGGTGAGTGGAACGAGGGCTACACCGCTCGAGTGACCATCCGCAACACCAGTTCATCGCCGATCAACGGCTGGCAGGTCGGCTGGTCCTTCGGCGATGGCTCGCGCGTGCGAGACCATTGGAATGCCCAGCTCACGGGCGGCAACCCCTACAGCGCAGCGCCGGTAGGCTGGAATCGGACCATCCAGCCGGGCCAGCAGGTGGAATTTGGCTTCAACGTCAACAAGGGCCGGCCCGGAACGCCGGCGGCCCCGGTTGCGGTGACAGGCGGCGTGTGTAACTGATCCGGAGACCATCCGTGCGGCGAGACCACCCGCGACGCGGAGCGTGAAGCAGACAGGGCGCCGTCTTCGCTGACGGCGCCCTTTTCGTTGCAGCGATGTGCGCGTTGGCGCCTCAGCCCGGCCGCGCCCGGGCCTTGGGGCGAGAGGGCCCACCGCCGATGCGGGTGGGCGGTTGCTTGGCCCCGAGGGCCTTCATTCGGGTTCGCTGTTTGCCCGCCGCGGCGACGCCTGATCGCACCGCGACAGCCCGAGGCGTGCCAAGCGTGGACCCGGTCCGCCGTGGCCCCTGCGATTTCGGCGTTTCCGAGGTCGAACAGTTCAGGGGGGACTCGCGGGCCGCCGCCCTTCGGACTTGGATCTCGCTCGTGTGAGCTCTGTAGCAAAAGTTTACATTTCTAATTGACACCGCTGGACAAGAACCGCAGCGTACGCCGCGGGGGGGAGCCTCTCGCGCGTGGGGCCGCGGGAGCGCCGGTTCAGGGATGACCTTTCGCAATCACACAAGCACGGGGAGTGCTCGCAATGATCCAGCTGCAGCCTATCGCGCGGTCTGTCGCGCTCGTTTTGGGAATCACGTTATTTGCCACAGGCGGTATCGAGGTCGCTCAGGCCTCGGATGCACACGGGAAGGACGGTGGTGGGACGGTGCCCGCCGAGAAGCTCTCCGCGACCTCACTGGCGGTCGCCCAAGGCGACAACCTCGCGCGCGACGCGCAGGTCACCACGTCCTACGTGTCGCCCTGGGAGACGCTGGCGGCGGTGAACGATGGCTCGTCGCCCGCCAACTCGAACGACAAGTCCAGCGGTGCCTACGGCAACTGGCCCCGGCCCAACCAGTTCCAGTGGGTTGAGTATCGGTGGCCGTATTCGGTTCGTCTGAACGCGTCGGAGATCTACTGGTTTGATGATCGGCGCGGCGTGTGGGCACCCACGGACGCCTTTCTCGAGTATTGGAACGGTTCCGCCTGGGTCAACGCCGGCAGCCTTCCGCGCAGCGCCAATCAGTTCAACCTGCTCACCCTGCAGGACGTAGTGACGGATCGGGTACGCGTACAGATGCGCAACAGCACGCAGTCCACCGGCATCCTGGAGTGGCGCACCTGGGGCGTGCGGGCGGGGGGCGTTGGTGGCGCCGTGCCGTATCGCGCCATCACCAATGAGTTCACCCACCTCAACGTGACACCGACCAATGCGCGCTTCCGCGATTCCGATCGCTTCCGCGCCTACTACGGTGGCGGTGGCTTGAACGGCGGCCAGGGCAACCTCGCGAACGTGCCCGAGGCGCAGATCGAAACCGGCGTGGCGCATCTGGAGGCCGCCTACGAGTGCTTCGTCAACGAATGGGGTTTCCGTTCGCCCAGCCTGTCGGCGGGCACGACCGGCCCGTACTACAAGATGAATCTGTACTCGACGACCACGCTGAACGCTGGCGGCGCCATGGGCGCCAACGGACGCTACCGCCTGAGCTTCATCGAGTTCCGCGACAACGCGATCAGTCGCCCTGAAACCGCCGTGCATGAGTTCGGGCACAGCCTGTCCTACGCCGACTTCACCTGGACGGATCAAGGCGCCACGGGCGCCTGGTGGGAGTCCGTCGCCAACTGGGTCGCGGACACCTACAACACGGATCCGCTCTGCGAGCGCGTCCGCGAGCGCCGCGGCTTGGCGAGGTCGCGCGACACCATCATCAACCTGGAGACCAACATCGCGCAGGCCTTCCTGCCGATCGTCAGCACCCGCAACTACTACCAGGCGTGGCCCTTCCTCACGTACCTGACCCAGAACCCCGACCGCTACCCTGGGGTGGGGCGCATGGCCGTGCCCGACATCCACAAGAACCATCGCCGCAACAACGAAACCCCACTGCACGTGCTGCAGCGGCTGGTGGCACCGGTGACGGTGCAGGAAGTGGTCGGACGCTACTGGGCGCGCATGGCCTATCTCGACATCGGCCATCCCAAGGCGCAGGCGCGCTTCCTGACGCTGCGCAATGACGCCGGCTTCCGGTCCCGAGCGTTCGCCAACCTGGATTCGCTGGGCAACGGTCGCTATCGCGTCAAGCCTGCCCGTGAGCCGCGCTATGCGGGCGCCAACATCACGCCGCTGCGCGCCACGGCGGGCGGTGCGGTCAGTGTTCGCGTCACCAACCTGGGCAATGGCCAGGCCGGCAGCGGGTTCATGGCGGCGCTCAGCATTCGCAATACGGCAAGCGGGGCGATCCGCTATGTCGATCTTGTCGGGGGCGCGGGCTCGGCCACGATCGCCAGCAACGAGGAAGCGAGTCTGGTGGTGGCAAACACGCCGACTACGCTGATCCAGTACAACGCCTTCGAAAGCACCGACACCAGCCCGGAGTCCATCGGACTGAGCTACGAGGTGACGCTGACCGGCGCCGTGCCGACCCAGCTCTGAGTGCGTCCTGAGGTCACTTCCACGCGGTAGCGCGAGGAATCCCGCCCACGCGTTTGCAGGCGGCTCGTTCTCGGGGAGTCAGCGGCTTTGTCGCTGACTCCTCGTCGGCAGACTCGCAGGTCGAGCGCCGATGCGACGCGCTGTTGTCTGAGGTTCGACCACGCGGCGCTGGCGGCCTGGACGCGCTCGAAGGCGAGCCAGGCGGCTAGCGCCTGCAAGGGTAGGCAGCGCCGAGCGACGCATGAGTTCAGCGGACAGCTGCACAGCGGGGATCTCGAACAAGCGAAAAGGGCGCCGTCGTCACCGACGGCGCCCTTTGCGTTGCAGCCTTGCTTCAGGTCAGGCGATCAGTCGTCGCTCTTGTTCTTCAGGCCGCGGCGGTACAGCAGGTTCTCGGCGTTCGGCTGCTTGCCGCGCCAGTTCACGTACATCTGCATCGGGTCTTCGGTGCCGCCACGCGACAGGATGCCCTGGCGGTAGGCCGCGCCCAGCTCGGCGTTCAGGCCGCCCTGTTCGGTGACGAAGGCAAAGGCGTCGGCCGCCAGCACTTCGCTCCAGATGTAGGCGTAGTAGCCCGAGGAGTAGCCCCCCGGGAACACATGGGCGAAGTAGGCGCTGCGGTAGCGCGGCGGCACCGGCGCGAAGTCGACCCCGTGCTTGGCCAGCGCGGCCTTTTCGAAGGCTTCGACGCTATCGACCTGGGTGCCCGGCGCGAGCATGTGCCACTCCATGTCGAGGAAGCTGGCCGAGATGTACTCGAGCGTATCGAAGCCCTGATTGAAGCCCGAGGCGTTCAGGATCTTCTGCATCAGCTCGGCCGGGATCGGCTCGCCGGTCTGGTAGTGCTTGGCGTAGTTGGCCAGGATCTCCGGGTGCTTGGCCCAGTCTTCCTCGAACTGCGAGGGGAACTCGACGAAGTCGCGCGGCACGGCAGTGCCGGCCAGCGAGGGGTACTTCACCTTGGAGAACAGGCCATGCACGCCGTGGCCGATCTCATGGAACATCGTGGTGACTTCGTCGAAGGTCATCAGCGCCGGCTGGCCGTCGACCGGCTTCGGAATGTTCATGACGTTGAGCGCGACCGGCTTCTGGTTTAGCAGCTCGCTCTGGTCGACGAAGGTGGACATCCAGGCGCCGCCGCGCTTGCTCGGGCGGGCGAAGTAGTCGGCGTAGAACAGGCCGAGCTGGGTGCCGTCACTGTCGATGACGTCGAACACGCGCACGTCGGGGTGGTAGACGGGCAGATCCTTGCGCTCGTTGAAGCTGACGCCGTAGAAGCGGTTCAGCGTGTAGAACACGCCGTCCTTCAGCACGCGGTCGAGCTCGAAGTAGGGTTTCACCTGCTCGGGATCGAGGTCGTACTTCTGCGCACGCACCTGCTCGGCGTAGAACTCCCAGTCCCAGGGCTGCAGCTGGAAGCCACCGCCCTGCGCATCGATCAAAGCCTGGATATCGGCCGCTTCGCGCTGGGCGTTCTGCACCACGGTCGGGGCGAGATCCGACAGCATTTTCAGCACCGCCTCGGGCGTGCCGGCCATCTGGTTCTCAAGCTGGAACGCCGCGTGATTCGGCTTGCCCAGCAGTGCCGCGCGCTCGGCGCGGAGCTGGGCCAGACGCAGCACCATCGGGCGGGTGTCGCCCTCGCCATCCTGCAGGCCGCGGTTGGCCGAGGCCTCCCATACGCGCTGGCGCAGCTCGCGGTTCTTGAGCGAGGTCAGTACCGGCTGGCGGGTGGTGTTGGTGATGCGGAGCAGCCACTTGCCCTCGTGACCGGCGGCTTTGGCGGCTTCGGCAGCGGCGGCGATCTGGCCTTCCGAGAGGCCGTCGAGCTGGGCGGCGTCATCGACGATGACCGAGGCGCGTTCGGTCTGCTTCAGCATGGCCTGCTGGAACTGGGTCATCAGCGCGGCCTGCTCTTCGTTCAGGGCGCGAATCTTGACCTTGGCGTCTTCCGACAGCTCGGCGCCGGCGCGCACCATGCGCAGGTGGGTCTGCTCGACCAAGCGCTTGGTCTCGGCGTCGAGGTTCAGCACTTCGCGGGCGTCGTAGATCGACTTGACGCGCTGGAACAGCTTGGCGTTCAGCAGGATCGCATCCTGATGCGCCGCCAGCTTCGGTGCGATCTCGGCTTGGATCTGCTGGATCGTCGGGTTGGTGTCGGTGCCCGCCAGATTCATGAACACTTCGGCGGTGCGGGTCAGCAGGGCACCCGAGCGCTCCATCGCCATCAGGGTGTTCTCGACCGTGGGCGCCTCGGTGTTGTTGGCGATCGTCTCGATCTCGGCGAGGTGCTGGCGCATGCCTTCGAGCAGGGCGGGCAGGTAGTGCTCGTCTTTGATCTTGCTGAAGTCCGGCGCCATGAACGGCAGGCTGCTCGGCTGCATGAAGGGATTGCCGGTGAGGTCGGCCGCGGGCGCTGCAGGCGCGGCATCGGCGGCCGCCGAGCTGGCTGCCGGAGCAGCGGTGTCGCCTTCGGGCTTGGAGCAGGCGCTCAGGCCCAGGGCCAGAGCAATCGCGCTGGCAAGGGCGCCGGTGAGCAGGGGGCTACGCATGAAGAACTCCATGGAGACGGACCGAAAGAACCGCGGAGCATAACAGTGCGAAACCCGCGCTCCATCGGCCATCGGTTGGGGCGTGCGAGCTGGGAGCGAGGAGCGAGTGGAGAGCAGTGAGGAGTGAGGAGTGAGAGAAGAGCTGGCCTCGCATGCGTTTGGCGTGTGGTCGTGTTCGCAGCTCACAGTCTGCAGCTCCATCAGGTGGGGCAGGCCCACCTGAGCGCGGCTCTGCATAGGGTGGGTCTTGACCCACCGCAGCCCGACGCTCGCCTCATGCTCGATCGAAAGCGACACCACGACCGAACACCGTGCGCGCAACTTCGCCCCCGCAGTCTGCATAGGGTGGGTCTTGACCCACCGAAGCTCCACGCTCGCCCCATTCCCGATCGAACGCAACACCACGACCGAAAATCGTGCGTGCAACTTCGCCCCCGCAGTCTGCATAGGGTGGGTCTCGACCCACCGAAGCCCGACCCTCGCCACGTGCTCGATCGAAAGCGACACCACGACCGAACATCATGCGTGCACCTTCGACCCACCAGAGCGCGGCTCTGCATAGGGTGGGTCTTGACCCACCAAAGCCCGACCCTCGCCCCATTCCCGATCGAAAGCGACACCACGACCGAACACCGTGCGCGCACCTTCTCCCCAACAGAGCGCGGCTCTGCATAGGGTGGGTCTTGACCCACCGAAGCTCCACGCTTGCCTCATTCCCGATCGAAACCGCGCAAGGCCCTGCACCCACCGCAGGGCCCTGCAGCTCACCTCAAGCGACCGCCCTCACCAGCGATAGGTCACCGTGTAGCGCACGGTCTGCTTGCCTTCGGCCGGCAGCTTCACCGCGAAGTCGACCGTCTGCGCATCGCGCTTGTCGTAGGCCTGCGAGTTGCCGGTGATCGTCCAGCCGCTCCAGCGGTAGAGATACTCGCGCACGGTCACTTCGGCAGGGCTCTTCTTGCCGTTGCGGACTTCGACTTCGATGGTCTCGGTGATCGTGCGCGCCTTCTCGTCGTAGCTGTAGCTCAGCTGGCGGCGCTCTCCGCTGATGTCGAAGGCGGTGCCCAGCTTGAGCCGCAGCGTTTCGTTGCGCGCGGTGTGCTGGATCAGGTCTTCGCCGATGAACTCCTGGGCGCCGTCGGCGCTGGCCTGGCTCACGCGCACGCGGCCGCCGGGCAGCGGGATGCCCAGCCGATTGGCCTCACGGTTCTCGAACTCCAGAAACGCCCCGGCCTCGCCGCGCTGGGTGGCGCCGAAGCCCTGGTCGGTCATCGCCGCACCATAGTTGTAGTAGCTCGGGGTTGCGGTGAACACCAGCTCGCGCCGGCACTCCGCGCCGGCCACGGCGGGGAACAGCTCCAGCTGCTTCACCGAGTTGTCGGGCAGATCGGTGCGGCGGCCCAGGGTGTAGAGGTGGTACTCGAACAGCTCGGACTCGGCGAAGCCGTCGGCCATCGGCGCGGCTTCGGCGACCATGGTCCTGTACATCTTTTGTGGCTCGGGCGCTGCCGGCGCGCGATTGACGTCGCCGGCCACGAGTTTCAACTTCGCGTTGGGAAAGCTGCCGCCGCTCTGGTTCACCAGGCTCACCCAGGCAGCGAGATCCATGCGGCAGCGGCCGCCGTCCTCGCGCAGGGTGATGTTGTAGTCCGTCCACCAGGTCATGCCCTGGGTCTGATAGCTGACCTGGGCGTCATGCCGACCGCCGCGCGCGGCATCGAGTTTCCACACGAGGGTGGGCTTGCTGATCAGCCCGCCCGGCAGGGCCGGGAACTGCACGCTGCTCCAGCTGCTGAGCGTCACCACGCTGCCGTCCTCGCGCGCCAGGATCAGCCCGCCATCGGCCGAGAGCAGGGTGCCGCTGACGCGCTCGATCGTATCGCCGCGCTGCTGCTCCACGGTCAGCGGCTGGCCCAGATAGCGCTGCAGCAGCTTCTGCTGGCTGACCAGGTCGTACTGGTAGTTCTGCTCCAGCACGCGGGTGCCAGCGGGGTCGGTGATTGAGGCGAAGCTCACCGTGGTCGGATCGATCCGGCGCGCGACGTCGGAGAAGCGAAGCTCGCCGGTGCCACGCGACAGCTCCAGCACGCGCCGGTCGCTGACCACGGCATAGCCGGGCAGGCGATCGCCGTAGTCGGCCAGCCGCTCGGTCGACAGCGTGCCGGGGGCGGCCGCGCTGTAGACGGTCAGCGCATAGTCGGGGGCGTCGGCAGCCGCGGCGGAGGTGGCAGTCATGGCAAGGCTCAGCAGCGACAGCAGGGGAACGCGCATCGTGGACCTCCAATCGGTGTTCGGACAATGCCGGCGCGGGGTGCGTCGACGGCGACCGGATACGGAGGATGCGCCTGCGCGGGGTTGGGCGGACAGTGGGGCCCGCCCGTCGCCGTTCAGCTTCGAACGCGCGCCTGCACCATCAGCGCCGCGCCTGCCAACAGCACCGCCGCCAGCAAGAACGGCGCGCCGGGTACGCCCGAGGCCTTCAGCGGCCCGATTGCCGCAGCCAGGATCTGGCTGAACATCAGCGGGCCGATGATGCCGGCGATGCCGGTCAGGCTGGTCAGTGCGCCCTGCAGTCGGCCCTGGGCTTCGGCCTCGACGTGGCGGGTCAGCAGCCCCTGCGCCGAGGGCATGGCAAAGCCCCAGAGCGCCATCACTGGCACGCCGAGCAGCAGGATCCAGCCCTCGGAGGCGATGCCGTAGATGGCGAAACCCAGCGCGCCCATGCCGAGGCCGAACAGCAGGCCGCGGCGCTCACCGATGCGCGGGATGACACGGCGCACCAGCCCGGCCTGCACGATCGCCGAGCAGATGCCGACGAGGGCCAGGGCGAGACCGACCTGGCGTTCGTCCCAGCCGTAGCGGTAGTTGGCATACAGCACGAAGGCCGCCGGCAGGGCCATGTGCGCCAGCTGGCTCAGGAACAGGCCGCCGGCCAGCACCGGCACGCCCGGATGCGCACGCAGGAACCGGAGCGCGCCCAGAGGATTCGCCCCGCGCCAGGCGAAAGGTCGACGATGTTCGGCGGGCAGCGATTCCGGAAGGATCAGCCAGCCGTAGACGAAGTTGGCGAGGCTCAAGCCCGCCGCGACCCAGAAGGGCAGGCGCAGGTCGATGCTGCCAAGCACGCCGCCCAGCGCCGGACCGATCACAAAGCCGAGTCCGAAGGCGGCGCCGAGGATGCCGAAACCGGCGGCGCGCTTCTCCGGCGGAGTGACGTCGGCGATGTAGGCGTTCGCCGTGGTGATGCTGGCGGCGGTGATGCCGGCGAGCAGGCGGCCGATCAACAGCCACCACAGGCTGGGGGCCAGCGCCATCAGGATGTAGTCGAGCCCGAGCCCAAGGTTCGACAGCAGGATGACTGGGCGCCGACCGAAGCGGTCGGACAGGGCACCTAGCACCGGCGAGGCCAGAAACTGCATGGCCGCGAAGGCGACCGCGAACAGGCCGTACAGGGTGGCCGCGCGGGCCGAGTCGCCCTGACTGAACTCCAGAATCAGCTTGGGCAGGATCGGGATGATCAGACCCAGCGCGAGGATGTCCAGCGCGACGGTGATGAAGATGAACAGCAGCGCCGCGCGCCGCCTGGCTGGCGGCGCGCTGGCAGTGGCCCCGTGGTCGGGGCCGTTGTCGGGTGCGGATGCGCTCAAGTCGGTGGCGCCGAGCGGCCTCAGCCGCCCAGACGCGCCTTGATGCGGGCCGACACCGCGCCCATGTCGGCGCGGCCGGCCACCTTCGGCTTCAGCGCGCCCACCACCTTGCCCATGTCGCGGCCGCTGCTGGCGCCGGTTTCAGCGATGGCCGCCTCGATCAGCGCGTCGATCTCGGTCTCGCCGAGCGCCTGCGGCATGTAGGCCTGGATGACCTCGATCTCGAAGCGCTCCTGCGCGGCGAGATCTTCGCGTCCGGCGGACTCGTACTGGCTGACCGAGTCGCGGCGCTGCTTGATCATTTTCTCCAGCACTGACAGCACCTGGGCATCGTCGAGCTGGATGCGCTCGTCGACCTCGCGCTGCTTGATCGCGGCATTGACCAGACGGATCACCGCCAGGCGCTCCTTGTCGCCGCCCTTCATGGCGGCCTTCATGTCATCGGTCAGACGCAGTTTCAGGCTCATGTATCACCTCGGGATGGGGGAGGGCGGCTGCGCGTGGCAGCGGCCGAAGGAGGACGCGAATGGTGCCGATGCAGCGCCACAAATGGCTTCAACAGACGGCGCCGACTCGGCGCCACGGACGACGTAAAGCAGGTGGCGCCGATGCAGCGCCACGACGGCACAAACGGTGACGCGGCTGCGGCGTCACAAATGGCGCAAACAGGAAAAGCCGGTGTCGCTTGCGCAACACCGGCTCCGGATACCCTGAACGGACTCAAGCCCCGGCCGCGCGGACCGGGCGACGCCTCAGTAGAGGCGACGGCGCTTGGTGACGTCGCGGCTGACGCGACGCAGATGGCGCTTGACCGCGGCGGCCGCCTTGCGCTTGCGCTCCTGGGTCGGCTTCTCATAGAACTCGCGCTTGCGGGTCTCGGCCAGAACGCCGGCCTTTTCGCAGGTGCGCTTGAAGCGACGCAGGGCAAACTCGAACGGCTCGTTTTCGCGGACTTTGACGCTGGGCATGGGATCTCCGGTGCTGATTCGGTGGGCCCCCGCGACACTGCCCGCGCGGTTGATGCGCGCAATGCGGGGGCGGGGAGCCGCGTATGATACGCGGCCTTCCAACGCCCTTGCAATCCGGGGCCCGATCTGCATCTTCTGCCCCATGAATGTGCTCGGCATCGAAACCTCTTGCGACGAGACCGGCGTGGCCATCTACCGCCACGAACGCGGCCTGCTCGCCCATGCCCTGTACAGCCAGGTGCGGCTGCATGCGGACTACGGTGGGGTGGTGCCCGAGCTGGCCAGCCGTGACCATGTGCGCAAGCTGCTGCCGCTGATCCGTACGTGTCTGGATGAGGCCGGGCTGCGGATTGCCGACCTCGACGGCGTGGCCTACACCGCAGGCCCCGGACTGGTCGGCGCTTTGCTGGTAGGCGCCGCCACCGGCCGCGCCATCGCCTGGTCGCTGGGCCTGCCGGCGATCGGCGTGCACCACATGGAGGGCCATCTGCTGGCCCCGCTGCTCGAAGCGGATGCGCCGCAGCCGCCGTTCGTGGCCTTGCTCGTGTCCGGCGGCCACAGTCAGCTGGTCGAAGTCGAGCGCATCGGCGTATATCGCCTGCTCGGTGAGACCCTGGACGACGCCGCCGGCGAGGCCTTCGACAAGACCGCCAAGCTGCTGGGCCTGCCGTATCCGGGTGGACCCGAGCTGGCGAAGCTGGCGGAATCCGGCGATCCGGGGCGGTTCACCTTTTCGCGGCCGATGACCGACCGGCCGGGCCTCGAATTCAGTTTCTCGGGCCTTAAGACCCAGGTGCTGCTGGCCTGGCAGCAGTCGGACCAGAGCGCACAGACCCGCGCGGACATTGCGCGCGGCTTCGAGGAGGCCGTGGTCGAGACGCTGGCGATCAAGTGCGAGCGCGCGCTCAAGGCCACCGGCGCGAAGACGCTGGTGGTCGCTGGAGGTGTGGGCGCCAATCGCCGCCTGCGCGCGCGGATGAATGAGCTGAGCCGGCGGCGCAAGGTCAAGGTCAGCTTTCCGCGTCCGGAGTTCTGCACCGACAACGGCGCGATGATCGCTTTTGCGGGGGCGCTGCGGCTGGCTGCGGGCCAGCGCGAGGCCGATGCGCTCACCGTGCGGCCACGCTGGGATATGGCAGGCTTGCCGGCCGCCTGAGCCAAGTGCGCCCGCGCTGCTCGCCCCCACACCAGGACTCCGCATGGACAAGGTTTTCATCGAGGCGCTCGAGATCGAGTGCCTGATCGGCATCTACGACTGGGAGCGGCGCATCCGCCAGCCGATCGTGCTCGACATCGAGATGGCCTTTGACAACCGCGTGCCGGCAGCGTCGGACGACATCCGCGACACTCTCGATTACAAGGCCGTCAGCAAGCGCCTGATGCAGTTTGTCGGCGAGTCGGGCTTCGGCCTCGTGGAAACCCTGGCTGAGCGCTGTGCGGCGATCATCCTCGATGAGTTCAAGGTCAGCCACGTGCGCTTGAAGCTCTCGAAGCCAGGCGCGGTGCGCGGCGCGCGTGCGGTTGGCGTGCTGATCGAGCGCAGCCGCATCAACGCCAGCGCATGAGCCTCGCCCTGCTCAGCCTCGGCAGCAACCAGCAGCCCGAGCGCTACCTGCGAGCCGCGGCCGAGGCCTTGCGTCAGCGCTTTCCCGGTGCGCGCTTCTCGCCGGTGTATCGCACGCCTGCCGTCGGTTTCGAGGGGCCGGATTTCCTCAACGCGGCGGCTGCCATCGACAGCGATCTCGACCCTTTCGCGCTCAATGACTGGCTGCACGCGCTTGAAGATGCCAACGGCCGCCGCCGCGATGTACCCCGTTTTTCCTCGCGCACGCTCGACGTCGACATCGTCTATTTCGATGCGCTGGTGCTGGAGGGGCCAGGAAACCTGCAGCTGCCGCGGCCCGAGCTGAAGCATGCCTTCGTGCTCAAGCCGCTGGTGGATCTGGTGCCGGAATACATCGACCCGGTGCAGGGCTGTCGCCTGGATGCGCTCTGGCGGCGTAGTGGGCTGGCGTCTCCTTCACTCGACGCGCTGACCCTCGAGGGCGGCTAGGAGCCTGCGCTGCAGCAGGTAAGCGGGTTGCCAACGCAGCTGCCGCGATTCGGGTCTCTCCTGAAGCGACTCGGATGTCAGTCGCTGCAGCGACTGCGGGGCGTCAAGCCCGGCTTCGCCGCTCGCGCAGCGCATCCCATTCATCCAGCACCGTCCGGTACAGGCGCATCGCATCGAAGGGCTTGATGATCACGCCCTGCGCGCCCTCTTCCCGATAGCGCTCGATATCGCAGGGCTGCACCTTGGCGGTCATGAACATCACCAGCCGATGTTCGAGCGACATGCGCTGGGCGAGTCCGCGCAGCGTGGTCGGCCCGTCCATGCCGGGCATCATCACGTCAAGCAGCAGGACATGCGGATCGTAGCTTGGGCCGATCTCCAAGGCTTCCGCGCCGCTCGCACACGACTGCAGGGTGAACTGACCGACCTGGGTCAGCGCGATACGGGCGATGGCGCGGATGGCGGGATCGTCTTCGACATGCAGAAGGCGAAGGCCCTGTCCTTTGTCGCCGCTCATGGCGGACTCCCCGGGGTTCGTGGTTCTCTTCGTTGCGGGCTCAGCAGCAGGCGGCCGACCTCGGCCAGACGCGCCTTGGCGGTGCTCGACTTGCCGAGCACCGCGGCGAATTGCAGCGTGGCGTCCGGGCTCAGTGCCTGTTCGCTCAACACCAGCACCGGCGGGGCCGAATCCATCGGCAGCAGTGGCAGCAGGCTGCGCCCGTCGCCGTCCGGCAGCATCAGGTCGAGCACCACCAGGTCGAACCGGCGCGCCTTGATCACCGCGCGCGCCTGCGCCAGGTTGCGTGCGAAGGTGATTTCGCCCAAAGGACTGAGTGCGGCGGCGATCTGTTTCAGGCTGTCCTCGTCGTCCTCGATGCACAGGATCTGGGTGTGCTCGCGGCTTGTCCTGCGACCGATGAGGGCGTGCAGCGTGCCGGTCAACGCGGGAATCCTCAGCGGCTTCTGCATGCGTGCGGTGTTCGGGTCCGGCCCCGACAGGCGGTCCGCCTGGCCGCTGACGACGAGCACCGGCAGCTCTGTGGTCTCCGGCGTGCTGCGCAGCCATTCCAGCAGATCCTCGCCGCGCTCTTCGCCCAGCGACAGATCCAGTGTGATCGCCTGCACCTTGGCCACAGCCACTTGAGCCTTGGCCGACTCGATGCTGTCGGCATGCAGCGACTCGAAGCCTTCGCGCTCGAGCAACAGGCTCAGCACCGCGGCCACGTCAGGGTCGTCCTCGACCACCAATACGCATGGGCGAGTCGCTGACGGCGGCGCGGGGTGGCTGTCCGGCATCACCGGCAGGCGCAGCCAGAAGCAGCTGCCACCCTCTTCGCGCGGCTCGTAGCCGATCTCACCGCCGAGGCGGCCGGTCAGCTCGCGGCTGATCGCAAGGCCCAGGCCCGTGCCTTCCTGATTCCGGTCGGTGCCGCCTTCGGCCTGGGCGAAGCTCTGGAAGAGCCGATCGCGAAAGGCTTCCGGCACGCCTCGGCCGCGATCGAGCACCTGCAGCTCGACCAGACCATCCACCAGCCGCGTGCAGATTTCCACGAGCCCGGCGCGCGGCGAGAACTTGATCGCGTTGGAGACCAGGTTGGTCACGATCTGGCTGAAGCGTCCGGGGTCGGTGTTCAGCTGCACGTCCGCTGGCGTCTGCAGCTGCACCTTGACCTCGAAGCGCTCGGCGTAGGGCTGCAGGGCCGCCACCGTGTCCACCAGCAGACTGCCGAGGTTCTGCAGCGACTTGTTGAGGCTGATCTTGCCCGCCAGCAGCTTCTCGAGATCCAACAGGTCGCCGACCAGCGCGCCGAGCCGGCGCGCGTTGCGCTGGGCGAGCAGCAGCAGATCGTGGGCCTCGCTGGGCAACTGACCGAGCGCGCCGCCGACGACCAGGTCAAGCGCGCCGGAGATCGAAGTCAAGGGCGTGCGCAGCTCATGGCTGACGGTGGAGACGAACTCGGACTTGATGCGCTCCAGACGTTTGCGCTCGCTGATGTCCTGGACCACGCTCAAGATCAGCACATCGCCGCTGCCGCCCGGCTGGAAGCGCACGCCGTGCAGCAGCACCGGGATGCGCTGGCCGTTGGCGTGGATGTACTCCTTCTCGTAGGGGCCATAGCGCCCCTGCGACTGCAGCTTGGCCAGCTGGGCGTGCTCCTGCGGCTCGTACTCGATCGGCGTGATGTCCCAGTAGCTGAGCCTGCGGAAGCGATCCTCCGAATGCCCGAGCATGCGATAGAACTCGGGGTTCGCTTCGAGGAACGCGCCATCGTCCATGCGATTCAGGGCGATGCCCACCGGGGAGAGCCGGAACAGCTCCGAGAGTTTGGCCTCGCTCGCGCGCAGGGCCTCCTCGGCGCGCACGCGGGTGGTGATGTCGAGCACCTGTGACACGAAGTACAGCGGCTGGCCTTCGCTGCCCCGCACCAGGGAGACCGCCAGCATGGCCCAGACCGTCGCACCTTGGCGGGTAATGAAGCGTTTGCGCAGCTGGTAGCCGGGCAGCTTGCCGGCGAGGGTCTGTCCGGCCAGCTCCAGATCGATGGCCACGTCGTCGGGGTGGGTGAGCCGCTGAAAGTCGCCGGACAGCAGCTCCTCGGCGGCGTAGCCCAGCATGGCGCAGAGCGCCGGATTGACCTGCAGCAGACGGCCGTCCGGAGCAACCAGCGCGAGCCCCAGAGCGGACGCCCGGAAGGCGCCCTGGAAACGGTCTTCCGATTCGGCGCGCGCGCGCGTCTGCTGGGCCAGTTCGGTGAGGTCGATGGCGATCCCGACGAAGCCGTCCAGACGTCCCGCCGAGTCGCGAATGGCACTGACGGACAGTCGCACCTTGCGTCGTTCGCCATCGCGTCGGATGTAGGTCCATTGGCGGGTCTCGACCACGTCGCGCCGGGCGGCGTCGGCAAAAACCTCGAACCCTTGGATATCGCGGCCCTCGCGGGCGCTCAGTTCGCGACCGCGCGCTTCGACTTCTTCGGGATCGTGCAGGATCGCGGGCGTGCAGTGGCCGACCAGTTCCTCAGCGCGATAGCCGAGAAGACGCTCGGCGCCGGGATTGAACAGGCGGATGGTCCCATCCACCTCGGTGGCGATGATCGAGACGTCGAGCGCACCGGCGAAGATCGACTGCAGCTGCGCCAGCGCTTGCTCCATGCGGCCCTGGGCCTCACGCAGCTCGGTGACTTCGAGATGGGTGCCGGCCATCCACAGGGGTTTGCCCTCGGCGTCGCGGGACAGCACCCGGCCGCGGTCGTGCACCCACACCCAGCGGCCCTGCTTGTGCCGCATGCGGCAGACGAAGTCGTACTGCTCGGTTTCGCCGCGAAAGTGGGCCCGCAGGCGCTCCCCGGATTCAGTCAGGTCGTCGGGGTGCGCCAGGCCAAGCCAGGTCTGGATGTTGATGGGCGCCAGCTCGTCGAGCGTATAGCCGACGATCTCGGCCCAGCGCTCGTTGAAGCGCGTTTCCCCGGTCTGGATGTTCCACTCCCAGGTGCCGGCGCGGGTGCCGTCCAGCACCATGGCCAGACGACGGCGCTCTTCTTCCAGCGTCCTCTGCGCCAGATGGCGTTGGGTGATGTCGTGCATCACCACCTGGGCGCCTTCGGTGACGCCGTGCGTGTCGAGGACCGGGCCGCCGCTGGCGAGCACGAAGCGTGGCGGTTGGCCGCGCGCGCGGATGCAGATCTCGACGTCGCGCAGCACCTCGCCGCGAAACGCCCGTACGAGTGGCATCTGATCGGGGCTGAGCGGCGTTTCGCCGTCTGCCTCGTACAGGTCGAAGCGTTCAGCACATTCCATCTGCGACTCGCGCAGTGGATCGCAGCCGTGCCAGGCCCGGGCCACGCCGTTGCAGTGGCTCAGTTGACCCTGGGCATTGCAGGCGACCACCCCTTCGGGCAGCGCCTCCAGCAGCTGTGACAGGGCGCGCTCGCCGCGTTCGGCGCGCTTCTGCGCCAGCCGCGCCTCGATCAGATGCGAGCCCAGCGCGGCCAGCGTTGCCAGCTGCTCGCGCTGGGCAGGTGTCAGGGCACGCGCTGCGGTATCGATAACGCACAGGGTGCCGATCGGGTAGCCGCCGGGCCCCTGCAAGGGAGCACCGGCATACAGGCGGATGGCCGGCGCATCCGTGACCAGCGGGTTGTCGCGGAAGCGCGGATCTTCGCGGGCGTCAGGGACCTCCAACACCTTGTCGTCGAGGATCGCATGGGCGCAGAACGCCAGCTCGCGAGGCGTTTCGGTTGCATCGAGACCGACCCGGCTCTTGAACCATTGCCGGTGGGCGTCGACCAGCGACACTAGCGCGATCGGCGTGCCGCAGATCGAGGACGCGAGGCGCGTGAGGTCGTCGAACGCCGCCTCCACTTCCGTGTCGAGCAGTTCAGCCGCGCGCAGCGACGCCAGCCGCTCGGCCTCGTTGGCGGGGAGCGGGGCGCCGGCGATGGGTTCCGGGCCCATGCCTAGAACTTCAGGGTTTCGATCAGCTGCCCAACCTCGGCGGCCGTCTCGCGCAGGATCTCTTGAAGCGTGTCTTGGCCTACCAGCATGTCGATGGAAGCCGCTCGCGTGGCGGGCGGCTGGGCGGGGTCCTGCCAGCGCAGCGGATGCGCCACGGGCGCCAGTACATCCGCCAGTAGCAGGGTGTCGCCCAGAGTTTCGGGCGGCAGCGAGAGCATGCCCCTCCAGTAGTCCTCGATGCCCTCGGTCACCACCGAAGGCACCTGCAGTTTTCGGAGCACCGCAAGGCCCAGGTCGCGCTCGACCCGCTGGTCGGTATCGATGTCCGCCCCCGAGGTCTCGCTGCCTTCCGCCAGCTCGACCGCCAAAGGCGCTTCGATCCGCAGCAGTGCCGGGAAGTGCGCCGCGCGGGAGATCAGATAGAAGCCGCCGATGTCGTGGACGAGGCCGGCGAACAGGGCGATCTCGGGGTTCTGACCGGTGACCTTCTGCGCCAGCACGCGAGCCAGTGCGGCCACATGAGCCGTGCGCTCCCACAGTTGGCGCGCGACCTTCTGCTGGGCCGGGTTGCCCTCGCCGCCGGCCATCTGCCGGGTGACAAGCGCCATCGCCAAGGTCCGCAGGGTCGCGAACCCCAGTCGGTTGACGGCCGTCTTCACGTCCGAGACTTCGCGTCCGCTGCGGTTGTACACCACCGAATTGGCCATGCCGACCGCGCGTGCCGACATCAGCGGGTCCGCCTGGATCAGGCGCGCGGCCTGGTCGACCGAACAGTTCGGATCGTCCAGGGCGGTCTTGATCTTCAGCGCCAGCTGCGCATGCGTCGGGAAGCTCAGCTCACCGCTCGCGGCGTCGCGGGCGATGCTGCGCAGGGCTTCGAGTCGGTCCATGGGGTCCTTGACGTCGGTGGCGGCGGGTCCGGGAGGCGGGATGCAAGTTTCTCGCCGCGGGCAGCGTCGGCGGTTTGGCGTCGGAATCGAGCGTTTTCGCGAGCGTCTGTCGCAGCGGCTGAATCCGCTCGCTGCGGGTCAGTGAGCGCCGGCCGGATTCTGCACTGCGGGCTCAGTCGACCTCGGGCAGCAACTCCAGGGCCATCACGATGGCGTCCTCGCGGCCGCCCACGGCCGGGTAGTAGTTGGCGCGGCGGGCGATCTCGTTGAATCCCAGCGAGTCGTAGAGCGCGATCGCATGCGGATTCGAAGGGCGGACTTCCAGGAAGATCCGCTCGGCGCGGTGCCAGCGCGCGAGGTCGATCAGCCGGCGCATCAGACGGCGGCCGTGGCCCTCGCCCTGGTGATTCGGCGCCACGCAGACGTTGAGCACATGGGCTTCGCCGGCGGCCGCGCTCAGCACGCCGTAGCCGAGCACGGCGCCGCCGCAATCGAGTACCCAGCAGGCATAGCCGGCGCGCAGGCAGTCGCGAAAGATCGTGTGCGTCCACGGAAACGGATAGGCCTGCAGTTCGATGCGCATCACCGCGTCGAGGTCGGCCTCGGTCATCGGCCGCATCTGCGCCGTTTCGGGCAGCGCGCGCGCGTTCATGCGCCGAGCAGCCGGCGGCGCAGCCGACGCAGGGCCGGCCACAGTGCGCGCTTGGCCGCGGCGTTGCCGCGCAGCGCGGTCAGCGCGGGCACAGTGAGGTCGGCGCGGGGCTCGTCGCGGCCCAGCGCCAGCAGGGGGCTGTCTCCGGCCGTGGCGGGGCCGATCTCATCGGTGCCCACGTCAATCGCGCGCAGCACGGCCAGCAGCAGCGCGTCCTGCTTCAGCGATTCCAGCGACTCGACCGCGGCGATCCGCAGCCGCGCCGGTGCTGCCGGCAGCGGCCGCTCGCGCAGGCGCAGGGCCTTCAAGCCCAGCGCCCGCGCCAGCTGCAGCTGCTCCGCTGGGTGTGCGGCGGGCGCGAGCCGGCTCACGGCGTGGCCTCGGCAAGCGCGCGCCCCAGATCGATCAGAAAGGCGTCCAGAGCCTGGTCGGTCGCGGCGCCCAGCGCCTGCACCGAGGTTGCAAGCCTGTCGTCGCTGGCGGCGACGGTGGCGGCGTACTCGCGCTCTACCAGCGGCTCGCCGCCATCGTGGCGGGCAACGCGCAGGCGCAGGCCGACCTGGGCCTCGTAGCCGCCACCGGCGCGCGGTACCCGCTCGAAGCGCTCGATTCGGCCGCTGACCCAGAGCGCGGGCTCACGTGAGGACAGCTGGTCGGTGACGCGTGCGCTCGCGCCGGCTGCACGCAGGCGAGCGATCGTCCGGCGCTGCAGCAGGTAGCCGGGCGGATCAACCCACAGGTTGTAGTGGTAGGCGCGCAGCCGCTGCCCACTCGCATCGAGCGCGTACAGCAGGGCTTGGTCAGCGTGCAGGCCGTCGGCTTCGAGCTGCTGCACCACGATGGGCAGCTCGCTGGTGTCGGTCAGCGGCACACTGGCGCTTGCGGCCGGCAGCCGGTGCCAGGTGGTTTCGGGAATGCCAGGCGCGCTGGCGCAGGCGCCGAGCAGCGTCAGCAGGCTCGCCAGCAGCGCGGCGCGTGCGCGCGACACTCGATGCATGGGGCGCAGGCTCATTCCACCGGGTCCTCGGGCGGGGTGTAGATCAGCCGGCTCGGATTGCGGCGAATCTCGCGGGTGAACTCATCCATGTTGCGGCTGGAGCTTTCCAGATGGTGCGTGATGGAGTCGATGCGGCGGGCGATGGTGCCGAGCGTGCGTTCGAGATCCGCGACCGCCTCGCGCAGGTCGGGGCGATTCTCGTCGACAGTGGCGTTCAGCGCGTCCAACAGCCTGTCGGCGCGTGCCTGCGTCGCCGACAGCTCGGCCGAGAGCTGCTGGACATTGGCGAGGCTGCTGCGGATCGCCTCGCGGTTGGGCGCATCGAGAATCGCGTTGACGCCGTCGGCCGCGGTGTTGAGCCGTCCCATCAGCGCCTGCGCCTCGCTGAGCAGGGCCGGCGCACTGGCGTCGACGGCGGCGCCGATCGAGTCCAGCCGCTGGGCGAGGTTCTCCAGCATCGGCCGCAGACGCTCTTTGGACAGCGCGTTCACTTCGCCGGCCAGATCGGCCATGGCGACAAACAGATCGGCGCCCTCGCGGCTCGCCAGCTCGCCGCCCTCGGCCAGCATCGCAGCGCTGCTGCCCTCGCGGATCGCGATCGCGACATCGGCCAGCAGGCCGGTCGACTGCAGGGCCGCGACGCTGTCTTCGGGGATCGGCCAGTCCGCGCGCAGGGCCAGTTCGACCCGGTAGCGGGTGCGGCCCTGGCTGCGGTCCGGCGTGATGTCCTCGACCTGGCCGATGCGGAAGCCCTCGTAGAACACCGGTGCGCCGGGGCCCAAGCCGGTGACGTTGGCGTAGTGGGCGTGGTAGCGCAGCGCGCTGCCGCTGCGTCCGGTGATCGAGAACAGGGCGAACAGCAGCAGGCCGAAGGCGACCAGCACCACCGCACCCACCAGGCTGTAGTTGATCCCGTCGCGCTTCATCCGGTTGTCCTGTTCATGCCGGCGCAGTTTAGGCGCGCACGCCGGCCCTCGCGAGCGGGCGGTGATGTTGGAAAGACCTTGTTCCCGATAAGCGACATGCCTCCGCCCTTGCGCTGAGTTCGATGATCAAGCCCCTCTCCCCTGGTGGGAGAGGGGTTGGGGAGAGGGGGCAGACTTGCGGCAAGTGTCATCCCCCTCTCCCCCGACCCCTCTCCCACCAGGGGAGAGGGGGGAATTGCGCGCCGTCGCGCCCCTGCGCTGGGCATTCCGGGCACGTAGCCAACCCCCAATCCCAATCCCAATCCCAATCCCGAATCCCGAATCCCGAATCCCCAATCCCCGCTCTTCATCCCTCTTCCTCGGTCAGCCGCTTGAGGTACTCGTCGACGTTGACCTCGATCTCGCGCGGGCGGCGGTTGAGCAGGTCCTGGATGCGCGGGTGCTCGGAGGCGCGCACTTCGGCCACCGTGCCGGTCATCAGCACCTTGCCGTGGTCAAGCACGGTGATGGTATCGGCGATCTTGAAGGCCGACTCCAGCTCGTGGGTGACCACCACGATGCTCATGCGCATGGCGTCGCGCAGCTGCAGGATCAGCTCGTCGAGTTCGGCCGAGACGACGGGATCAAGCCCCGCTGAAGGCTCGTCGAAGAACAGCAGCTTCGGGTCCATCACGATCGCCCGCGCCAGCGCCGCGCGCTTGACCATGCCGCCGGAGAGCTGGCCGGGCATCAGGTCCTGGAAACCGCCAAGGTTGACCACTTCAAGTTTCAAGCGGCTCATGATGCGGATGGTGTTCTCGTCGAGCCGCGTGTGCTCGCGCAGCGGCAGGGCGACGTTCTCGCCCACCGTCATCGAGGTGAACAGCGCCCCGCCCTGGAAGCTCACTCCGAGCTGACGACGAATGGTGAGCAGCTGCGCCGTGCTGGCCTGTGCGATGTCGATGCCGAACAGCCGCACCGTGCCGGCCGCGGGCTTCTGCAGGCCCAGCAGATGCCGCAGCAGAGTGCTCTTGCCCGAGCCTGAGCCACCCATGATCACCCGGATCTCGCCCGCCTGAACGCGGAAGTCGATGCCGTGCAGAATCCGCCGCCGGCCGTAGTAGGCCTGCAGGCCGTGGACGTCGATGAGCGGCTCTTGAGAGCCGGGATTGGGGATTGGGGATTGGGGATTCGTCATGGGCGACTCCTTGCGGAGTCGCGGGAATTCGGGATTCGGGATTCGGGATTCGCAGAAGCCAGGGCGGGCGCGCCGCAAGGTGCCGTCTGAACGCGCTGTGCGGAGTGTCGACGCAAGGGCTCGCCGAGCCTCGCTCGACGAATCCCGAATCCCGAATCCCGAATCCCGGCTCTCATCGATTGAGGAAGAAGGAGAAAAGCATGTCCGCCACCACGATCGCGCTGATCGACAGCACGACGGCGCGGGTGGTGGCGCGGCCGACGCCTTCGGCGCCGCCGCTGACGGAGAACCCTGTGCTCGTCCCGATCAGGGTGATGAGGACGGCGAAGACGACGGACTTCGACAGGCCCTCCCAGAGGTCGCGCGGCTCCAGCAGCTGCAGGGTGCGGTTCAAGTAGGCGCTGACGTCCATGTCCAGTGGGCCCGAGGCGTACAGCCCGGCGCCGGTGAGCGCCACCAGGTTCGCGAACACCGTCAGCACCGGCACCATGACCAGCATCGCCAGCAGCGCGGGGGCGACCAGGTAGCGCACCGGGTCGATGCCGGTGACCGCCAGCGCATCCACTTCCTGCGAGACGACCATCGAGCCCAGGCGTGCGGCCAGCGCCGAGCCGGTGCGGCCGGCGACCACGATGGCGGTGATCAGGGCGCCGAACTCGCGGGTGATCGATTTGGCGGTGGCGATGATGACCTGGCTCTCGGCGCCGAACTCGCTGAGGGCTGCGATGAACTGGATGCCCAGCATGACGCCGATGGTGAGCGACAGCAGGCTGATGATCGGCAACGCGTCGACGCCGATCTGGCGCATCTGCTCGGCGACCATGCGCGGCCGCACCGGCTGCCCGCGCGCCCAGCCGGCGCCGATGAAGTACAGGCTTTCGACGAACAGCATGGCCGCGTAGCCGATCTCGCCCAGCAGCTGCACGCTGCGGCGGCCGACGCGATCGAGCAGGGCGTTCGCCGCCTTCATGCGGGCGCGCCGCCCTCCAGCGATTCGTGGATCTCGAACACGCGATCCAGCCGCGCCAGCTTGAGCACCGAGCGCACCGGCGCGCTGACCGCGATGAGCACGAAGCGCTGGCCGCGTCCGCGCGCGTTCTGGAAGCCCTCGACGAGTGCGGCGATGCCCGAGCTGTCGATGTAGCGCACCGCGGCAAGGTCCACCGCCACCGGGCCGCCGCCGTTGAGCGCGGCCAGCACGGCCTGGCGCACTTGGGCCGACCAGCTCAGGTCGACTTCGCCGGCAAGGCGCACCACGGTGTGGCCGGCTTCGGTCAAGGTCTGGCAGTCGTTCATGCGGGCGTGGCTCCAGAGTGGGTGGGGACCGGTGGGTGTTCGTCTACGGAGCTGCCCGCCGAATCCAGACTCCGCAGCATCCACAGGCGGTTGCCGCCGCCGGCCAGCGGCGTGAGCTTCCAGGCGTCCATCAGGGTGTCGATGAAGCACAGGCCCAGGCCGCCGGGGCGACATTCGTTGAGGTCGCGCGGCTTGATGCGCTCGACATCGACGCAGGCCGCTGTGTCGCTCAGCACGAAGTGCAGGGCCTCGCCCTCGCGGCGGATCAGCAGCTCGATGCGGCCGCTGCCGCAGCCGCCGCCAAAGGCGTGGCGGATGATGTTGGCGCAGGCTTCATCCAGCGCCAGCACCAGTGCGGCGCGCAGATCGGCATCCACGCCCTGCTGCTCCAGCACGGCGTCGGCGGCGTGGCGCATCGGCATCAGCTGGCGGGCTTCAGCGGGAAACTCGATGCGCAGCAGGGCAGGGGCCTCGCCCTCGATCACCATCAGCGTGGTGTCATCGGTGACGGTCATGCGGCGCAGCCGTCGCACCAGCGCGCGCAAGCGCGCTTCCGGCCGCAGCAGGCGCATCTCGCCGACGGCATGCTGCACACCGTCCACGCCCAGCAGGTCGCCGTCGTCGCCGCGCACGTCGGTCATGCCGTCGGAGAACAGATACAGGGCGGCGCCGTCCAGCGTCGTCTGCTGCTCGGGGTAGCTCATGCCACGCAGGATGCCCAGCGGCGGGCCCTCGGCCTCGAAGCGCTCGAAACAGCCTTGGCGATCCACCCGCAGCAAGGGCGGGAAGCCCGCGTTCGCCCACACGGCCTGTTGGCGGAAGGGGTCGTAGTAGCCGGCCACCGCGCAGACGAACATGCCGGCGGCGATGGCCTCCATCAGCTCGTCGTTGGCGCGCGCCAGCCACTGGCCCGGCGGCAGGCCCTCCTTGCCGGCCCAGCGCAGCAGGCTGGCGCAGCGGACCATCAGGAACGAGGCATCGAGGCCCTTGCCGGCCACATCGCCGACGGTGAACGCGATGCGCCCGTCGGGCAGCTCGAAGAAGTCGTAAAAGTCGCCCGAGATTTCGCGCGCCGGAAAGTTCAGCGCACGCAGCGGAAACGCGCCGCGCCTGCGCTTGGGCAGCAGCGAGCGCTGCAGACGCCGGGCCATGGTCAGCTCGCGCTGGATGCGGTTCTGCCGCAGCACCACTTCGGCCAGGCGCGCGTGGTTCAGCGCCAGCGCGGTGGGTGCGGCCAGCAGGCGCAGCGAATCGGCATCGGCCTCGTCAAAGGGCCCGCCGCCGCGCTTGTTCAGCACCTGCAGGGCGCCGATTGCGCCCTCGGTGGTCATGATCGGCGCGGTCAGCACGCTGCGCGTCTCGAAGCCGGTGCGCGCGTCCAAGGTGCGGCCGGCGAAGTCAGGGTCGGTGTGGGCGTCGCGCACGATCTCGCAGGCCTGTCGGGCGATGGCGCGGCCGACCAGGCCTTGATCCAGGCGCAGGGCCAGACCGCGGATATCCACGGGCCCGTGGCAGGCACGACAGACGATGCGCTGCTGGGCTTCGTCGATCAGGAACACGGCCGAGGCTTCGGCGTCCATCGACTCGGCGATGATCTGCGCGACCTGGCTCAGCGTCTGCTCCAGATCGATCGACACCGCCAGCCGCTGCGAGAGGTCCGCCAGCCGCGCCAGCAGGCGTTGCTCGGTAGCCTCGGTCGGGGCGGTCGCGACGGTCATCCGCTGCGTCGACGCAGGCGACCGATCGCCCAGCCCAGCGGGCCGGAGGCGGCGTAGATCCAGAACACCGCCAGCAGCACGCGGTCCGGCGCCACCGCCAGCGCCACGAACAGACCGACGGCCCCCAGGATCACCACGAAGGGCACGCGTTCGCCGAAGGGCAGGGCTTTGCCGCTGTGGTAGCGGATGCGGCTGACCATCAGCAGCGCAGCGATGACGGTCACGGTGAGGGCTGCGTACTCGAGGTCGGCGCCGCCGTAGCCGAATTTGGTCGCGGTCCAGACAAAAGCCATCAGCGTGCCGGCCGCCGCCGGGCTGGCCAGACCGATGAAGTAGCGCTTGTCGACCACGCCGACCTGGGTGTTGAAGCGCGCCAGCCGCAGCGCCGCACAGGCCGCGTACAGAAAGGCCACCGCCCAGCCGACCTTGCCCCAGACCGGGCCGTGGTAGACCAGGTTGGACAGCGACCAGTGGTACATCACCAGCGCCGGCGCCATGCCGAAGCTGACCAGGTCGGCCAGCGAGTCGTACTGCACGCCGAACTCGCTCTGGGTGTTGGTCATGCGCGCGATGCGGCCGTCGAGACCATCGAGCAGGCCGGCGACGAACACAGCGATGGCCGCGCTGGTGAAGTCGCCGTTGGATGCCGCGATGATCGCGTAGAAGCCCGCGAACAGGCCGCCGGTGGTGAACAGATTGGGCAGCAGATAGATGCTGCGGCGGGGAGGCGGACGGGGCGTCTCGCCGCTTGGGCCGGAATCGGTAGCGGTCATGTGGCTGGCGGCAGGGCACCCGGATGCGGGTGCGAACCGGCGAGAGTGTACTTGCATCGGCGCAGCCCTTCAGGCCATCGGAGCTGCCGCTGAGGCCGCCGTGCCTTGCCAGCGCACAGGGCGGGTGCTACCAAGTGCGCACCCGCTGCCTGAGGATTCCGCGCCATGCGCCTGTCGATCTGCACCACCGCCTTGTTCTTGAGCGTCGCCCTGGTCGGCCTGTCGACCGACGCCGCCGCCACCGAGATCTACCGCTGGAAGGACGCCAACGG
Source organism: Lysobacterales bacterium (assembly GCA_014946745.1). NCBI lineage: Bacteria > Pseudomonadati > Pseudomonadota > Gammaproteobacteria > Lysobacterales > Lysobacterales bacterium. Next base: position 2,389,141 of record JADCRD010000001.1, on the reverse strand, counting down.
CGTGACCCAGTACGGCGAGCGTCCGCCCGAAGGCACCCAGGCCGAGCGCGTGGCCCTGCGCGCTGAACCCAGCGTGGCGCCGGCGCCGGCGGCCACCAGCACCGAGGCCCCGCCCGCCCCGGTGGACGACCCCAACCTCAGCCCGGACGAGCGCGCCGAGATCGCCCGTCAACGCGCCGTTGAGGCCGCCGCCGAAGCGCGCCGACAGAGCCGCGCCGCCTCCTGCGCCCGCGCCCAGCAGAACCTGCAGGTGCTGCGCGCCAACGAGTACGTCAGCCTGCGCGACGGCGAAACCACCCGCACCTTGACCACGGACGAGCGCCAGAAGCAGATCGCCGAGAACGAAGCGGCCGAGACCGAGCACTGCGCGCCCGAGATCGACGGCGAAGGCTGATCGACCCAGGCGCACGCCTGCTGACCTGCGGTGCTCGACGGCTCGGTGCCGCCCGGTCACTTCGCGCCGGGCGGCAGCCAGGCCCGCAGGGGCCGGCTCGGCGCGCTTTGGCGGTTTCTCGCTCCGCCTACGCGCGGGAACGGATCCTGCAGGCCGTCGAGGCCTCGCCGACCCCGCCGCGGATCACGCCCATCGCCCCGTCCACGCACGCAGACACCGAAGCTGAAGCCTTGCGCCTGATCGGCCTCGCGCTGCGCATGGCGCAGGGCGAACAGGCGGCGCTGGCCGAGCTGTTCGACCGCTGCTCGGCGCGCGTGCACGCGCTGGCGCTGCGCGTGCTGCAGCGGGCGGAGGACGCCGAAGAGGTGACCCTCGACACCTTCGCCCAGGCCTGGGACCGTGCGCCAACCTACGACCCGCAGCGCGGTGAGGTGCTGCCCTGGCTGCTCGGCATGGCCTGGAGCCGAGCCATTGATCGCCTCCGCCGTGAGCGCCGGCATCGCCGCGCCGAGCCCCTGCATCCAGACGGCGAGGAGCCTGCGTATGCGCAGGGAATGACTGAAAACAGCGCCGACCTGCTGCAGGACCGACTCGACGCCGACACGGCGCTGGCGGCCGCACGCGCGCGGCTTTCGCCCGCGCAGCAGCAGATGCTCTCGCTGGCTTTCGTCGAAGACTTGAGCCACGGCGAGATCGCCGAGCGCACCGGCGTGCCGCTGGGCACGGTGAAGAGCCATCTGCGCCGTGCCTTGGCGCGCCTGGCCGAGCTCTTGGGCGGGCGAGGGCCGGCCAATGACTGAGCGCAGGCAAGAGGACCCGCTGCGCCCGCCTGAGGCCGCCGATGCCGCGCCCCTGAGCGAGCGCGCCCAGCAGCGCCTGCGCCAGCGTCTGCTGTCGCGCGTCGATGCCGAGGCCGAGCCCCAGCGTGCGCCCGCGCCCTGGGTGCCGACCTTCGAGGGCGTTGAAGTGCAGACCCTGCGCTTCGATCCGCAGACCCGCCAGCAGATCACGCTGTGGCGACTGGCGCCGGGCGCGCGCATCCCGCGCCACACGCACAGCGCCCGCGAGGAATGTCTGGTGCTCGAAGGTTCGATCCTGCATGCCGGCCAGCGTCATCCGGCGGGCGACTTCCTGGTCGCCGACGCCGGCTCCCGCCATCAGCCCTTCGATTCGCCCGAGGGCGCCCTGCTGCTGATCCGCGGCGAGCCCGTACCGCGCTTTGGCCGGGCGCTGCGCTGGCTGCTGCGACGGCTGCGGCTGTAGCGTCAGAACACGACTGCGGCAACGCTGAAGCGTTGCCGCGCGCCACGGAGGGCGCGGGTACCGATACAGCGCAGTGACGAACGTGATCCGTGTTGCCGCAGCTCCCGACTTCCCACCCGACCACGAGCCCAGCCATGAATGCCCGCCTTCTCGCCCTCTCCCTGCTGGCCCTGACCAGCGTCGCTGCCGCCCAGCAGGCGCCCGACAAGCCGGCCGCCAGCAGCAGCATGTTCGAGTCGACCCGTCCTCCCGCAAGCGACGAAGAGCATGCCGCTGTGCTGGCCGCGCTCGACACCGAGATCTCCAGCGCACCGGCCGTGTTCGTGCGCGGCTACCTGGTCGATCGCCGCGGCATGACGCTTTACACCTTCGATCGCGATCGCCCGGGCGTGAGCACCTGCTACCGCGCCTGCGAAAAGCTGTGGCCGCCGCTGCTGGCCGATCTCGATGCTGTCGATGATGGCGAATTCAGCATTCTGGAACGCATGGACGGCTCCCGGCAGTGGGCTTTCCGCGGAAAGCCGCTGTACTACTGGCCCTCCGACAAGCGCGCAGGCGATGTCACCGGCGACAACGTCAGCGGCGTCTGGCACATCGTGCCGGAGCCCGTTACTGCCGCTGCGCCTGCACCGGCGCCCGCACCTGAGCCCAGCGACGAGTACCGGTATCCGTAAAGCGGAGCGGAGCACGCCCCCGCGGGGATCCGGAGCCGCAGGTCCGCCGCACAGGGGCCTGCGCGACTGCAGCGGAGCGGCGATTTCGATTCGCCTGGGGTGAAGCGTCTGCACGCGCGATCCGCGAGCGGAACTGCCGCGATGCGCGGCCGCGCAGATGCCTTCTGCCTGGCTGCGGCGCGCTGATGTCTGTGTGCCGCGAACGCCGGTACCCGCCGCCTCCGCGTCGGTGTCTGCACGCGATCTCGACAACTTCGTTCGATTCCGCTGCATCCAACCGTGCGCTCGCCCGCGTAAGTCGCAGAGAGCCGGGCGCCCCCGGCCCTCGTTCTGACACGCACAGGAGCCCGCATGCCCCCTCTCTCACTCGCCCGCACAGCCATGGGTTTGGCCCTTGCCGCCGGGCTGTTCCTCACCGCGCCTGTCAGTGCGCAAAGCCAATCCGGTGATGCCCGAGGTTTTGGCGGCAAGCTGCTGCTCACCGGCGGCGTCACCCAGGTCGAAGGCGCGGGCGGCGGCGGCCTGTCGCCCTGGGCCCTGATCGGCGGCTACGGCACCCGCGACCAGATCGGCGCCAATGCCTACTACACGCGCGTCGGTCTCGATGACTACACGCTCGACAGCTACGGTGCCCTGGTCGGCCTGTACGACCGCGTCGAGTTCAGCGTCTCGCGCCAGCGCTTCGACACCGAGAACGTCGGCGCGGCGCTGGGCTTGGGCCGCGGCTTCACCTTCACCCAGGACACCATCGGCGTAAAGGTCAAGCTCGCCGGTGACGCCGTCTACGAGCAGGACCGCTGGCTGCCGCAGCTGGCGCTGGGCGCGCAGTACAAACGCAACGATCAGCCCGATGTGCTGGCCTTCGTCGGTGCGCAGCGGCGCGACGATGTCGATCTGTATCTCGCCGCCACCAAGCTCTACCTCGACAGCAGCCTGCTGGTGAACGGCACGCTGCGCTACACCCGCGCCAACCAGTTCGGCATCCTCGGATTCGGCGGCGACACGCGCGACCGCCGCAGCCTGGAGCTCGAAGGCAGCGTGGCCCGCTTGCTCAGCCCGAACCTGGCGCTGGGCGCGGAGTTCCGCAGCAAGCCCGACAACCTCGGCATCGCCCGCGAAGACCACGCCTGGGACGTGTTCCTGGCCTGGGCGCCCAACAAGCACGCCGCGCTGACCTTCGCCTATGTCGACCTCGGCAACATCGTGATCGAGGACGACCAGCGCGGCTGGTATCTCAGCCTGCAGCTCGGCTTCTGATCGCCGCGCACGCGACCCAACAACCGACTTCCGGAGACACCCCATGACCCCTTCCCTGCGTGGCGCCCTGCTGGCCGCCGCCCTCGTCCTTGCCGGCCCGGTCGCCGCCGAGCCCATGAACCCCGCGCCCGCCCACCCGGAACTGCGCCCCGTGCTCGCCGAGTTCGGCGGTGTCGAGGGCTTGAGTGCGCTGATGGACGACTTCATGCAGCGCCTGCTGGCCGATGAGCGCACCCGCGAGTTCTTCGAGTTCTCCGACCAGGCGCGCGTCAAGCGCCAGCTGGTCGAACAGTTCTGCGTGATCCTCGGCGGCGACTGCGTCTACAGCGGGCGCAGCATGGCCGAATCGCACCAGGGCCTGGACATCCGCCGCGACGAGTTCAACGCGCTCGTCGAGATCCTGCAGGACGCGATGCAGGCGAAAGGCGTGCCGTTCTCGGCCCAGAACAAGCTGCTCGCCAAGCTGGCGCCGATGCAGCGCGAGGTGGTGACGCGCTGAGCCTGCGGCGCGTCCATTTCCGCCGTCTCGATTACCGGCAAAAGGGCAGGCAGCTTGAGAAAGGGACGCGCTTGCGGCGAGGTGTCTCCCCCTCTCCCCCGACCCCTCCCCCACGCGGGGGGAGGGGAGACCAGCGAGTCGGTTGGGACAAGCCGAAGGCGCGTCCCACCATCGGGGCATCGACACTCGCACCAGTGGCACTCACAACCCCGGAGCTCACAACCCCGGAACTCGCAACCCCCGACGCTCGCAACCCCCGACGCTCGCAACCCCCGACGCTCGCAACCCCAGCGCTCGCGCCACCCGCGACCTTGGCACGCGCTGCGCTTGGCGTAACCGTCGCCTGCCCTCCGCGTGTTCAGAACCCGCCGACTCTGGCGCCCCGGCCCGTGCCCGCTACAATCGGCGGCCCTTGCACCCCAGCCGGATTCCTCCATGCGTCTGTCGCAGTTCCCCATCACCACCACCAAGGAAACCCCGGCCGACGCCGAGATCGTCAGCCATCAGCTGATGCTGCGCGCCGGCATGGTGCGCAAGCTGGGCGTCGGCCTCTACACCTGGACCCCGATCGGCCTGCGCGTGCTGCGCAAGGTCGAAGGCGTGGTGCGCGAAGAGATGAACCGCGCTGGCGCGGTCGAGGTGCTGATGCCCTCGATCCAGCCGCGCGAGCTGTGGGAAGAGACCGGTCGCTGGCAGAAATTCGGCGGCCAGCTGCTGAAGATCAAGGACCGCAAGGAGGCCGAGTACTGCTACGGCCCGACCCACGAAGAAGTCATCACCGACTACGCGCGCAGCGAGCTGTCGAGCTACAAGCAGCTGCCGCGCAACTACTACCAGATCCAGACCAAGTTCCGCGACGAGATCCGCCCGCGCTTCGGCGTGATGCGCGCCCGCGAGTTCCTGATGAAGGACGCCTACTCCTTCCATCTGACGCCCGAGTGCCTGGAGCGCGAGTACTGGAACATGTTCGCCGCCTACGAGCGCATCTTCACCCGCCTGGGCCTGAAGTTCCGCGCGGTGATGGCCGACTCCGGTGCGATCGGCGGCAACGCCTCGCAGGAGTTCCACGTGCTGGCCGAGTCCGGCGAAGACCTGCTCGCCTACTCCGAGAACAGCGACTACGCCGCCAACGTCGAGAAGGCCGAGTCGCAGGCACCGGCCGGCCCACGTCCCGCGGCCGCCGAGGCCTTCGAGAAGGTCAGCACGCCGACCCAGAAGACCTGCGAAGACGTCGCTGCCCTGCTGGGCCTGCCGCTGAGTCGCACCGTCAAATCCGTCGCCGTGATCGGCGAGCAGGGCTTCGTGCTGGTGCTGGTGCGCGGCGACCACAGCGTCAACGAGATCAAGCTCAGCAAGGTGCCGGGCCTCACCGACTACCGCCTGGCCACCGAGGCCGAGATCAAGGCCACCCTGGGTGCCGAGCCCGGCTTCCTCGGCCCGATCGGCGCGCCCAAGCCCTTCCAGCTGGTGGTCGACCGCGAAGTCGCAGTGATGGCCGACTTCGTCTGCGGCGCCAACGAAAACGGCTACCACTTCCGTGGCGTCAACTTCGGCCGCGACCTGCCGGAACCCGAGACCATCGCCGACGTGCGCACCGTGCTCGAAGGCGACATTGCCCCCGACGGCAGCGGCCCGCTCAAGCTGGCCCGCGGCATCGAAGTGGGCCACGTGTTCCAGCTGGGCCAGAAGTACGCCGAAGCCATGCACGCCACCGTGCTAGATGAGAACGGCAAGTCCCGCGTGATGTACATGGGCTGCTACGGCATCGGCGTCAGCCGCATCGTCGCCGCCGCCATCGAACAGAACTTCGACGCCAACGGCATCGTCTGGCCCGAGCCGATGGCCCCCTTCCAGGTCGCCGTCTGCATCATCAACCCCAAAAACGACCCCAAGGTCGCCGAGGCCGCGGAAGCGCTCTATCTCAAGCTGCTCGCCGAAGACATCGAAGCCGTCCTCGACGACCGCGGCCTGCGCCCCGGCGTGATGTTCTCCGACATTGAACTGATCGGCATCCCGCACCGCGTAGTCGTCTCCGAGCGCGGCCTGGCCGCCGGCACCTACGAGTACCGCGCACGGCGGGCGAGCGAGAGCGAGAACCTGGATGAGGCGGGGTTGATGGAGCGGTTGGGCGTGGGGGAGTGAGGCTGGGTGATTGCCCACGCAGCACCCGTTGACGGGTGCTGTGAAGCCAGTGCTGCCATCGAAGCGCAGGCCAACCTCCAGAGCGCAAGAGCGACTTGAGATTCAGATGAGTGCATGTGAGCAGCGTTGACGTCGAGCCCTGGGGTGGCGTCCATGCACCGCACGGGTCGCCTCTTCAGCTAGAGCGCGACCCAGGCCCACCCGACCGTAGCCGTCGATGGAGTCAATATGAATCGCATCTGTTCACTGTGTGCGTTGTTGGTTGGCTTCGCCCTCGCGCCTGAGGCACAAGCCGAATGGATCGACAGGAAAGGCGGGGTGTTGCCCGAATCCGCTTTCCGCAAATCCGAAGGCGATTTCAGCGCTTGGCTCGTGCAAGTCCCCGATGATCGCGAGCTCTACGAGGCCTGGTCGTTGCCGGCCGAGGTCGTGGAGATCAGGGAAGCTGACCGCGTACTAGTGAACTCACCCATCAGCTTCTTCGTGGTTTTCGGCGGCTGTGCCGTTGACCCTTCGGGCAACTGCCAGGTGGATGTGCGCTTCCGCGTGCTCGCGCCAGACGGGACTGTCTACACTCAGACGCCGCCCATGGAGGTCTGGGTTGCGAAGCCAGCGCCTGTCTCCGGGCTGCTTGAACTCAGCGTCGGATACTTGAAGATTGCTGTGGAGTCGCACGAGCAGGTGGGGCGTTACCGGGTGCAGGCGAAAGTGCGTGACCATGTTGCGGGCAAGGAGCTGGGTCTCGAGAAATCCTTTGACGCGCTTCCCTTGGGCGCCGTTCCGTGACGTTTTGGAGTTCGGGGAGCCAGAGTGAGAGCCAAGCGAACCTGCCTGATTCTCCGGTACCTCAGCGCTGGCACCTCACAGGCCGGATCCGATCGAGCTGCGAAGCGTCTTTCGCAGGTCAATGCGCGAGGGTGCGGTTGATTATGCTGCGCCGCCTGTTCGCTGCCGTGCGGCACCCGCGCAGTTTTTTCTCGGGAGGGATGATGCTGTACCGATGTTCTTCTGCCGTCGTTCTGGCGCTCGTGCTTGCTGGTTGTTCGACGATCCCCAAGGGAAATCCCCCGTTCGCCGGCCTCGCGGCGCCTGAGCAAGCATCCGCTCTTGTCTACTTCTACCGAGCCAAGAACTTCACGGGTGGCGGGGTCAAGATGCACGTCAGCCTCAATGACAGCCAGCTGGCGACTCTTCCCAATTGTTCTTTCACCTATGCGTATCTGCCGCCCGGCGGCTACCGACTTTCTGCAGAGGCTTCACCGTCGTTCTCGCAGACGCCCGATCCCATCGAGTTCTCGGCTGTGCCGGGTGAGTCCCAGTTCTATCTGCTGGACATCGATGGTTCGGTCAGCGTGATTGTGGTTGGGCAGACGCCTGTGGGCGTCTCATCCAACAGCATGGCTTGGCGAAGGACCGGTGAGTCTGATGCGGTTGGTCTGATGTCGGGCTGCTATCAGGTCGAGACGCTGGGCGCTTTTCGGCCTCAGCCCCGGTGAGTAATGACGCGCCCATAGAAGCAGGAAAAAGCGAGCCTGCCTCCGGCCGAATGATGGCGGGCCGCGCGGGTCGGGTGTTTGCGGAAGTCGGCCTGATCGTCGTGGGTGTGCTGCTGGCCTTGGCCTTGGACAGCTGGCGAGAACGGGAAGCGCAGGCGGCAACGCTGCAGAGTCTCTTGTCGCAAGTCGCCGACGAGGTCCGCACCCACCGCGCGGCCTGTGCCGAGGCCATTGCCTTCCATCGAAAGGCGGAGACCCAATACGCGGCGGCCTCGGACCTGCTGCGCCTGGAAGGCCGCTTCGAGCAGCCTGAAGTTGCCGCCGAGGGGGCTCGCGAACTGCGGCTCTCGGATGCGGCGTTCCAAGCGCTTCTCAACTCAAGCGTGGTCGATCAGCTGCCGCCCGAGGTTCTGATCAAGCTCTCTGCGGCGTATCAGGAGCAGGAGCGTTACACCGCTCGCAATCAGGTCTACTTCGCCACGGTACTCGCGACCGATCTGATGGACGGACTCCGCTTCTTCCGGCTCAACCAGTACTGGGCAGCGGAAATGGCGGAAGGCGAAGCACGGCTGCTGCAGCGCTATGACGCGCTGCTTAGCGAACTGCCCAGCGAGCTCACCGCGTCCGCTCCCGGGGGCTGAGAGTCGCAAGACGTCGCAGCGTGCCGTTCACCTGCGATCGCACGCTCATTCAGAGCGTGGCGAGCGGCACCCGTACACGCCACGGTCGGCGACCCCCGAAGCCGCAGCCTGTCAGATGCGACAGGTGGACGGGGTGGTGTGTTCACAGCACGCTTGCGTCACGACGCACCGCCGCGTGCTCCAACGCAGGACGTTCCGTCCGCCACACACGCCCGTTCGACCCTGGGCCTGGTCGCACCGGCCAGTGGCCGGAACTGCCGCCGCGACCGCGCCAGCCTGATGGCAGCCCGCTCCGCACACCTCCCAGCGACGTCTCATCCCGACACAGGAAGCGCACACATGGCACGCGAACGCACGCCCGCCGACCCGACCTTCATCGACATGGCCTTCAACGGCATCTGGCGGATCCGCACCCGCGACGGTGAGTTTCTCGATGTCACCGCTGCCACCGAAGCCGCCCCGCCGACCCTCACCACCCAGCCGATCAGCCGGCTGCGGCATGCGTTCCGTTTCCGCAGCTTCGAGCAGATCGATGCGCGCCACTGGGGCGTGTGGGCAGAAGCCGTGGCGCTCGACGAGCGGCCGCGCCCGGTGGAGAACATGCAGGCGCCGGGAGGGCACATCTTTCCCTTCGTGCTGGCCTATGACGGCTGCAACCGCTTCGTGCTTGAGGCGCTGCCCGAAGAGCACCCGCTTCGCGCGGAAGCAGGGCAGGCGATGCGACAGAGCCTGATTGCGCTCGATGCGTTCGCCCAGTCCGAGGCAGAAGGGCTGCCGGTCGAGATGGATGGCTTCACCTTCCTCAACACTGTCAGCGGGCTCAACTTTCCAAGCTTCAGCGGTGACGAGAAACGCGCCTTCACCTACATCGCCGGCCAGCTTGGCTTTGATCCGCACAGCAGCCTGTTGACGCTGGCGGCTCTGGCCAACCTGCGAAAGCCCGACGACATCCCGGCCGCGGCCTGGGATGCCGTGCTGACCCAGCTGCGAGTGGAGATCGACTATCGCGAGCTGGTGCGCAACTACTTCGCACGCGTTGAGAGCTTCGTGCAGAACGTATTCATCTCGAACGCCGGGCTGGTCGACACCGTGGGTGGCCTGATCGGGCTCGATGCGGGGAACACCGTGCAGCTGCTGCTGAACTCGGCCATGCAGGCTATTGCCGGGGCCGTCGGCGGCTTGGGCTTTCCGGGCGCTGGCGTTGTCTCGGGCGCATTGAAGGTGCTGTTCGAGCAGCTGGCCAAGGACAAGGGGCCAAGCGCAGGCGACTTCACGGTCGCGCTGGGCCAGGCTCGCACCAAGGTGGCGGAGCTGTTCGACGCGATGACAACCGCCGTACAGAACTGGCGCGCTGATGTGTTCAGCGACTGGGGCAAGCTGAAGAGCATGGGCGCGAACCTGAAGAGCGGACAGGTCGCCTGGCCCGACAACGACGAGGCCATGCGCAAGGAGGCCAAGAAGCGCCTCGAAATCTCACTGTTCAAGGATCTGTTGAAGGTGCGCTGGAACCACATGCGCGCCTCCAATGACCCGACCTTCCACACCACCCAGGACTGGATCCAGGGCTACATGGCGAGGAACCGCAACTATTGGGTGGTGGCAGTGCCCCACACCCAGAAGGATCTCTTTGGCAAGGAAACCAAGGGCTACCAGGTCACCATGCACTGGCTGGGCCGCGGCAGCACCATCTTCGACCACAAGCAGCCGGACGACCGGATGTCGAACCGCATCTTCGACGACCTCGGCGTGCCACGCGCCACGGTGTTCACCGAGTGGGGCCTGCAGCCGCAGACCTTCATCGTCAACAACGCCCGGTTCTGAGCGGCTTCCCCCGCAGCACCGGGCAATCACCCGCGAGCTTGACCCGCAGCTGGTTGTCGGGCTGGAGTGGAAAGGACAAGCGCGCCGGACTGCGCGCGTCTACCGCGCGCAATCAGAACACGCAGATGACAGGCCCGGCCGAGCAGGGTCGGGCGTCACGGCCATGGGCTGTGGCTGCAGCGCGTGATCCGAGGGAAGCCCGGGCTCAGGTCTAGCAAAGTTGCACGAACTCCCCGCCCGGCCTGCAGGGCGCCTCGAACCGCCGCTCAAGGCGCAGTCACCCCGCGTAATGCAGGGCGACTACGGTTTCTGCCGGTTGTGGTGGAGCAGGCAGCCGCGACTCAGCAGGGCTCGGTAGCGCTGTCGGTGCGGGCGGGCTGCGTTTCGCGGGTGTCCGTCACCTTGACGTCTCGCAGGCTCCAGCGGTCGCCGGTCATCCGATAGCTGACCAACGAGTCCACTTCGCGCTGCGGTTCTCCCTTCGCATCGGCGTAGTACAGCGAGGTCACGCGGAACTCGAGCACCTCGCCCTTGCGGACCGAGCTGCGGATGCTGGTGTGATTGGCCTGGAGTTCAGCGCTCGGCGTGCTTGCCAGGGCCGACAGGCGGGCGATCTGCGAGTGGGCCTTCAGATCGTTGGCAATGCGTGTTTCGTCGGGCAGGTCGTTGGGCGGGGCCTCGGCCACCGTGGTCTCGACCACCGTTTCCTGCGCAGCGTGCGCAGGGTTGAGCGATGCGTGTAGAGCGAAGGGGGCGATCAGCAAAAGGGCGACGAGCCTGGGCAACAGCATGGGTAGCTCCTTGAAGAAAGTTCCCCGTGGACCCGCTTGACTTGGCGAGGGCGAGGGCGAGATCGGGTCGACCGCGCAAGAACACGACTGACGCGGAGAGTGGAAGTTCCGCGGCCAGGCTGATGTCAGGCGGGGGCAGGCGCGCAACTGCGGTCGGGCTGGCATCCAGATTTGCGCCTGCGTCCGAAGCAAACGCTGGGATACGCCTCGATCGCTGCGTACAGCGTGCGAGTTCCAGCCTTGGGCGGTGGCGATCCGCTTTGCCGCTTTGCAACGGCGACTCGCAGAGTCGGCGCAACCGCCTCGCGCGAGCCTGTCGTCTTCTTCAGTTTGTCCTTGCTGGATAGCACATGATCAAGAGAACGCTGCTGAGCTGTCTCTCGATGCTTGTCGTGATCGCCGTGTGCCTGATGCCGCTGACCCGCGCGGGAACGCGCGCGGCTTGAGTCGGGCGCGTTTCTGGCGCGGAGAAATCCGAAAAAGCTAATTTGAATCAATGGCCTATGGGTCCGTCTTCCCGTCTTGGTCCCCTCCTGTTCCTCGAACTGCGGCGCCGTTGCGCGCCTTAGTGCTGGGGCGGTTTGCGTCCCAGGGTGCGCCTCGCGGCCCGCCCCGCAGCCGCCTCAACCCAGCACGAGGTTTGCCATGAAGCTCCCACGCTTTCCTGAACCCTTTTCCCCTGCGCATCGACATGCTCCTGCTTCGGCAGCGCCACGCCCGCGGTCGCCAAGCCTGCCCCTGCATCGCGTGATCTTTGCTGCGTCCCTCATTGCCTGCGGCGGCTCGGTGGCCGCCCAGGCCGATCTGGCGCAGCTCCCGGGCGCGCCGATGTCCGCTCAGACCACGACCGCGAAGTCGGACCTGGCGGCCAAGGAGCTGTGGGTGCCGGCGCCGTTCAGCGGCGCTGTCTACGTCGGTCGAGAGAAGGATCAACTGCACCTGTGGGTGGTCGACCTTGAGCGCTCGACGATCCTGCGCGAGCACGCCATCCGCTTCGATCCGAGCCTCGATCAGGTGGTCGCCCTGGAGTTCGGCCCGGACGTCACCGGTGTCTTCCTTGCCGACGATCTGGTCCAGCCGGGTGACCGGCAGCGCTTCGCGCTGCGAGGCGAACTGCTGGACGGGCGGGTCGCTATGCCGCTGCCGGCCGCCGCGTTTGCGCCGCTGTGGTCGCTGGATGTGCCGGGCGAGCTGGTGCCGGTCACGCCCGATCAAGCGGACCGCGTCGCCCTGCTGGCGGCACAGGCCGAGCTGTATCGGCGCGTGGCCGATGTCGGCCAGCTGCATCTGGAGCTGGTCGAGCGCTTTCGATCCGACATGCAGGCCGAGCTGCAGACCCTGCACGATCTGCACGTCGAGCAGGCGGCTCTGGGTCGCAGCAGGATCGACGCGGCAGCGAGCGCCGCGCAGCGCCTGCACGATCGCTTCCTCGTCCAGGCTGGCACCGATGAAGGCCTGATCCTCGCGGCCGCGCAGAGCTTCGAGGGCTTTGGCGCGGGCGTGGCCGCGCGCTTCGAGCGCGAGGTGCAGGCCTGCCTGCAGGCCGTCCACGCGCAGGGCGAAAAGCAGCTGACCGAGCTGCAGCAGGTGGTGGCGCAGGCACCTGAAGACGAGTCCGGCAGCGACCGGATCGAAGCCAGCATCGCCGCCGCCGAGGCCGAACTGCAGCGCATGCCCGATCTGTATGCGCAGTGCGCGAGCCTTGCCGGAATCGAAACCTATGCGCCGGAAATGCCTGTCGACGAGAACGGCGCGGGCTACGCCGCCATCGATGCCGATGCGCAGGCCATGGAAGCCGACAGCGAGGTCGCGCTGAACACCTGGGCTGCGGCCTTGGAGGCACAGATCCAGGCCCAGGCCGATCGCGTGGAGAACACCGCCGTGGCCGCCGAGGCGCTGGCGTATCGCGACTACTTCAGCGAGTGGCTGAGCCCGACCTGGTCCGACGAGCGCTTCGACGCGGCGCTCGATCGCGCCCAGGCCAGCAAGTCGGCGCCGTGGGTGGCCTATGCGCCGGCCAAGGGCGAGGAGCAGCTGTGCAAGAACGAGACCTGGAACTTCGAGTTCAACCTCGCAGGCATCAGCGTGGTGTTCGCGACGCCGTGGAACGACCACGTGGTGACCGGTAACGGACACAACCTGATCTTCACCTTCCGCGGCGACGACTGCATCGAATCGCACGCCGGCTACGACGCGGTCTTCGCGGGGCCGGGGCGTGACCGCATCTACGGCGGTGACGACCACGATTTCCTGTTCGGCGGGCGCGACGACGACCAGATCCACGGCAGCGCCGGCAACACCTACACCGTCACCGCTGGCCCGGTGGTGCTCGACTTTGACGTCGGCAACCTGATCGTCGGTCAGGCCGGGAGCGATGCTCTGTTTGGCGGTGAGGTGGCGGCGGATCGCGGCGAGGATGGCAGCGTCGACAGCCATGGCTACGCGGATCTGATTCTGGCCGACTCCCTCCTGTTCGGCGGCGCCGCGGGCAACGATTCGGTGCAGGGCGAAATGGGCGTCGACTTCATTTTCGGCGAGGCCGGCGACGACTCGCTCGCCAACCTGGTGCCTGGGGTGATCGGCATCAACGGCCTGCCGGTGCCCTTCGGCAGCTTCTTCTTCGGCAACGACGGCAACGACTTCATCGCCGGCAGCAACACCAGCATCGCCGGGGTGTTTCCGCTGATGGGGGATTTCATCTTCGGCGATGCCGGCAACGACACCGCGCAGGCCAATGCGGGCCAGGACTTCGTGTTCGGCAACACCGGCAACGATCAGCTCGACGGCGGCCGCGATACCGACTTCGTGTTCGGCAACGTCGGCAGCGACACCGTCACCGGCAATGACGGCAGCGACCTGCTGTTCGGCAACGAAGGGGACGACACCGTGTTCGGTTCGCCCGGCCTGGTTGACCTGATCTTCGGCGGCGAGGGCAATGACCGCCTGTTCGGCAACGATGGCGTCGACATCCTGTTCGGTGCCAACGGCAGCGACACCCTCCAGGGCAACGACAGCTTCGACCTGATCTTCGGCGGTCCGGCCGCGGACGCCCTCAACGGCAATGCAGGCGCCGATCTGGCCTTCGGTGGCGCCGGCGAGGATCTGATCAATGGCGACGACGGTATCGACCTGCTGTTCGGCAATCAGGATTCCGACACCGTCAACGGTGGCGATGGCTTCGACGTGATCTTCGGCAACGACAACTCGCAGAAGACGGAAACCCTGTCGGGCAACGGCGGTGCCGATCTGGTCTTCGGCAACGAGGGCGACGACCGCATCTTCGGCAGCGACGGCATCGACCTGCTGTTCGGCAACCGCGGCATCGACAGCATCAACGGCAATGCCGGTGTCGACCTGATCTTCGGCAACGAAAGTGCTGACGTGCTGCGCGGTGACGACGGCCCGGACCTGATCTTCGGCAATGCCGACAGCGACAACATCGCCGGCGGCAACGGCATCGACGTGCTGTTCGGCAACGAGGGCTGCGACATCATCGCGGGCGATGCGGACGCCGACATCGTGTTCGGCAACGACGGCAAGGACCGCATCTGGGGAGGCGATGGCCTCGACCTGCTGTTCGGCAATGCCGGGACGGACGACGTGCGCGGCGAGAACGGGCCGGACCTGCTGTTCGGCGGCGAGGACAACGACTCCCTGCAGGGCGGCGATAGCCTCGATGTGCTGACCGGTGCCGACGGCGACGATTTCCTGCTGGGCGGCAATGGCATCGACGTTCTGCTGGGCGGCGCCGGTGCGGACTTCGGCCGCGGCGATGCCGGCAACGACGCGATCTTCGGCGCAGACGGCAACGACACCCTCGACGGCGCGGGCGACGGCGATCTGGTGATGGGGCAGAACGGCGACGACGCCATCAACTCCGGCGGCGGCACCGACACCACCTTCGGCAACGACGGCGCGGATCGACTGCGCGCGGTGGAAGGCACCAACTTCGCCTTCGGCAACAGCGGCAACGACACGTTGGACGGCTATTCGACCAGCACGCCCGATCCGCGCGACTACCTGTTCGGCAACAGCAACAACGACGTGCTGACCGGCAATTCCAGCAACCAGCGCGATATCCGCACCGGCGGCGGTGGCAGCGACACCAAGCACTGGAACCAGACCCACGTCGCCGCCAGCCTGTTCAACGGCAGCTGGAACGGCAATTCGATCTGCAACTGATGCCTGATTGATCCAGCCGACGCTGGATCACGAAGGAACGCAGCCGCCCATGCGCCAGTTGGCACATGGGCGGCTGTGCGCTTGAGGCTCGGGAATGTCCTGCGGCGTTGAGGCAGGCGTTTGGGCTGAAGTTGGCGCAGGCCGCAACGCTGAAACATCCAGCGTTGTCGCGCGCCATGGAGGGCGCGCCTGCGGAGCGAGCACGTCAATGCTTGATCCGTGTTGCCTCAATCTCCTCCGCGCAAAAACAGCAGTTGCCTCCCGGATTCGCGGCGCGAGCTCCGGCGGCAGGCCGGATTGCGGGTGCGGGCGTCTGCATCGATCGCCCGACCGCATGGCGCTTGCCAACGCAGGCAGGCATCGAACCCTCGGACATGCCGTGCCTGGAACGCGGAGGGCGGCCCACCTTGGGCACAGGCGCGCACCTATACTGCGGTCTCTCCGCCGCCGAGACCATGGCCTTGAAAGTTCTGTCGAACAAGATCTGCACACTTTGCGTGGCTGTAGTCCTGCTGACCAGTTGCGCGGGCGGCCCATCGGTTCAGCCGGGCAGTGCGGAATCCGGCGCGCCTGAGGTGCGCCCCGCTGTACCTGCGGCGGTGACCCAGCGCATCGAAGCGATCGAACGCGGCCTGCTGCCGCCTGTCGTGGTCGAGGGCGAGGCGCCGAACTGGAGCATCGACGAGCGCATGCGTGAGCATCGTGTGCCGGCGCTCAGCATCGCCGTGTTCGACAACTACGAACTGCAGTGGGCGAAGGCCTACGGCATGGCGGAGGCCGAAACGGACAGCCGTGCCACGCCGGAAACGCTGTTCCTCGCGGGCTCGATCAGCAAGTCCGTCAACGCGCTCGGTGTGATGCGGGCCGCGGCCGACGGCACGCTCGCGCTGGATCAGCCGGTGAACGAGCTGCTGCACAGCTGGAAATTGCCCGAGAACGCGCTGACTCGCGCTACCCCCGTGACCTTGCGCAAGCTGCTCAGCCACACGGCGGGTACGAGCGTCCACGGCTTTCCGGGCTACGCCGAAGGCGCTGCGCTGCCGACGGTGCAGCAGATTCTCGACGGTGAGGCGCCTGCCAACACCGCGGCCGTGCGCGTCGATCTCGCCCCCGGTGCGCGTTTCCGCTACTCCGGCGGTGGCACCACGATCACCCAGCTCGCGCTCATCGATCGCACCGGCAAGACCTACCCCGATGCGCTCGCTGAGCTCGTGTTCGAGCCCTTCGGGATGCGCCACAGCAGCTTCGAGCAGACGCTGTCGCCCGAGCGTCTGCGCCACGCGGCGGTGGGCTATGGCAGCGACGGTCAGCCGATCGCGGGCAAGCGTCATCGCTATCCCGAAATGGCCGCAGCCGGCCTGTGGACCACGCCCTCGGACCTCGCGCTGTTCTTCATCGAAATCGCGCGCGCACGCGCTGGCCAGTCCTCGCCGGCCCTGCAGGAAATCGCCATCCAGATGACCTCCAAGGTGATCGGCACCAGTGACGCCGAGGACGGCGATGGCGTCGGCCTGGGCGTGTTCCTGTTCCAGCGGCACGGCGCAGAGTTTTTTGGCCATGCCGGCGCCGATGAGGGCTTCCAGGCCAACGCCGTGGTCAGCCTTGATGGCGGCCGCGGCATCGTCCTCATGGCGAACTCGAACAACGGTTTCCGGATCTTTCCGGAGATCGAGCGTGCGGTGTTCGCCGCGTACGGCTGGCCGGGCGCCGAGCCGGTGCGTGCGCGGGTCGCACTTGACCCCGCCCGCCTCGATGGCTTGAGCGGCCAGTACCGGTTCGGCGCGATCGACACGGACGTGGCCATGCAGGACGGAAAGATCCTCGCCCGGCTGCCGTTCGAGCCGGCCGTCGAGCTGGTGCCCATCGCAGCCGACCGACTGATTCACAGCGGGAACGGCAGCGAGCTGCGCATCGTCGCGCCCGGCGCGTTCGAGCTGACTCGACGCGGCGCACCGACGCGCACGGTGTCGCGCGCTTCCGAGGCCGAGCGCCACCCGCTGTTCGCGCTTGAGGACGGGCGCTTCGACGAGGCCGCCGCCGCGTGGCGCAAACGCATCCAGGCGGCCCCCGAGGCAGCCGCTGAGGAGGAGCGCGAGGCGAACCGCCTCGGCTACCGCTTGATCGCGGGTGATCCGGTCAAGGCCGTCGAGGTCATGCGCCTGATCGCCACCGTGTTCCCCGAATCGACGAACGCTCACGACAGCCTCGGCGAGGCCTATGTGCGGCAGGGCAACACCGAAGGCGCGATCGCGAGCTACGAGCGCGCCTTGGCCGTGGTCGATGCGGACAGGCAGATTCCTGATGCCGAGAAGCACCAGTGGCGTGATCATGCGAGTGCTCAACTGGCCAAGCTTCGGGCGCGACGTTGAGCGCCCGGGTGCGCGGTCTGTTGTGCAGGCGAGGCCGCGGCCGGTGGTCAGCGAGGGTTCGCGTGGAGGCTGCAGAGTTCAGGAGCGAGCGCCGCGGCCGGTCTTCCGAGGCTTCAAGGCGCTGCCCCCAGTCTTCGTGATCACCGTTTCCATCAAGCCGAGGCTGTGCCATTGAAGACCTGTGCATTCCTGCTGCTGTTGGGCGCCCTGTTCGGTACGCCCGCCTTGGCCGCTGACCCCCGCATCGAGAACCTCGCCTTCGAGAGCCACGGCGTCACTCTTGCGGGGTCGATCGTCCTGCCGGCGGATCAGCCCGTCCGCGCCGCGGTGGTGTTCATTCACGGCTCGGGCAGGCAGTCGAGAAATCTCGCCGTGGCCGCGCGCTTCGCGCAGGACGGCATCGCGGCGCTGGTCTACGACAAGCGCGGCGCGGGTGAGTCGGGCGGTGAGTACGAGGGCGAGCAGAGCGTCTGCCAGCAGAACATCGAGCGGCTCGCCGACGACGCGGTCGCCGCGTTCGCGGCGCTCGCCGCGCATCCCGATCTGGCCGGCGTGCCCATCGGCTTCGCCGGCATCAGCCAGGCCGGGTGGATCGCGCCCATCGCCGCGCAGAAGACCCCGGACGCGCGCTTTCTGCTGCTGTGGAGCAGCCCGGTCTGCAAGGTCAGCGAGGAGGACATCTTCAGCAAGTACACCGCGGACGGCGACAGCTTGACCGTGCCTTCGTACGCAGAGGCGCTGCGCGCGCGCACCGAGCCCTACGTCTGGCCGGACTTTCTGGGCCGCGACACCGACTCGGGCGAGACGCTGAAGACGCTGACGATTCCCGGCCTGTGGCTGTTCAGCGACAACGACGGCAGCGTTCCGGTCGATCTGTCGATCGAGCGCCTGCAGGCCCTGCGCCAGCAGGGACATCGATTCGACTACGTGCTGTTCTCGGGGCTTGGCCACAACAACATGGACCGCAGCTTCGCGACGGCGGTGGACTGGGTGACGCACACGGTGGGATCTCACGCGAAGTAGGGCAGCACGCGCCTGGCGATCTGCCTGCCCAGGCCAAGAGGCCTGACCGCACCCCCGCCTTGGTCGACCGCGTTGGCAAAGTGGCTGTGAGCGCTGGATCAGGTCTTGCAGGCGCGCAGGGAATGGGCGACTGCAGCGCACGGGTCGCCACGCAGACAGCCGCGGCGGGCGTGCGCCGTTCTCAACCAGCAGGTGTGCCGATGCAACAGGTGTTGATCCGCAACAGGGTCAAGGTGCTCGGTTCAACCGGGCCGGTGCTGCTGTATGCCCACGGCTTCGGCTGCCATCAGGGGATGTGGTCGGGCATCACTCCAGCCTTCGCCGACACCCACCGTCAGGTGCTGATGGACTACACGGGCAGCGGCGAGCCGCCGCATCCGGTGCCGTTCGACCCGGTTCGCTACAGCCGCCTGCAGGGCTACGCGCAGGACGTGCTCGAGGTCTGCGACGCGCTGGGCCTGCAAGAAGGCGTCACCTTCGTCGGCCACTCGGTGAGCTGCAGCATCGGCCTGCTGGCCCATCTGGAGCGACCGCGTCTGTTCGAACGCATGGTGATGGTCGGCCCCTCGCCCTGTTTCCTCAACGATCCGCCCGGCTACCTGGGCGGCTTCGAGCGTGCCGACCTCGAAGGCCTGCTGTCGCTGATGGACCAGAACTACATGGGCTGGGCCAGCTATCTCGCGCCCGTGGTCGCCGGGGCCTCGGGCGCCGGCGACGCCTCGGGCCGACTGGAACAGAGCTTCTGCTCCACCGATCCCGACATCGCGCGCGTGTTCGCGCGCGCCACCTTTTTTGCCGACAACCGGGCCGAGCTGCCGCGGGTGCGCTGCCCGAGCCTGATCCTGCAGCACGCGCGGGACACCCTGGCACCGCTCGCGGTCGGCGAGTACCTGCATCGCCACTTGATGGACAGCCGTCTCGAAGTGCTGGACGTCGCAGGGCATTGCGGCCACATGAGCAACCCGGCGCTGGTGGTCGACGCGATGCAGCGCTATCTGGCGACCGCTCGCCAGTGACTGCACCTGCCGCGCTCGGGCCGGATACCCTGCCTTGCGCCGCGCTGGGCACCGATGGAGAGGGTCGGGTGCTTGAGTTGAACGCGGCCTTCGAGCGCGCGCTGGGTCGGCCTGAGGGCGGCTGGCACGGCCGCCGGATCGACGAGCTGCTGGCGCCGGCGGGCCGCATCTTTCTGCATACCCACGTCTGGCCCACCCTGCTGCGCGCGGGGCGCATCGACGAGATCCACCTGCCCTGGCTGGATTCGAAGGGCCAGGCCGCGCCCATGCTGCTGAACGCGGCGATCACGGCGGCGTCGGAGCGGCCGGAGGATCAGCGCGTGGCCTGGGCGCTGTTTCCCATGCGCGAGCGGCAGCGCTTCGAGGCCGAGCTGCTGCTGGCGCGTCAGCGCCTGCAGAACCTCGTGCAGAGCACCGACGCCGGCACCTGGGAATGGAACGTGCAAACCGGCGAGCTGCGCGTCAACAGCCGCTGGGCCGAGATCCTCGGCTGGACCGTGGCCGAGCTGGGCGCGCTGAGCCACCAGTTCCGCGTCGATATCGCCCACCCCGATGAGCGGGCGCACACCCTGCATCTGCTGCACGAACACCTTGCCGGGCGCAGCGAGTCCTACATCACCGAGCTGCGTCTGAAGCGGCGCGACGGCGGCTGGATCTGGGTGCAGGAGCGTGGCCGGGTCGTCACGCACACGGCCGACGGCAGGCCCGAATGGATGTTCGGCATCCACATCGACATCGGCCGGATCAAGCAGCAGGAGGCTGAGCTGCGCCGCGCGCAGAGCCTGCTGGAGCGCTCCAACGAGCTGGCCGGCGTCGGCGGTTGGGAGCTCGATCTGCGGACGCAAGCGCTGTTCTGGTCGGAGCAGACCTGCCGCATCCACGGAGTGCCCCCCGGCTATACGCCCGACCTGCAGGAGGCGCTGGATTTCTATCCGCCTGAATCGCGGCCGCGGGTGGAGGCCGCAGTGCAGGCGGGCATGGCCAGCGGCACCGGCTGGGACCTTGAGCTGCCCTTCGTGCGTCGGGATGGCACGCGGCTGATGGTGCACGCGCTGGGCCACGTCGAGCATGAAAACGGCCTGCCGGTGCGTGTGGTGGGCGCGTTCCAGGACATCACGGCGCGGGTCGCCCAGCAGGCGCGCGAGCAGGCTCTGAAGGACGCGCTGGCGCGCGAGCACCAGCTTCTGCAGGTGACCCTGCAGTCCATCGGCGATGCGGTCATCACCACCGACCCCGAGGGCCGCGTGACCTGGCTGAACCCGGTTGCCGAACGGCTCACCGGCTGGCTTCAGGCGCAGGCGCTGGGGCGTCCTGTCGAAGAGATCTTCCGCATCGTCCACGAGCACACCCGCGCACCGGCGCCCGACCCCGTGCGCGGCTGTCTTGCCACCGGCCGCATCTCCACGCTCATCGAAAACACGCTGCTGCTGGCGCGCGATGGACGCGAGATCGGCATCGAGGACTCCGCCTCGCCGATCCGCGGCGCCGACGGTCAACTGCACGGGGCGGTGCTGGTGTTCCACGACGTCACCGAGCAGCGCCGCCTGGCGGGCGAGGTGCGCCATCGGGCCTCGCACGACGCGCTCACGGGCCTGATCAACCGCAGCGAGTTCGAGCTTCGGCTCCGCGCCAGACTGGAGCGCGCGCGGCTGGGTGATGCGCGCCACGTGCTGCTGTTGATCGACCTTGACCAGTTCAAGCTCGTCAACGACGCCTGCGGCCACGCCGCCGGGGACGAGCTGCTGCGCCAGGTCGCGCGTCTGCTGCAGCAGACCGTGCGCGGCAGCGACACGCTAGCGCGCTTGGGGGGCGACGAATTCGCGGTGATCCTTGAGCACTGCACCAGCGAGCAGGCGCTGCGCGTGGCGAACCTGATCTGCGAGCGCGTGGACGCCTATCGCTACATGGACGGCGCACGCCGCTTCCGCGTTGGCACCAGCATCGGCCTGGTGCCGGTGGATGATGGCTGGCGGGACACCGCGGAGTTGATGAAAGCCGCGGACGCTGCCTGCTACGCCGCCAAGGAGGCCGGCCGCAACCGTGTCCACGAGTGGCACGACAACGACGAAGCGGTGCGCGCGAATCAGGGCCAGATGCAGTGGGCGACGCGGCTGGAGCAGGCCATCGACGAGGGCCGCTTCGTGCTCTACGCCCAGCGCATCGTTCCCGTCGCGGAGCCCGACGCCGCATCGAAGGCCGCCGGCTGGCATGCCGAAGTGCTGGTGCGCTTGCGCGAGACCGATGGCAGCCTGGTGATGCCAGGTGTCTTTCTGCCCGCCGCAGAGCGCTTCCGACTCGCCGCGCGTGTCGATACCTGGGTGCTGCGAAGCACGCTGCGCATGATGGCGTCGACGCCGGAGGCCTGCGCTCCGGCCGTGCTGAGCCTCAACCTGTCGGGCCAGTCGGTCAGCGACGCCGCCTTTCGACGCCTCGCGCTGGATGCGCTTCAGCAGGCCGGCGCGGCGGTGTGCAGCCGGCTGTGCCTGGAAATCACCGAGACCGCGGCGATCGGCAACATGGCCGAGGCGACGGCGTTCATCGGCCAGCTCCACGCCTTGGGTGTGCGCGTCGCGCTCGACGATTTCGGCGCGGGCAGCGCGTCCTTCGGCTACCTGAAGCAGCTGCCGGTGGACCTGCTGAAGATCGACGGGCAGTTCGTGCAGAGCCTGCTGGATGACCCGCTGGATGAAGCCGCCGTGCGCGCCTTCGTCGATGTCGCGCGGGTGCTCAAGCTGCAGACCGTGGCGGAGTTCGTCGACCGGCCCGCCCTGCTGCCGCGCTTGCGCGAGCTGGGGGTGGACTGGGCCCAAGGCTATCTGCTGCATCGGCCCGAGCCTCTGAGGCCTCTGCTCGGTCTGGCTGTGCAGGGCTGAGAGGGCCACTGCATGGCTGCAAGGTCTGCGAGGAGGACATCTTCGGCCAGTCAATCGCGGACGGCGACAGCGTGACCGCGCCTTCCTACGCTGAGGCGCTGAGCGCGCGCACCGTGCCCTACGTCTCGCCGGACTTCCTGGGGCGTGACGCCGACTCGGGCGAGACGCCAGCAGGGCCATCGATTCGACTACGTGCTGTTCTCGGGGCTCGGCCACAACAACATGGGCCGCAGCTTCGCCACGGCGGTGGACTGGGTGACGCACACGGTGGGATCGCACGCGAACTAGGGCAGGGCGGGATTCGGCCTCGCCCTCCAGCTGCCGACTGTGCTGAACGGACTCAACAGGTCATCGCTCAAGCCCGCGTGATCAGCGAAGCCTCCCCATGCACCGGGATCGCGGTGATGCTCAGTTCCGAGAGGAAGGGCTCGGCCGTGACCTGGGCGATCGCCGGCGAGGCCATGAAGGCATCCATCGAGGCTTTGTCTTGCCAGAGGTGGACGCTGGCGACGATGGCGCATTGGACGATCGCGTCGAGTTCGGACTGTGCAGTTCCGTGACTCCGCTACGGCACGTGCGCAGCAGCGAGCTCGCGCGACCCTTGAGCGATGCGCAGACCTTCGCCCTGCGTCCGAGCGTGGAGTCCAGAGGATGCCTCGACTCGCCGCGGCTGAGCATGCAGTGAAGTTGCTTGCCGACGTGCATCGAGTCGGGCCTCCGCTCGCCAGCGGAGGGGGCGGTGAGCGCGGCGATCGCGCGCGGCGGGCGAATCCGCGAAAAGGCCCGAAATCGAAGGGCATGCGGCTTCATGGCACCAGTCGGATCACCACCAGATGATTGAATGGAGGATGCCCTGCGCCGTCGCGCAGCGGCAGCTCTACGAGAGACTTCAGGGCCGGCAAGTACTGCATTCGCCCGTAGACGTGCGCTCGCGGCTCGAATCCAAGCGTGCTGGGCTTGGCGGAGCCGGTGATCGGGATCTCCTCCCAGGTCCACGGGGCGGCGGGATTCTCCGGCACGCTGATGAGGAACAGCTTGTCGTTGCGGGCATCGGCACCCCAGTAGGTCTTGACCTTGTAGGCAAATTTCTGCAGCGGTGGGATGTACGCGACTGAGGCTCGGCAAGTGGCGCCGAAGCCCACCGATCCGGCGACGTTGGGCGGGCCGATGCCGTTGGCCCAGGTCACCAGATTCCTCGCGCCGGTGTCTGCCGCCGAGTCCGCAGGCCACCAGTACCAGCGGCTCGGATAGATCAGGTAGTTGGTGCCGTTGATCTCGTCCGGATTGTTGTCGCTGTTGCGGATAGAGATGAGGATGTCGCGAGCAGGGTGATAGTCCGTCAGCCTGGTGTCTTCGTAGGCGGGCATCGAGCCGACAGACCCGGGATTGGCGACGATCTCCCTGGTCCGCAAGTCGATATGGCCGCGGCCGAACCGGATCCTCCAGCGCCTTGTGTCCAGCGACCAGTCGGCTGCAGCAAGCAGCGAAGGCGGCAGACTCGTACCCGGCAGCCACCGCTCCCACCTGTTCGAGCTGAAGTCGTAGGCGTGTTGCCAAACGGTGTTGCGACTGACCACGGGGCCCACGGCCTTCGAGCCCGGTCGCAGGAGCTTGCCCAAGGTATTGCCGGCCACCCACGGCGGAATGAACATCATGTTCCCGTAGGTGTGGGCCGATCCCGGCACATTGGGCAGCACTTCTCGCGGGTTCACGATCACGTCGTCTGGCAGCTCGCGGCCGTTCGGGATGCCGTAGTTTTCCCAGTTCGTGCTGTTGGGGCCGTACTGGATGAAGTAGTCGAAGCTGGTGACATTGGCCACGCCGAGTGCCGGCGGGTACGAGGCAACGAATCTGCCGACGGCCACGAGATCCGCAGTATCGGCTCGGCGCCTGAACGTTCCTGTGCGCCAACCGAGCAAGGCCCCGTAGATGCCGGTCTGATTGCTTGCGGAGTGGCCACCTCCGTGCCACATCAGTTCACCAAAGCGCGTGGAAACGGTGTCAGCGATTCCACCCGAGAAGTCGCCGACAAACTCGGGGGAGCCGCCTCCTGGCCTGAAGTCGTGAACGTCATGGATGAAGTTCGTCATTGGCACCAGAGCCGCTTCACCCACAGTGCGAGGCACGTAGATCGGCACCCACTCGCGGCTGACCACCGCGGCGCCCGGCCAGAGTGTCCAGCTGCCATTGGGCTGTACCGCGTTGAAAAACGAGTCGGAACCGTAGAAGCGATCGGCGGCGAGGTCAGCTCCCGCGATCGGAAGGCGCTTGCTCACCTCGTGCATAAACGCCACGCTCCAGATGAAGGCGTGGGTGTGACTGCCGAACGGGCTGAGCTGGCCCGCGGCCCGGATCTCGAAACCGACCGTCCACGATGGCGTGCTGTAGACCTCGCTCGCTTCGTGAATGAAGTTGCCGGCGGGAAGCGGCAGTGTGAGCTCAGTCGATGGCGCCGGCGGCCTCGCAGCCACGAGATCCCAAGCTGCGCGCCAGCTCGGGAACATCACCCAGTTGCCGTCGTAGGGGTCCGCGCTGCCCACCACCTGCTCGAAGCCCGTGCACAGGCGCCACTCGGGCCGCGGGTTGCTGGGCGTAGCGCCGAGCATGCCCACCTGGTAGCGCGTGCAGAACTGGGTGAGCCATTCGAGCTCGGCCTGGCGGTTGGTCGGCACACGCGCCAGAAAGCCCCACAGGATCGCGTTGTGCGCGTAGCCCTGCTGCATCTGCGAGACCGTGGCCTCGGGCACCGGAACGTTGTTCTCCTGGTAGAAGACTCCGAACACGTTGTTCCGCAGGCTCTGCGGCCTGCCGACGTAGGGCCCAGTGTTCACGAAGGTGCCGGTGGGCGCATAGATGTCGTGCCACAGCCGGATGGACACGTCGTTGCGCGCGATGATGTCGTTGCGCAGGTCGGCCTCGGGGCCAGTGACGGTCGAATCGTTGATTCGATCGGGAGTGATGATCGCAGCCTTGAAATGGAAGTCCCAGGCGTTCGCGTTGCCGCGCAGCTGCAGCCAGAACGGAATCGGCGTGTGCGGACCGCCATAGCGGTAGGCGGCGTCTCCCGGCTGCCACAGCGGCACGAATCCGCTGAAGTGCTGCACGGTCTGCAGGTGATGCCACTCGCCCGTGAGCAGGTACGCGAGGTAGCCGCCCTTGGGGCCGTGGGTGTACGACCACACGGGCGTGAGGTGGCCGCCACTCGGCGAAGGTGTGGCAGGGCTGCCGCCCCAGGCATCGGACACACCGCCCCCACTGGCGCGCAAGTTGGGGTAGCGCGAGGGCTCCAGCGGGTTGCCCGTCACCTCATCCACGTAGTGCAGGCAGAAGCGGCCCATGGCCTCGGCGTTGCCAAGAACTGCCCAGTAAGCCCGGGCGTCGCCGGTGATGACGTAGGTCATGTCCCAGGCGGGCAGCGGGCCCACGTTGTCTGTCGCGCCACCCGCGCCCAGCGCTGGGTCGATGTTGGCGAGGTCGAATGGCGTTGGCCGCTCGGCGAGGGCGCGTGTCCAGGCTGCGTACTTGGTGCCGTCGTCCGGCCGCATCGTCCAGACTGAATCGTCCACGCTGTCGAGCGCAGCGCGCGGTGCCAGCGCTGTGTCCTGCAGGTGGCGCACGCTCTGGGCCATCACGCCGCCCGCGCCCACCCAGTGCAGTTGCGTCCAGCGCGTGTGGTGCAGGTGCACCAGGTTGGCGGCGCTGTAGCGGCTGGTGCCGCCGATGCCGACGTCAACGTTGTAGGTGCGTGAGCCCGGTGCGGCCACTTGCGTCCAAGAGTTCTGCACCACCACGCGTACGCTTGAGGTGCCGTTGCTGTAAGCCCGCACGTAATACCAGACAGAGGTGTGGGCATCGGCTGTGGGGACGAAGTAGTGAAACTCCGACATCACCGGGCCTGGAATCTCGCGTACTTTGCGGGGCTGTGTTCGGCTCCAAGGGCCCAGACCCGCAGCCCGCGCCGAGGCAAGATTGGCGACAAGCACGCTGTGCAGAAGGCCGCCGATGCTGTTTCGGACATTGGTGAAGGTCACCGAGGCGTCGATGGCGGGCTCGGCCACAGCAGAACCCGTCGTCCGGATGCCGCCGCGCTGCAATGGGATGTCGGCGCTGACCGTCACTCCGCTGACGACGGCGAACTTCAGTGAGCCATCGGGCCATCTGTTGCGCACCTCGACCTGCAGCGGCTCGCCCATGCCGCCCAACCGCTCCCCTGCGGGGATCTCGCCAAACGCAAAGCAGAAACCGGCCGTCCAGGGCAGCGCCCCGGTCCACGAGGACATGGGCTTCAATACGGCGCCAGCGGACTGAACGGCCGCCGCTCCCGGGGGGGCGGAACGCGCTTCAAAGCCATCGGCGAACATGCGATCGCTTCCCGTGCCCATCGGCCCGGCGTGCGCCCGACCCGCAAGCGGAGTCAGTCCAAGCCCCCCGAGCACCGAGCCCGCCAGCGCGACACGCAACAGCTCGCGTCGCTGCGGATCAGGGGCGGCCTTGTCACCCTCGGAACCGTGATCTGGCGTGTCCTTTTTCATGGCGGCACCGACGCTGAAATCAGGGGTCGCGAGTCTGCCACCCGGGCGCGGAAATCGCCCTGCAGCCGGTGCTTGCAGCGATAGGCGCGCGAATGCGTTGGACCAGTGGCGGATGCGCTCCTGGTTCGTGGATCGAGCGGCGATCGAATGCGCCCGTGGACGCATGCCAGGAACTGCTCAGGCACGAGTGAGCGTGCACCCCACAGGACGCCGCTGCCGCGTGGCTGTCGGGTACACGCGTCGGCGTGCGGATCGCAGCCTTGCGCCGCAAGCTGCCTCAGGACCTGCGGCGGGCGACGAAGAACCAGTACAGCAGCCCGAGGAATGCAAGCACCCCGAAGATCCGCCCGATGCCAAAGGCGGGGGAGGCTTGCGCGCTGCCGCGCGCTGCGATGTCGGCCGGTAGTTCGCCCTGGCCCACGGTGACGAAGACGCCGACCGGCTGAATGCCGGTGGCGCGCTCGACCGACACCAGCAAGGTGCCTTGGTTCGCGCCGAGCGCGGGAAGCGTCTTCACCAGCGTGCCGTCAAGAATGCGTCCGCTGCCCGCGTTGGCCGCTTCGTACGCGGCATGCAGCTCCGCGCCGAGCAGGCTCTTCATCTGCTCGGAGCTGCGCTGGCCGTACAGGGCCTCGAACTGCTGCTGGATCGTTCCTGCCGAGCTTGAGATGGACATCGCATCGGGCGTGAACACCACGATGGAGGCGTTGATCGGTGTGGCCACACCCTCAAAGCTGCCGTCGACAACGATCTCGCCGCTGGGCGAGGCATCGGCCGAAAGCGCGAGGGTACGGTAGGCCACCCAGATCGGTGCCTTGGGGTCGATGCTGGGCGGCATCGGAATCGACAGGTTGCTCGGCATATCGGGTGCCAAGGGCGTCGGCAGCTGCTGCGTGGCCAGAACCGTCGCGAGCGCGTGGCTGCAGGTGATGAGGCTGGCGAATGCGGTGACCAGAGCAAGACGGGCAGGGCGCATGAGTGCTCCGGGCTGAGCGAGTGAGCGAGTGAGCGGCCAGCGTACGAGGTGAAGGAAGGCGCGGTAAAGCCGCGGTCGACGCGATCCACGCGGCGATGCCGGGCGGATCGCGTTCATGGGCGTCGGTTGAGCCCTGTGGCCGCCAAGCTCGCGCAGCGCGATGCCACTCGGCGCGGACGGCAGCCTCCGCAGTTTGCAGACGGGGCGCAGGTGCGCTCGCAGCGTCAGGGCACTGCCGTCGCCCTTGCGCGTGGCTCGGCGGGGCGGGCGCTTGGGCTTCGTGGCAGCCGCGCAGCCACGATCCGGCATAGCTTGCCCAAGCCGCGCAGCCGCCACTGCAGCGGACGCGGGCCCTCCAGACGTTCGGCGCTCATCACCACGGTGGCCGCGAGCATGGCGGCGGTGTGGCCGGCGGTGATGAGCAAGGGCATCAGCATCAGCGCCCAGCACGAGCCGACGCACCACAGGCCGTGCTTGAGGCCGAAGCCCAGCGCGTCGCGGTCGGCGCAGCCGCCGAACGCGGCCAGCGCGTCATGCTGGTGGCTGCGGTTTAGACACAGCTGTTTGGCCGGTGAACACTGCCAGACCAGTGCCAGCAGCGCTGCGATCGCGGCTGGCCAATGCGACCCCGGCGCGGACACGTGGGTGGACAGCTGCAGCAGGATCAGCGCCACCCCCGCCAGCATCCACACGCTGAAGTAGCCGAAGACGAACAGAGCGATCGCGCGCGATCGTCGATGCCGGAAGCTGCGCTGGTGCACGTGCAGAAGCGGCGCGACCAGGGTGGGCAGCATCATCGCGACCAGCATCAGCAGCCAGTCGGCGGCGAGCCCCTGCGGCGGGTACACCTGCAGCACGGACTGGAGGCTGGGCCAGGCCCCGGTAGCAGCGCTGCCCCAGCAGAACGCGGATGCCGAGCTGGGCGCCGCCTGGGTGAGATACAGCGCCCAGGCGGCGGTGCTCAGCAGCAGAGCGACGCCGGCAATGTGCCGGCGTGCGCGCTCTCGTGCAGTCACTTGTGCGTCTCGCGGTAGAGGCTGATGCGCCCAACGCTGATCGGCTCGTCTGCAGCGACCGCCTGGCTCGGCTGGATACGCACGTCCAGGTCAGCGCTGGTCAGCGCGTTCTCGACATAGAGCTGGTCGATCAAGGCGGTGACGTCCAGCTCGAAGCTGAGGCCGTTGCCCGCGTGCTCCGCGTTCTGCGCGCTGGCCCGTCGCAGACCGAACAGCGCCACGCTGCCGGCCAGCTTCTCGTTGACGTAGACCTGCAGCTTCTGCGCGTCGCGCGCGCCGCGCACGTTCTCAAGCTGCAGGTAGGCGCGATCCGGCGGCGCCTGTAGCGAAGCGGTCTTCAGACTGTTCGACAGTCTGCCGCGCACGCCAGGGTCAAGCTTGACCTTGGCGCGCGCGCCCGAGCTTCGGATCAGCAGGCTGCCGTCGTGGCTGCCGACCAGCTCGGAGTCGGTCGCCGTGTCCTTGTGCTGTTCGGGCGGTTGTGCGGCCATGGCAGGGGCTCCCAGCGCGTGCAGGCGAATCGCCAGCGGCCCGCGCGCGGCGGCCAAGGCCGCGGGCGCGATCAGGTCGTCGTAGGTGTAGTTGGTCTTGCTGAGATCGTCGACCTCCGCAGGGGTGTACACCCAAGTGCTGCCATCCGCCATCGGCATGACGAAGGGGCGCTCGCCTGCGGCGGCGGGGCCTTTCAGCCAGTCCGGGGTGGACGGGTTGCCGTTGCCTTTGGCGTTCCACACCGCCCACATGCGATCGATGTTCGCATGGTGAACGTAGAAGACCGGGTCCAGCGCGGCGATGCCAGGGTCGGACATCAGGCCCCAGGTCTGCCCGTTGGGTGCGTTGCCGCCGACATCCACATGCACCTGGTTGTGCGGGTTGCTCTCTAGGTTGCCGCTGATCTGGCCGTCATGCGAGAAGCCGGTCTTCGGCCCGCCGAAGCCAGGGCGCGGCGTGCTCGCATTGCTGCCGGTGTAGAGCGTGTTGTTGAGGCAGGCGCCAGACACCGGCGGCACCGGAACGAAGACATCGCCGTTGTTGTTGGGGCCATAGCGCGCCGTCACGTACAGCGGGTTCGGAGTCTTGCCATCGGGCAGAGTGGCCTCGGCGAAGGCGGGCGGCAGCTCGTACTGCGTCTCCGGCCCGAGGTAGTTCCAGTAGGGCAGGGCCCAGCTGGCGGGCCCGCCGAGGGCGACGATCGCCTTGCGCAGCTGGCCCTCGATGGCGATCAGGTAGCCGCGATGCCAGGGCGGAAAGTACCAGCTCTGGTGCTGGCACTGGTCCCAGAAGCTGGCGATGTCGGCAGCTGTCGGCAGCGGCGCGGTGGGCACGGCTGGCGCGGGCGGAATCGCCTGCCAACCGGGAAAACCTGCCTGCTGGTTGTTCGTGCCAGGCAGGTACTGGCCGTGGATGGCGGCGAAGAACCACCAGCTGTTCCGATCGTTCAGCGGCAGCGCCATCATCGCCCCCACGCCCTTGGCATACCACAGCAGGTCGGGGTTGTCGAAAGTGCCGCCGTTGTTCCAGACGTTCGAGCGCGTGTACAGAGCCATGCGAGTCTCCCTGAGGGCGGTGGGTACCTGCGCGCTTGGGCCCGGTGCCGAGAGGGTGTCGTCGCCGAGGGAACGCACAGGCTGTGATCGCGGCCAGTATGTGCACTCGATCACGGATCGGGCAGCTGTCCAATCTGACAGGCGCGTGGCGCAGGCTGCACGCGGCGGCCATAACCCGGCACGCAGCCGCCGCAGCGCGCTGGGCGTTTTCCACACAGCGTCGGAATGGGCGGGCGGCTCCCGCGCCCACCCTGGCCTCGGAGCGACGCCGAAGCGTTCAGCCTTGCCCTGAGGCGCCAAGACCCTTCAGTCCGTCGACCCCGGCGCGAGCTGGCTTCGCCCTCAGGAGGGCGATCGGCACGGTCGAAATGGCTGCGATCTGGCGCAAAGCTTGCAGCGGGGGCGGGCTGACTGTTCCAAGCATCATCCTGTCCGGCAGGATCAGGTTCGGTGCGTACCCTATGGCTTCCGTCAGCGCCTCCGGCTCGGAGTGACATGTCTTGATGTCTAGACCGCCGATCAGCTCCTGCGCCAGTCGAACGAGCTCGTGGATGCCGGGTTCGTCGTCCACGCACCGCACGCGCCGCCGTTCTCCCAGGGCAACGCTGAAGAATCCAGCGTTGTCGTGCGCCGCGCCTGGCGCGCGGGACGCCCCGATGAATCCGAGCTTTCCCAGGGGGCTTGCTCCGATTTCTGGATCTGTCTCCCGCAGGAGCGTGCGGGCCGCAAGGGGGCAGCCCAGGTGAAGTCTCAGCGCTCACCGGCCGCACGCAGACGCGAATTCTGGCGGCGCCTGCGCTTCGCCCTGGTCGTCACCGTCTGCGGCGTGTTGTGCAATGTGCTTGCGGCTCCCGTGCCCGGCGCGGTGCCGGTGCTGCTCGGCGGCATCGCGCCCGCGGTGCTTGCCAAACACATGAAGGCTTCTTGGGTGCTCGCCAGCGCTCTGCTGGTGTCGGCACCGCTGGTGGCGACGGAGTGGGTGTGGTTCACCCTGCTGCAGGGTTCGATTCTCGTGGCGGCTGCGGCCTTCCCTGCGATCGCGCGGCGCCTGCCTTGGGTGCTTGCTGTGCTGCTGGTGCCCTGCGCGCTGCTGCTCACCGTGCCCTCGCCGCTTTCGATTCCGGCCTGGCTGCTGGGAAGCTTCAACCTGCTGGTGGGCGTGGTGGTGGCGCACTTCGCTGCGCGCCAGCTTTGGGTTTTCGTTCCGTCGCGTGTGAATCTGTCGCAGCGAAGTCTGGCGGATCAGATCGCAGCGAGTGCCGTCGCGACGCTGTGGCCGCTGCTGGTTCTCGCGCTTCTGGCCTTGTCGTATGCCGGTTGGAAGGTCGAACTGGGACGACGCGCCGCCGCCCTTGAGCTGCGCGCCGAGCAGGCGGCCTCGGTCGTGTCGGATCATCTCGAAGCGCACGAGCGCGCGGTAGTCCAGGCCGCTGCGGATGTCGGCTTGCCGACCCGGCCCCCTGTGCTCGACGGCCTCCGTCAGGCGCACCGTGGGTTCCTGACCCTGCTGGTGACCGATGCCCAGGGCGTGGTCATCGACTTCCGGTCCCCCAGCGCTTCCACCTCAGGGCGCTCCGTCGCGGATCGCGAGTACTTCCAGGAGCCGAAAAGAAGCGGCGCCAGCTACATCAGCCCGGTGTTCCAAGGTCGAGGATTCGGCACCGACATCCTGGTGGCGGTCAGCGCCCCTTACCTGGACGAACAGCGGCGTTTCGCCGGGGTCGTCCAGGGCTCGCTGTCGCTCGGGGTGATCGAGGAGCGCTTGCGCCGCATCGCCCAGCAGCACGTGCTGCAGCTTGTGCTCACGGACGCAACCGCGAGGGTGGTGCTGTCTACGCTGGAGTCGCTCGCACCCTTGGAACCGGCCGTGGGCAAGCTGATCGAGGCGGGGCCGGCGTTTGCGTCGCTGGGGCTGAACCATGCCCAGGGGCATGCGCTTTCGCGTGTGACGGTAGCAGAGCACGGCTGGACGGTCCTCCTGCTCGAACCCTTGGCACCTTTGGCGATGCTGCAGAGCTTGAGCTTCGCCTTGACCGGCAGCGCCGTGCTTCTCGGACTTCTGCTGCTGGAGTGGCTGACGCACCGGTTTGCTGAACCCTTCGCGCGACCCCTTCGGGAGATGGTCAGCCGCGTCCGTGCGCTCGATCTGGGGGTTCCGAGCACGCTGCAGCCGCTGCAGCTGCCGGCGTCCAGCGCCGAGTTCGAGTCCTTGGCGGATGACTTCAACGTCATGGTCCAACGACTTCGCGACCTCAGCGAGGATCTTCGGCGCTCACTCGATGCGCAGGCCCGGCTCAACCGCGAGCTGGAGGCGCGGGTCGAGCAGCGCACCGCCGATCTCGCGGAGGCCTTGGCGCGCGCCGAGCGCCTTGCCGAGGCCAAGACCCGCTTCCTGTCGCAGATGAGTCACGAGCTGCGCACGCCGCTGACCGCGATTCTCGGGTTCGCCGAGCAGGCCATGCTCGGCCGCGGCGACCGCGAACGAATCGCGCAGGCGCTGCAGGTCGTGGTGCGCAACGGTCGGCATCTGCTCGGCATCGTCAATGATGTTCTCGATGCCGCGCGCATCGATGCCGGTCAGCTGTCGGTGTCGCTCGAGCCCAGCTCGCCCGTCGCCTTGGTCGACGAGGTGCATGGCCTGCTGCTTTCCGAAGCCGAGCAGCGTGGAATCCGCCTAGATCTGGAGTGTCGCTGGCCGCTGCCCGCGATGATCGACACCGACCCCCTGCGCCTGCGCCAGGTGCTGATCAACCTGCTGGGCAACGCGCTCAAGTTCACCGAGCGCGGAGCGGTCAGGCTCAGCCTCGCCGCGGGCGAGGGCCGCCTGCAGATCGAGGTGAGGGATACCGGCATCGGCATCAGCGGCGAGCAGCTCGATCGTTTGTTCAAGCCCTTCGAGCAGGCGGATGCTTCGGTGACCCGCAGATTCGGCGGCTCCGGGCTTGGACTGTTCATCAGCAAGCGGTGGGTGGAGGCCGTAGGCGGCGCGCTGGAGGTGGAAAGCGCCTTGGGCGAGGGCAGCTGCTTTCGGGTCTACCTGCCCCTGGCCGGTGCGGAGAGCTGGATCGACTCGCGGGCCGCGGTCGCCGATACCGCTCCAGACGCGCTGCGCATTCCGCGCTTGGCCGGCCGGGTGCTGGT
The DNA here is from genome assembly GCA_014946745.1 of Lysobacterales bacterium. Classification (NCBI taxonomy): domain Bacteria; kingdom Pseudomonadati; phylum Pseudomonadota; class Gammaproteobacteria; order Lysobacterales; species Lysobacterales bacterium. Next base: position 2,355,488 of record JADCRD010000001.1, on the reverse strand, counting down.
GGTGGATGACGTCGCCGACCTGCGAGAGCTCATCGTCCAGACCGTGTCCGCCACCGGCGTGCAATGCGAAACGGCGGCGAACGGCGCCGAAGCGGTCGAGCGGGCCCGCGCCCAGACGTTCGATCTGATCCTGCTCGACAAACACATGCCGGTGCTGGACGGCTACAGCGCGATGCGGCAGCTTCGCGCTTCGGGCTATGCAGGCGCCATCGCGGCGCTGAGCGCCGACGTGCTCCCGCAGGAGGCAGGCGAGGACACCCACCATGGCTTCAACGCGATGCTGGCCAAGCCCATCGATCGCGCGCGGCTGTACGAGGTGCTGCTGAAATTCGTACCCGGCGCCCACGCGCACTCGCCTGAACCCACCGCTGAAACCGCAGCGCGCGAGGCTCCCGAAGCCCGAGCGCTGCAGGCCGCGATTGCGCAGATTCGCGCGCGCTTTGGCGGACGGCTGCTTGAGGAATGCGAGGCCCTGCAGCAGGCGGCCTCGGTGTCCGATCTCGATGGCTTGCTGCTTCGGCTGCACTCGCTGAAGGGCTCGGCCGGTACCTTCGGATTCGCCGAGATCAGTGCGGCCGCAGCGGAGGCCGAGTCGGCGCTCCATCAGGGCGCTGCGGCGGACGCCGAGGCGCTGGCCGCGCTGCTGGCGCCGCTGATCCAGGCGATGCGCGCGGCTGCTCAACCTGCAGCCTCCGCCGAACCCTCGGCGTAGGGCCGCGCGGGTCAGCCTTCGCCAGCGACCGCCGAGGCGATCGCGACAGCCCGCGGGCGCGCGGCAGCGCGAGTCGCTTCAGCCGTGACGCAGAGGTCCTGCCGAAGCGCGCGCGGGCCCTGCGGCGAAGAGCGCTTGCTCGATCTTGAAGGCGCGCGGCGAGTGGAGGGCTGCAGAACTCGCTGCGCGCTGTGCCCGACAGTTTGTTGAATAGCTCCCTTCCGGGGAGCTTTTCAAATCGGCGGTCCGGCGCAGGTCCGTACCGAATCACGACACATCCATCGCTTACGCGCTTGCTTCGTTCTCCCGGCCATCCTTGGCCGGACTGGCAGGCTGCTTTTCAACAGCCTGCCAAGGGTCCGCAGCCGTGGCTGCCGCAGCCGGGGGGCTTGAGACGCGCTCAGCGCTCCTCGAACACGAAACGGTCGGCGATCTCGCTGAGCCGCTGGGTTTCGGAGCTCAAGGCCGCGGCGGCGGCCGCCACTTCTTCGACCAGGGCAGCATTCGCCTGGGTCGCCTGGTCCATCTGGGTCACTGCACGGTTGACCGCCGTGATGCCGCGTGCCTGCTCGGCGGAGGCCGCGCTGATCTCGGCGACGATGTCCGCCACCTGCTGCGAGGAGTTGACGATCTCCTGCATGCGGCTGCCGGCCTGCTTCACCAGGGTCGAGCCTGACTCGATCTTGCTGGCGGTGGCATTGATCAGCCCAGCGATTTCTTTGGCGGCGTTGGCCGAGCGTTGCGCCAGTGCGCGCACTTCGCTGGCCACCACCGCGAAGCCGCGGCCCTGTTCGCCCGCGCGCGCCGCTTCCACCGCGGCGTTCAGCGCGAGGATATTGGTCTGGAACGCGATGCCGTCGATGGTCGAAATGATGTCCGCCATCTGCCGGGACGCGGACTCGATGCCCTCCATGGTCACGACCACCTGCGCGACCACCGTGCCGCCCTCCGCAGCCACCGAGGTCGCGCGGCGGGCCAGTTCGTTCGCCTGCTGGGCGTTGTCGGCGGTGTGCTTGACCGTCGAGGTGATTTCTTCGAGGGCTGACGCGGTCTCTTCGACGCTGGCGGCGGCCTGTTCGGTGCGCTGCGAAAGGTCGGCATTGCCCTGCGAGATTTCTCCGGCCGAGACGTCGATCTGACGCACGGCCTGTTGGATGTCGCCGATCACCGAGGACAGCGCCTCGGAGGTGCGATTGACGTTGGCATTGATCTCACCGAACTTGCCCAGCAGTACGGCGTTGGAGCGCACCCCGAGGCGGCCTTCGGCCAGCGCCGCCATCACGATTTCCACCTCCGAGAGCGCCTGGCCGGTGGTGCCGATCAGGTTGTTGACGATCTCGGCAAGCTCGACGAAACGCTCATCGTTCACTGTCACTTCGACCCGCGCGTTGAGGAAGCCGGCCGCCGCGCGCTGCACGACGTTGCGCAGGCCGTGGCGGAAGTTCGATTCCGCGGTCCGGTCCAGCCACTCCAGCGCGGTGCCGATGCGCTTGCCCTCGGCATCGAACACGGGATTCGCGAACAGCTCGAAGACGCGTTCGCCGACCCGGATCCGCCCGGTGTGCGTGCCGGTGAGGCCTTGGATGATTCCGCGCGGTTTGCTGGGCGACCGGTGGAACTGATCGAAGTTCGAGCCCAGCACCCTGTGCGCGGCGAAGCCGGGGATATGGGCGGCCATCTCCGCCTCGGCTTCGTGCAGGGTCCTGGAAACGGCCCGGTTCATGTAGACGATGATGCCTGCGTCGTCGGCAACCATCATGCCGCCCGAGGCCACATCGAGGGCGGCGCGGATGCGGGCGTTCTCGGCGGCGATGCGCGCCTCGCGCTCGATGCGCTCCCGCAGCTCGCGCTGCATGGTGTCGAGCGAGCGCATCAGCTCGCCCACTTCGTCCTTGCTGTGGGCGACCAGGCGGTTGTCGAGCTGCAGCCGTGCGATGCGGGCGGCGGCCTGCTGGGCGGCCAGAATCGGCCGCACGATGCGACGCGCGACCAGGCCGCTGGCCAGCGCGGCGATGACCGCCACCGCGAGCACCGCGACGGTGACCAGCCAGATCAGACGCCGCGCGGCTGCGAACGCGCTTTCGGTGTCGTGGGTGGCGAGGATCGCCCAGCTCAGCCCCGGCGCCACGCTGATGCTGCGCGCGCTGACCAAGGCCTCGCGGCCATCCAGGGTTTCGCCCACACCGCTGAAGCTCTGGCCGCTGAGCGCGCTGTCGAGTGCAGCCAGCTTCAGGCGCGACTGCTCGGGCTGCCCGAAATGGCTGGCGACCGTGAAGCGCGGGTCGGCCAAGCGGGAGTCGGAGCGCAGCAGGCGGTCCGGCCCGACCAGGAACACGTCCTGACCTTCGCGCAAGCCGGCCGCGTCCGACACGATCGCCGAGATGCGCTTCAAGCTGATCTGCACGATGACCACGCCCAGCGTTTGATCGCCTTCGCGTATGGGGCTGGCCAGGAACATCGCCGGAGATTCGTAGCTTGGTCCGTAGGGGGCGTAGTCATCGACGGCGATCGCGCCGGGCTGATCCAGCGCCAGCGAAGCTTTGGCCGCGCGCGCCAGGCCGCTGTCGCGCCAGGGGCCGGTGAACAGGTTGGTGGCGTAGTCCAACTCCTTGAACACGCTGTAGACGATGTCGCCCTCGGGGTCGACCAGAAAAATGTCGTAGTACTCGCTGCGCTTCAGGTGCGATCGATAGATGGGGTGGAACAGCGCGTGCGCCTGGCCGTAGTCGGTGCTGCCGGGCAGGGTGATCATGGCGTCCTTCGCGCCCAGCGGTGCCGGGTTGTCGGCGATGAAAAGCCTCTGCAGCTTTGCCGCCGAGGGCGGCAGCGATGCGGCGAACGCCGCGCCCTCAGGGCCGGTGCGGAGATTGGCTTCGCGGTAGGCCGCGCCAAACACGCGGTCGACAAAGCCGGCAACCGCCGCGCGTGATTCGACCGTGGCCGCGTCGAGATCGGCGTCCGGGCCCAGCTCCTGCTCAAGAAACGTCTGGAATCCGACGTCGAAGGCGGACATGGCCTGCCGGCTCATGTGGCTTTCCGCCAAAGCAACGACGTCATGGCGCACGGACTGCAGGTAGGCGGCGATCTGCGACCCCTTCAAGCCCGCCTGCGAATCCAGCGTGTCGGCGGCGGATTTCGCCAGCAGGCTGCGGCTTTGCTGGCTGGAAAACACGCCGAGGAGCACGAGCGGCACCAAGCTGATCAGCAGAGTGACCAGGATCAGGCGATTGCGGAGCATTGTGTTTCCCCGTGCCGCGACGGCCGAACGTCGGCGCCTTCTGGCTCGGGCCGTGGCTGCAAGACGCGTGCCCCTTCACGCTCGGATCGCTGGATCCAATCGCTGGGTGGCGCATGAGTCTGTCTGCCAGGGTTTGGTGAGGAACGACTTTGCCGCCGCCCGGACCTTCAGCGCTTCGGCCGGCGCGGCGATCGGTTAGGACGACGAACGTGTCCGCCTCTGTCTTGTCGCTCGCTTGGCTGTTCGAGGCATCCCAGTGCGCTGCGGCGCAGACCTTCGCGGGCGCCGGCTGGGTCGGCGTGGACGCTTGCCGGCTGGCCATGGCGCGGTCTTGCTGTGCGTGCCGCAGGGGTGCTCGCTGTCGCTCGGCTACTCGCCCATCACCTGCTGCGCCGCCAAGCGCAGCTTCTGCAGATGGCGTTCCATTTGCCGGAGCCGATCGATCGCCGTTTCAGGGCTCGCGAGCTGGAAACGCAGGGGCTCACCCGGGGCGAGCTGGGCCAGACGGGGCAGATCGGCGCGGGCGACGTGGCCGATGCGCGGGTAGCCGCCCACCGTTTGCGCATCCGCCAGCAGCAGGATGGGGCCGCCTTCGGGCGGCAGCTGCAGGGTGCCGGGTACGACCGGCTCAGACAGGCCGGATGCCGGCTCGGCAAGCGTGAGCGCGGGGCCCTCCAGGCGCAGGCCCATGCGGTTCGAGCGCGCCGATACGCGCCAGGTGCTGTCCTGCAGCAGATCGGGTTCGGCCAGGCTGTCGCGGCCGGGCAGCAGCAGGGCTTCGGCGGGCTGATCGAGCTCCAGCACGGGGGCCGGGTTGGCCCACCAGCGCGCCATGCGCACCCCGATGTCGGCGCGCGGCCAGTTGCGGCCGGCCAGGCTCATGCCGCGCAGACGCAGGCGGTCGCCTTCCTGCAGCGGTCGGCCGGCCAGCCCTGGGAAGCCCGAGCCCGGCAGGCAGCCGCGTCCGCCCAGCAGGCTGGGCACATCGAGGCCGCCGGCAAAGGCGAGGTAGCCACGCGCGCCGCGCTGCACCCGGCCGATGCGCAGCTCGCTGCCGGCGCCGAGCCGCAGCGGCCGCCACATCGGCAGGGCCACCTCGTTGACCGTGATTTCGAAGCGGCCGCCGCAGATCGCGATCACCACGTCGTGGTTCAGGCGCAGACTGGGGCCGGTCAGGGTGAATTCGAGCGCGGGCGCGTCGTCCGCATTGCCGACCAAGGCGTTGGCCGCCCGCAGGCTGAAGGTGTCGAGTGCACCACCCATCGGCACGCCGATCGCGCGTTGCCCTGGGCGGCCAAGGTCCTGCACCGTGGTCATCAGGCCTGGCTTCAGCACTTCGATCATGCGTCGACCTCGCGCTGCAGGCGTTTGAAGTCAGCCGGCGCGATCGCCACAAAGCGCACGCGGTCGCCGGGCTTCAACAGGCTGGGCGGACTTCGGCGCGCGTCGAACAGGGTTTCCGGCGTGCGCCCGATGAGCCGCCAGCCGCCCGGGCTTTCCTGCGGGTAGATGCCGGTCTGCGCACCGCCAATGCCGACCGCGCCGGCGCGCACCAGCGGACGCGGCGAGGCCAGGCGCGGCATGCCGAGCTTCGGGTCCATGCCGAGCAGATAGGGGAAGCCCGGCAGAAAGCCCAGCATGGCCACGGTGTACTCGGGCCGCGTGTGCAGTTCGATGGCTTCGCTTTCGCTGAGCCCGGCGTGGGCGGCCAGCTCGGCCAGATCCGGCCCGTAGTCGCCGCCGTAGCAGACGGGAATCTCCACGAGCCGCCGCGGCGGTGGCCGCGTCTGCGCGGGGTCGTGTTCGCGCAGGCGTGCGCGCACCCAGGCGGCGACGCTGTCGAGATCGATGCGCAGCGGGTCGAAGTGCACGGCCAGCGCGCTGTAGGCGGGCACGAAGTCGAGCACGCCGTCGGCGGGCTGCTGGCTGAGCAGGGCGCTCAGCTGCTGCACGGCGGCGCTGAGGCTGGCGTCCAGGGTGTCGCCGAAGCGCAGCAGCAGGGCGGCTTCGCCGAGCGGCTCGAACTGGGGTTTCAGGCGCTTCTCAGCCATCCGCGCACTCGCGGGTGTCGTGCAGGGCCTGGCGCAGCTGCGCGATCAGCGACTGTGCGGCGGCAGGTGGATACGGCTGGCGCGCCCCGCTGCCCCAGACCGGGCCCGGCCAGGCGGCGTCGTCCGGCCGGCGAGCGACGAGATGCAGGTGCAGCTGCTGAACAATATTGCCCAGCGCGCCCAGGTTGAGCTTGTGCGGCCGGGCGACGGCGCCGAGCGCGCGCGCGGCGTGGTTCAGTTCGATCAGCAGCTCGGCCTGGTGGAAGGCCGGCAGCTCGAACACCTCGCGCAGGCCGGGCCGGCGCGGCACCAGCAGCAGCCAGGGGAAACGCTGGTCGTCCATCAGGCGCAGGCTGCACAGGCTCAGTTCGGCCAGCGGCAGGCTGTCGGCCTCAAGCCTCGGGTCGAGCTGGAACGACGCGCTCATGCCAGATGGGTCGCAAGGAAGTCGCCGGCCACCTGCAGGGCGCGTGCCGCGGACGGTGCATGAAAGTCGTCGCGCTGCTCGCAGTTGAAGCCGTGGCCGGCGTCGAACAGCTCGATGTGCGCGCCTGGCAGGGCGCTGCGATGCGCCTGCACGGCCGCGGGCGGGATCAGCGGGTCGTGCCGGCCGAACATCAGCAGCAGCGGCGCCTGCGGGCGCTCGTGCAGGAAGGCGAGGGTGCGTCCGCCGTAGTAACTCACCGCCGGCAGACCCAGCCGCGTGCAGCACAGGAAGGCGATGCTGCCGCCGATACAGAAGCCCAGCGCACCGACCTTGAGCCCGCGTGCGCGCAGCACATCGGCCGCGGCGGCACAGGCGGCGACGCAGCGGTCGAAGCCGACCTCGCTCATCAGCTGGCGACCGCGCGCCACGCCCTCGGGTGTGTAGTCGAGCTCGACATCGGCCTCGACGAACTCGATCAGCTGCGGCGCGATCACCGCATAGCCAAGGCCGGCCCACTGTTCGGCCACCGCCCGGATGTGCCGGTTCACGCCGAAGATCTCCTGGATCAGCACCAGCCCCGCGCGCGGCGCGCCCGCGGGGTCGGCCTGCTGCGCGCCGATTCGGCCGTGGTGGGTAGCAAGATCGATGCGATGGCTCATGGCGATGTACAGGCAGGGTGGCGATGCGCGGACAGCGATGCTGCCATGCGGCGGCTCGCGGCAAACCGTGCCGTTCGGACAGGCGTCGAGCTTTGGAGGTCGTGCGCCCAAGTGGTCTGCGAAAGGATCGCTCCGTTGCGCCGAATTGCGGCGTTTTTGCGGCAGTGCGGAAAATTGGTCTTAGTGTGGTCTGCAGATTATTCGTCGATGAGGCAGCGCGCGGCGGCTTGCGCTGGCTACACTCGCCGCACCTTCCAGGCCAGTCCAATCCCTCATGAGCACACACGGTTTTCGCCGCACCAAGATCCTCGCCACCCTCGGGCCTGCTACCGATGCGCCGGGCGTGCTGGAGGCCGTGCTGCAGGCCGGCGTCAATGTGGTGCGCCTGAACTTTTCGCACGGCACCGCCGAGCATCACGCCGCCCGCGCGGACGCCGTGCGCGCAGCCGCGGCCAAGCTGGGGCGTGAGATCGGCATCCTGGCGGATCTCGGTGGCCCCAAGATCCGCGTCGAGCGCTTTGCCGCCGGCAAAGTGCTGCTGAAGGCAGGCGATCCCTTCGTGCTCGACTGCCGCGCCGATGCGCCGGCGGGCGATGCCGGGCGCGTTGGCGTGAGCTATCTCGGCCTGGTCCAGGACGTCAACGCCGGCGACACCCTGCTGCTGGACGATGGTCTTATCGCGTTGAAAGTGGAGGCCGTCGAGGGCTGCGAGATCCGCACCCGCGTGCTCACCGACGGCCCCCTCTCCGACCGCAAGGGGCTGAATCGCCTTGGCGGCGGCCTGTCGCTGGGCGCGCTGACCGAGAAGGACCGCGCCGACATCAAGCACGCCGCGGCGCTGGGCGTGGACTTCATCGCCGTCAGCTTCTGCCGCACGGCCGCCGACATCGAAGAAGCGCGGGCTCTGGCGCGCGAAGCCGGCAGCACCGCGCAGATGGTGGCCAAAATCGAGCGCGCCGAAGCCATCGAGAACCTGCGCGAAATCGTCGACGCCAGCGACGTGGTGATGGTGGCCCGCGGTGACCTCGGCGTGGAGATCGGCGACGCCGAGCTGCCCGGCCTGCAGAAGAAGATCATCCGCGAGTCGCTGGACCGCGGCCGCGTCGTGATTACCGCCACGCAAATGCTGCAGTCGATGGTCGACAACCCCATTCCGACCCGCGCCGAGGTGCTGGACGTGGCCAACTCGGTCATCGACGGCACCGATGCGGTGATGCTGTCGGCCGAGACCGCGAGCGGCGCGCACCCCGAGAAAGCCGTGCAGGCGATGGAGCGCATCTGTCTGGGCGCCGAGCGCCAGTTCCAGATGGACACCGACTTCGAGGCCGCGCCGCGCAACCTGGTGCACGTCGATCAGGCGATCGCGATGAGCGCGATGTTCCTGGCCGAGCACATCCAGCTGCGCGGCATCGTCGCGCTGACCGAATCGGGCGGCACCGCGCGGCATCTGTCGCGCTTCCGCAGCTCGGTGCCGATCTACGCGCTGTCGCGTCACGCCGGCGCGCGTCGGCGCATGGGCCTGATGCGCGACGTCTACCCGATCGATTTCGACAGCGCTGGCCTGTCGCCGCGCAAGGCCGCACGGTCCGCGGTCGCGCATCTGCATGGCCTGGGCCTGCTCGCCACCGGCGACCGCGTGGTGATCACCAGCGGCGACCACATGGAGCAGCTCGGCGCCACCAACACCCTGCGCCTGCTGCGCGTGGGCGAAGGCGGCGAGGCGGAAGGCCTGGGCGAACTGTAGTCGGCTGTTCGGGCTCGGTTGGCGGCCGCCGTGCTAGTTTCGGCGGCCCTCTCCTGCTGTCCCCACACCATGCTCCGTCGACTCCTGATCGCACTCAGCCTGTTGCCCATCGCGCTGCCTGCGCTGGCCGAGGACCGCCACTTCGAGATCGAGTACCGCGTGGCCTTTCTGCCCGATGAGGGCGTGGCCGCAGTGACCCTGGACTACACGCCCGGTGAAGGTCGCATTCGGGGGCTCGATTTCGCCATGCCGGACGAGCGCTACAGCGGCTTCGGCGGCGACGGCGCGATCGAGCGCAGGGACGATCGCCTGATCTGGACGCCACCCGCCAAGGGCGGCGCGCTGCGCTGGCGCTACAAGGTCAACAAGCAGCGCCGCGACGACGGCTACGACGCGCGCATGACCGACGACTGGGCGCTGCTGCGCGGCGACCATCTGGTGCCGCCGGCGCGTGCGCGGCTGACCCGCGATTCGCGCGCACTTGCGACGATCCGATTCGAGCTGCCTGCCGGTTGGGTGGGCGTCGATACCCCCTTCAAGCGGCGCGGCGAGACGCCGGTGTTCGACATCGACGACGACGACCGCCGCTTCCAGCGCCCGGTGGGCTGGATGATCGCTGGCGACATCGGCATCCGCCGCGACTTCATCGGCGACATGGAGGCCGCGGTGGCCGCGCCGAAGGGCGATCCGATGCGCCGCAACGAGTATCTGGCCTTCCTCAACCTGGTGGCCGGCGAGATGGAAGACGCCTTCGGCGCGCTGCCTGACAAGGTGCTGATTGTTGGCGCCGGCGATCCGATGTGGCGCGGCGGGTTGTCCGGGCCCCGCTCGCTGTACCTGCATTCCGACCGTCCGCTGATCAGCGAGAACGGCACCAGCACCCTGGTGCACGAGATGGTGCACGTGATCTCGCGAGTCCGCGGCGCCGCCGGCGACGACTGGATTGCCGAGGGCTTCGCCGAGTTCTATTCGATCGAGATGATGCGTCGCGTGGGCCTGCTGAACGAGGCCCGCGCGCAGAAAGCCTTTGATTGGATGCGCAGCCACGGTCGCCGCGTCGAGACGCTGAAGTCCAATCGCAGCCGCGGCCCGCGTACGGCGCGCGCAGTCGCCCTGTTCGTCGACCTCGACCGCGAAGTGCAGCGCCTCACCGACGATCGTCGCGACATCGACGATGTCTCGCGTCTGCTGGTGGGCCGCGGCCGGGTCAGCCTCGAAGAGCTGCGCGAGGCCTTCGAGAAGGTCGTCGGCGAACCGTCCGAGGTGCTGGACTCGCCGCTGCTTCGCTAGTCGCGGCACAGCCCGCACGGGCGCCGCTGGGCCTTCGCAGAGGGCGTACAGGGCGAGCCCGGGCCGCGGGCGTGGCTGAGAGTCTCCAGGCAAGCGCGGGCCGCAGATTCCGCGCAGCTTGGCCTTGACGAGATGCCTTCGAACTCTTGGCCGCGGTGAGAGCGAGCCAGCTCGCAGCGTCAGCGTCTGGACGAGGGCGCTGGCTGCGGTCGCCTGCGAGCAGGCTCCTACAGGGGGGAGTATCGACTTGCAGCGGGTGCAGAAGCCGCCACGCTTTCCCCGAATCCCGAATCCCGAATCCCGAATCCCGAATCCCGGCTCAGCCCGGCAGCGCCAGATCATCCAGCACCGCGCGCAGGAAGCGCGCGGCTTCGCCGCCGGTGGCAGCGCGGTGATCAAAGGTCAGGCTGAGCGGAATGATCCGGTGGGTTTCAATGCCGCCCATCACCGGCACAAGCTGATGGCGACCGCGGCCGGCAGCCAGGATCGCCACACAGGGCGGCACAGTCACCGGGGTCGCGTACTTGCCAGCGAACATGCCGAAGTTGCTGAGCGAGATGGTGTAGCCAGCCAGCTCGGACGAGGGAATGCTGCGGTCCATCACCTGCGCACGCAGACGGTCCACCGACTGGCGGATGCCGGCTGCATCCAGCACGTCGGCATTGCGCAGCGCCGGCACGAACAGGCCGTCGTCGGTGTCGACGGCGATGCCGATGTCGACGTGCGGATGCAGGGTGCGCGTGAGGTTCTCGCCGTCGAACCAGGCGTTCAGCGCCGGCACCGTCTTGCAGGCGCGGACAATGGCGCGGATCAGGCGCACGGTGATGTCGTTGCCGGGTGTCCAGGCGTGGATATCGGCGTCGTCGGTGAGCGTGGTCGGCACCACCTGCGCGTGCGCGGCCGCCATCACTCGCGCCATGTTGCGGCGCACGCCCTTCAGCTGCTCGGGCTGGCCGGTGGCAGCGCTCGCGGCAGGCGGGCGCGTGGCCATGGGCTTGCCGGAGGCGGACAAGGGCGTGCGGGTCGCAGCAGGCTGGGGCTGTACCTGGGCGGTGGCCGACTGCGGTGCGAGACCCGGACCCTCTCCCCTAGCCCCTCTCCCACTGGGAGAGGGGAGCGAAGCCGGAGCGTTCGAGCGCGCGGACGCCGGCGCACTGCCCTCGGCCGCGGCGCGCTTGACGTCGTCCATCGAGACGACGCCTTCGGGCCCGGTGGCGCGCACGCGACTCAAGTCGACGCCAAGCTTCTTTGCCAGCGCGCGCACCGCCGGCATGGCGCGCACGCCGCCGACGCTGACCGCCGCCTCGCTGCGCACCTGGTCGCTGACCTGCATGGCGCCGACCACGGTGCCGGCGTCGGCGCGCTCTGCCTTGGCAGGCGAGGCGTTGTTCGCTGCGGCAGCGGGCGCGGCGCTCGCGGAGCCCGCATCCGCAGCGGCAGTGGAGCTGGCCGGCGCTGAGCTTGCAGCGGAAGCCGATGGCGAAGCGGGCGCGTGGTGATGCCCGTGCCCGGTGTCCTGCGCATCCGCACGCTGCGGCATGCTGGGATCGATCTGGAACTCGGCCAGCACCGCGCCGGTGTTGATGACATCGCCCGGCCCGCCGGCCAGCTTCAGCACCGTGCCCGAGCAGGGCGCCGGCACCTCGACCACGGCCTTCGCGGTTTCCATCGACACCAGCGGCTCATCGAGCTTGACGACGTCGCCGACCTTGACGAACCACTCGACGATGGTGGCGTCGGGCAGGCCCTCGCCGAGGTCGGGGAGGTGGAAGGATTTGTTCGAACTCATTGCGGACTCCAGCGCGCGCCGCGCGTCGTGCATTGGTGTTTGGCTCCGAAGCGGTGATCGATCCCGCCCTTCGAATCCTGCGAAAGGTGCTCCCCTCTCCCCTTGAGGGAGAGGGGCTGGGGGAGAGGGGTGGAACGCTTGTCGCGAGTGTTGTCCCCCTCTCCCCGACCCCTCTCCCGCGAGGGGAGAGGGGCTTGTGCTGAGGCGAGCGTTGCGGGTGCAGCGGCGCTTCATCCTGCGTTCCTCCCCTCTCCCCTTGACGGAGAGGGGCTGGGGGAGAGGGGTGGAACGCTTGTCGCGAGTGTTGTCCCCCTCTCCCCAACCCCTCTCCCGCGAGGGGAGAGGGGCTCGTGGTGTAGCGAGCGTTGCGCTTGCGACGCCCGCTTTGCGCGGTGTGTTCACAGCGCAAGGCTAGCGGCGCATCACTGCAGCGATCCTCCGTGCTGCAGCGATCAGCCGTACTGCATCGCCCTGCGCGCGGCGGCGAGAATCTTGTCCACGCTCGGCAGGAACTTCATCTCCAGCCGGAAGAGTGGGATGTGGGTGTCGTAGCCGGTCACGCGCTCGACCGGGGCCTTGAGATCGAACATCGACTGTTCGGCCAGACGCGCCGCGATCTCGGCGCCGAAGCCGGCGGTTTTCGCGGCCTCGTGCACGATCACGCAGCGGCCGGTCTTGGCCACCGATTCGGCGATGGTGTCGAAGTCGAGCGGCTTGAGCGTGGCGACGTCGATCACCTCGGCGCTGATGCCCTCGCGCGCCAGCGCTTCGGCCGCCTCCAGCGTTTCCTTGACCTGCGCGCCCCAGCTCACCAGGGTGATGTCGGAGCCATCATGCAGCACGAAGCAGACATCCAGCGGCAGGGCCTCGCCGTCGTCGGGCACCTCCTCCTTGTACTGGCGGTAGATGCGCTTGGGCTCCAAATAGATGACCGGATCCGGGTCGCGGATCGCCGCCAGCAGCAGACCGTAAGCGCGCTGCGGGCTGCTCGGCATCACCACGCGCAGGCCCGGTACGTTGGTGAACATCGACTCGTTCGCTTCGCTGTGGTGCTCCGGCGCGCGAATACCGCCGCCCCAGGGCACGCGCAGCACCATCGGACAGTGCAGGCGCCCGCGCGTGCGGTTGCGGAAGCGCGCGGCGTGGCAGATCAGGTGGTCGAGCATGGGGTAGACGAAGCCGTCGAACTGCACTTCGGCGACCGGCTTCATTCCCTGCGTGGCCAGGCCGACGGTCAGGCCGGCGATGGTGGTTTCATCCAGCGGCGTGTCCAGCACCTTGTCGGCGCCGAAGCGCTGCTGCAGGCCGGCGGTGGCGCGGAACACGCCGCCGTTGACGCCGACGTCCTCGCCCAGCACCAGCACGCTCGGATCGTGCTGGATCTCGTAGGCCAGGGCCTGGGTGATCGCTTCGATCAGAGTGATCGCATTGCTGCTCATCGGCCGCGGCCCTCCCAGCTCAGCGCGTCCTCGCGCTGGTCAACAAGATCGGCCGGCAGTTCGGCGTAGAGGTAGTCGAACATGGCTTCCACCGGCTGGCTGCGGGTTTCGAGATAGGCGTTGACTTCGACGTCGACCTCGGCGTCGCAGACGCGCTTCCACTCGGCTTCCTGCGCGTCGTCCCACAGGCCCTTTGCGGTGAGCCAGCTGCGCAGGCGCAGGAAGGGCTCGCGCGCCCAGCCGGCCTTGACCTCGTCCTCGCCGCGGTAGCGCCGCGCGTCGTCGGCGGTGGTGTGGTCGGACAGGCGGTAGGTGACCAGTTCGAGCACCGTGCCGCCTTCGCCGCTGCGCGCGCGTTCGAGGGCGCGGCGTACGGCCTCGTAGACGGCGATGACGTCGTTGCCGTCGACCTGCAGGCTGTACAGGCCGCCAGCGAGGCCCTTCTGCGCCAGCGTCTGCGCGCCGGTCTGGGCCGAGCGCGGCACTGAGATCGCCCACTGGTTGTTGACGATGCACAGCACGAAGGGCAGGCCATAGGCGCCGGCCGAATTGATCGCCGCGTAGGTGTCGGATTTCGAGCTGCCGCCGTCGCCCACGCAGGCCACCGCCACGCGCGCCTCGCCGCGCAGCTTGAAGGCCAGCGCCGCGCCGGCCGCGTGCAGGCACTGGGTGCCGATCGGCACGCACCAGGGGTAGTCGTGCTTCGGCCCGGCGAAGTCGTTGCCGCGCTCGTCGCCACCCCAGTACATCAGCACGTCGCGCGGGCGCACGCCGCGCATGAACTGCGCGCCGTACTCGCGGTAGGAGGGCGCGAACACGTCCTCCTGGCGCATGGCCGCGCCGACGCCGACATGCGCGGCCTCGTGGCCGAGGCAGCTGGCATAGGTGCCAAGCTTGCCGGTGCGCTGCAGGGCCACGGCCTTGGTGTCGAAGCTGCGCACGCGCAGCATCTGCTTGAACAGCTCCAGCACCGGCCGGCCGTCGCCGACAAAGTCCGGAAGCGGGGCCACCTCGCGTCCCTCGAAGTCGAGGAACTGCAGGTGCTCGATGGAAAACTGCGCGACGGTGCTCATGCGCGTGCGGCGTCCATGCAGGGGCGAAAGAAGTTGCACAGGAAACGATTTTGCTGCGCCGCGGGCAAGGTGCACTGCCGCAAAACGCTGCGGAACTGTCGCTTCACGCAAGCCTGACGCGCGATTCGGCCGGCTTGGCGCAAGAACCTTCGTCTGCGGCAGGGGCGCGCCCTGAGGTATGGTTGCGCCCCTTGGCGCGCCACGGCAGGCGCAGCCGCGGCCGGGGAGGCCTCACTTGAGCACTGAAACGAACCAGCGCGCGCTGGAGCCCGGGATCACCCGCGACCTTAAAGATCGCCTGAGCTATGGCGGCTATCTGCAGCTGGACGCTCTGCTGTCGGCGCAGCAGCCGGTGTCGCAGGCCGGCAACCACGACGAGCTGCTCTTCATCATCCAGCACCAGGTCTCCGAGCTGTGGATGAAGCTGGTCATCCACGAGCTGCGTCTCGCTATCGCCCATCTGCAGCGCGATGAGCTGGGGCCGGTGCAGAAGATCCTGGCGCGGGTCAAACAGGTGCAGCGCCAGCTGTTCGAGCAGTGGTCGGTGCTGGAGACGCTCACGCCTTCGGAGTACCTCGGTTTCCGCGACGACCTCGGCCCGTCCTCGGGTTTCCAGTCGCATCAGTACCGGCTGATCGAATTCATGCTCGGCAACAAGAACGCCGAGATGCTCGACGTGTTCGAGCATGCGCCGGCGATCCGCGCCGAGCTTTCGGTAGCGCTGGCTGCCCCCAGCCTGTACGACGAGTTTCTGCGCCACCTGGCGCGCTGCGGTCACGCGGTGCCGGCCTCCTGCGTGGAGCGCGACTTCCGCCAGACCCACACCCGTGACCCCGGCTTGATCCCGGTGTTCAAGCGCATCTACGAGGACACCGACACGCACTGGGCGGCCTACGCCCTGTGCGAGCAGCTGGTCGACGTCGAGGAGAGCTTCCAGCTCTGGCGCTTCCGCCACATGAAGACGGTGGAACGCATCATCGGCTACCGTCGCGGCACCGGCGGCAGCTCGGGCGTGGGCTTTCTGAAGCAGGCGCTGGAGCTGACCTTCTTCCCCGAACTGCTGGATGTGCGCACCGTGCTGGGGCGTTGATCCGAACGCATTGATCCGCTTGACACCCGAGGAGACCCGAATGTCCCAAACCCCTGAGCTTCAAGCCCCGCGCGGGGCGCTTGCACGCGCGCTCGACGTCGTCGAACGCGTCGGCAACAAGCTGCCCGATCCGGCAGTGCTGTTCCTGCTGCTGATGTTCGTGGTGTGGGGGGTGAGCTGGCTGCTGTCGGGCGTGAGCTTCAGCGAGATCGATCCGCGCAGCGGCCAGCCTGTGAAGATCGTCAGCCTGCTCGCCGGCACTTCGCTGACCGAATTCACATCCAATGTGGTCACCACCTTCGTCAACTTCGCGCCGCTGGGCGTGGTGCTGGTGGCGATGCTGGGCTTGGGCGTGGCCGAGCACACCGGGTTCATCAATGCTGCGTTGCGCTCCATGCTGTCGATCACGCCGCGCATGCTGCTGACGCCGGCGCTTATCGGCGTGGGCATTCTCAGCCACGTCGCGGTCGATGCCGGCTACGTGCTGGTGATTCCGCTCGGCGCGGTGATCTTCTACGCCGCGGGCAGGCATCCGCTGGCCGGCATCGCCGCCGCCTTCGCGGGCGTCTCCGGCGGCTTCTCAGCGACCTTCGTGCCCTCAAGCCTCGACCCGCTGCTGTCGGGCCTGACCCAGACCGCCGCCCAGCTGCTCGATCCGTCCGTGCAGGTCAACTCGCTGAACAATTACTTCTTCACGACCGCCTCGGCCTTTCTGATCATGTTGGTCGGCTGGTTCCTCACCGACAAGGTGATCGAGCCGCGTCTCCAGCGCGGCACGGTGGTCGACGGTGACCCCGAGCAGATGCCGAAGCTGGACGCGCTGAAGCCCGAGGAGGTGCGCGGCCTGAAAGCGGCGCTGGGCGCCATGGTCGCGGCCATCGTCCTGTTGATCCTGACGGTGCTGCCGGAGACCACGCCCTGGGCGGCGCCGGCGGCTCAGGTGCCGGACGGCGTGCACCCGCTCGTGCACAACACCGCGCCGCTGATGCGCTCGATCGTGCCCTTGATCTTCATCCTGTTCCTGGTGCCGGGCGTGGTCTACGGCTACGTGACCGGTAGCGTGAAGACCCACCGCGACATCGTGGCCGGCATGAGCAAGGCGATGGGCGGCATGGGCTACTACATCGTGATGGCGTTCTTCTGCGCGCTCTTCATCTACGCCTTCAACGCCTCGAACATCGGCGTGCTGCTGGCGCTCAAGGGCGCGAACCAGCTGGAGTCGCTGGGGCTTCCCGTCGGGCTGACCCTGGTCGGCATCATCTTCCTGACCGCGACCGTGAACCTGCTGATCGGCTCGGCGTCGGCCAAGTGGGCGCTGATCGGCTCGATCATGGTGCCGATGCTGATGAAGCTGGGCGTGTCGCCCGACCTGACCCAGGCGGCGTATCGCGTCGGCGACAGCTCGACCAACATCATCACGCCCCTCTTGCCCTATTTCCCGCTGATCGTGGTGTTCTGCCAGCGCTACGTGAAGTCGGCGGGCATCGGCACCCTGGTCGCGCTGATGCTGCCGTACTCCGTCACCCTGCTGCTGGTGTGGACCTCGTTCCTGCTGGGCTACTGGGCCTTGGGTCTGCCGCTGGGCTTGGGCGCCACCTACGAGTACATCGCTCCCGCTGCGGCAGGCGCCACGCCGTAGTCGCACCGATACGCTGGGCACGAGCCCTCATCATCGAGCCCTCCAACATCGGGCCCATGACCGCCCCCACGCTGCCGACGTTCTTTCACGTCGCCGCGTGGGGGCTGTCGTTTGTGGCGCTCGTGCTCGCCGCGCGCCAGCTGCCCTGGTTCAAGCTGCGCGGCGACAGCGAGGCCCAGCGCGTGCTGTTCGTCGCCGTCCTCGCGGTGTGCGCGCTGCGCTTCGCGGTGTTCGACCGCATTCCCGGACTGCACCTGCATTTCCTCGGGGCCGGCGTTGCCTGCCTGATGTTCGGCACCGCATTCGCGCTGTGGGTGATGGCCTTGGCCTCGCTGTGTGCAGCGCTGTCGCCCGCCGGCGTGTGGCTTGGTTTCGGGCCGGATGTCCTCGCCTGCGGCTTGATCCCGGTGCTGTGCCTGCACCTCGTGCGCGCGCAGGTCGAGCGCCGCTTCGCCGGCAATCCCTTCGTCTACGTGTTCCTGATCGCCTTCTTCGGCGCCGGTGCGGCCGTGCTGGTCGGCCAGTTGTTCAAGGCCGCGGTCACGGCGGCGCTGATCGAAGGTGCGGCGCGCGATGCGGCCATGGGCTATGTCATCTCGGCGCCGCTGATGGTCTTCGGCGAGGCATTCCTCACCGGTGGCGCGCTGGCGCTGATGGTGGCCTACCGGCCGCAGTGGGTGGCCAGCTTCGAAGACGCGCGCTGGCTGAAGTCGGGGGGCTGAGCCAAAGGCACTACCCGCGCGTGAATATCCTCACGCAGATTTGACATCACTCCGGGGGAGGGCCGAAGCTTCGCGGCTGCTTGCGTTCGCTGCTGCGCTCCGCAGGCACATTGAAGCCGTGTCAAGCACACTCGCCACGCCCACAGGGGAATTGAATGTCCGCATCGTCTCGCTCCGAGGCTGTACCCGAATTTCCGCAGCTCATGGGGCATCCCCGCCCCTTGTGGATGCTCTTCATGTCGGAGTTCTGGGAGCGCTTCGCCTTCTACGGCATGCGCTGGGCGCTGGTGCTGTACATCGTGGCCCAGTTCTACAGCGGCGACGCCAAGGGTGAATCCCCGGCCAGCGAGCTGTACGGCGCCTACCTCGCCCTGGTCTATGCCGCGGCCATCTTCGGCGGCTACGTCGCCGACAAGCTGATCGGCTACCAGCGATCCATCCTGATCGGCGCCGCCTTCATGGCGGCGGGCCTGTTTTTGATCATGGTGCCCAGCGAGACCATGCTCAAACTGGGCCTCGCCACGATCATCGTGGGCAACGGACTGTTCAAGCCGATCATCTCGACCATGGTGGGCAAGCTCTACGCCACCGGCGACGGGCGTCGCGATTCGGGCTTCACGATCTTCTACATGGGCATCAACCTCGGCGCCTTCATCGCGCCGATACTGACCGGCTGGCTGGCCGAGCGCATGTTCGGCGGCACCCCTGAACTGCCGGCCTACAAGGTCGTCTTCATCGCCGCCGGCATCGGCATGCTGCTCAGTCTTCTGTGGTTCTGGTTTGGCCGCGCCCAGTTGAAAGGCATCGGCGAAGCACCGGCCAATTCGCAAGGCTTGGGCCGCGTGGCCATGGTGATCGTGGGTTGCGTGGTCGCGATCCCGGTGTACTTCTGGCTGCTGACCATCGGCGCCAGCGTGTTGAACTGGATCCTGATCGCGCTGTTCGTGGCGCCGGCGATCATGCTGCTGGCCGAGGGCATCCGCGAGGGCAAGGTGCAGCGTGACATGGTGATCGCGATGCTGATCATCTTCGGCTTCAACGTGCTGTTCTGGATGTTCTTCGAACAGGCCGGCAGCTCCTTCAACTTTCTCGCACAGAACATCGTTGAGCGCGACTTCGGGGGCTGGATCTTCCCGGTGGGCTGGTTCCAGTCGGTGAACTCGATCGCGATCATCACTCTGGCACCCGTCATGGCCTGGTTGTGGGTTGCGATGGGCCGCGCCAATCCGTCGATCCCTCGCAAGTTCGGCCTGGGCCTGATCTTCAACGGCCTGGCCTTCCTGCTGCTGATGTTCGCCCTCTCCAGCCTGGTCGATCCGGAAACGCTGAAGATCCCGTTCTGGACCCTGTTCATGGTCTACGTCATTCAGTCAGTGGGCGAGCTGTGCCTGTCGCCGATCGGTCTGTCCATGACCACCAAGCTCGCCCCGGCCAAGCTGACCGGCCTGGCGATGGGCGGCTGGTTCCTGTCGATCGCGATTGGCAACAACCTGTCGGGCATCTTCGCTTCCAGCGTCAGCGGCGAAGGCGGCATGACCACCGATTCCGCGCTGGCGGGCTACACCTTCGGCTTCTGGGCGCTGCTGGGTGCCGGCGTGCTGCTGTTCCTGATCGCCCCCTTGATCAACCGCCTGATGCACGGGGTCAAGTAGGCACCGAGCTGCGCGGCGGGCCCGGGCCGTGTGCAGCGCCCGGCCTGCCGCGCAGCATCAGGCTGCGGAGTGCCACCGGCTCACTGGTAACCGAACATCACCGCGCCCACCAGCGCAAGCGCGGCCAGCAGCAGCAGTTTCAGCATCAGCGGCCAGACGAAGCGGAACCAGCGGTCGTAGGGAATCCCGACGACGCCGAGGATGGCCATCAGCACGATATTCGTCGGCACGATGATGTTCGACAGGCCGTCGCCGAACTGGAAGGCCAGCACCGCGACCTGGCGCTCGATGCCGACGACGTCCGCCAAGGGCGCCATGATCGGCATGGTGGCGAAGGCCTGTCCCGAGCCCGAGGGGATGAAGAAGTTCATTCCCGTTTGCATCAGCAGCATGCCCACTGCGGACAGCTCGGGGCCGACCTGGCTCAGCGGAATCGAAGCCGCATGCACGATGGTGTGCAGCACCTGGCCGTCTTCGAGGATCATCGCGATCGAACGCGCGAAGCCCACCAGCAGGGCGACGATCGCGAGTTCGGCGGCGCCCGCGCCGAAGCGCTTGGCGGTGCCATCGGCGCCGAGGCCACCGATTAGCCCCGCCAGCAGGGCTACGCCCAGCCAGATCGCGCCAAGCTCGGTCAGGTACCAGCGGTATCGCGCGATGCCCCAGACCATCGCAACCAGCGCGAGTACGGTGATGCCGAGCACGGCGAGACGACGGCCGTCGAGCGGCGGATAGTCCTGGACGGCGCGATGGCGATCGTCCTGGATGTCCGCCAGCAGGCTGGCCTGCGGGTCGGCCTTGACGCGGCTGGCATAGCGCCAGACGTGATGGGCGGTGACCGCCACAAACGGCACGAACAGGGCGAGCCGGTATTCCCAGCCCGAGGTGAGCGGCAGCTCGGCGATGTCCTGCGCCACCATCACCGTGTAGGGGTTGGTCCAAGCGATGCCGTAGCCGACGCCGTAGCCGCAGATCATCACGCCCATCGCGGTCATCGCGTCCAGTCGCATGGCCGCGCACAGCGACACCAGCACCAGCGCGAAGGGGATGTACTCGGTCGAGACACCCAGGCTGGCCGAGCCCGCCGCGAAGATGCCGGTACCGAAGATGATGAGCAGGGCGGGCGAATGGCCGATCCACTGCAGCAGGCGGCCCAGCACCGCGTCGATCATGCCGGTGGCGCGCAGCACTGAGATCGCGCCACCGACGATCAGCAGGAAGAAGATGATGTCCTGCGCAAACGCCAGCGAGCGCGGGATCGCGGTGAACAGGCTGACCGGCGACAGCCACACCCGCTCGGCGTGCTCGGTGTAGGTGCCCGGCACCACCATCATCCGGCCCTGTTCGTTGGGCGCCGTCTGGAAACTCCCCTGCGGCAGCACCCAGGTGGCGACCAGGGCCAGCACCATGATCAGGAACAGCAGGACGAGGGTGTCGGGGACTCGGAAACGCGTGGTCATGAGCGTGTACGGGGCTGCGGCGAGGGCCCGCATGCTAACCCGCGGCGGCGGATCGTCTGCAGCGGGTTTGTGAGCGTATCGCCAGCGGTTAGAGTGCAGGCCCACGCGCCCGGACAGCTGCCCGACCATGACCTCGTACACGTATTCCGCATTGCCCCGCCCCACGCCTTTCCAGCGCTGGTCGGTGCTGCTGTTCGTCAGCCTGGCGATGTTCGGCAACTATTACCTGTACGACGCGCTGGGCCCGGTCATCGACCTCATGCGCAACCAGCTGGGTTTCAGCTACCAGCAGATCGGCATGCTGTCTTCGGCCTACAACTGGGCGGCGATCCTCGTGCTGCTGGCTGGCGGCGTGATCATCGATCGCTTCGGCACCAAGGTCGCGATCACCGTGTTCGCCCTGGTGTGTCTGGCCGGCGGCGCGCTCACTGCGCTCACGCCGCACTTCGAGATGATCCTCGCTGGGCGCTTCGTGCTGGGCCTCGGCGCAGAACCGCTGATCGTCGCCGCCACCACCGTGCTGGCCAAGTGGTTCAAGGGCAAGGAGCTCAGCCTGGCTTTCGGCATGAACCTGTCGATCTCTCGGCTGGGGTCTGCCTCGGCGGACTGGTCGACCGGCTTCGCCGCGCCGCTGTACGCCAACTGGCAGGACCCGCTGTGGCTGGCGACCGGCGTCGCCGGTGTGTCGGTGGCCGCAGCGATGCTGTACTGGATGCTGGAGAAGCGCGCCGAAGGGCGGATCGATCTGGGCCCCGGCGGTGACAGCGAGCGGCTCGACTTCAAGCGGCTGTTCGCCTTCGGCCGCAGCTACTGGTTCATCGTCGCGCTCTGCGTGGTGTTCTACTCGACGGTGTTTCCGTTCCGCACCTTCGCCATCGACTACTTCCAGCAGGCCCACGGACTCGAGCGCGAGGCCGCCGGCCTGCTCAGCAGCCTGCTGCCGGTGGCAGCGATCTTCGCGACGCCGCTGTTCGGCCTCTGGGTCGATCGGGTGGGGCGACGTTCGCTGTTCATGGTGGCCGGAAGTCTGGTGATGCTGCCGCTGTTCCTCGCCGTGACCTACCTGCCGCCGGGGCCGGCGGTGGGGATCGCCATCCCCTTCATCGGCAGCGGCGAGGTGCCGCTGACCCTGCTCGTCGTGATGCTGGTGCTGGGCGGCGTGTTCTCGCTGATCCCGGCGGTCATGTGGCCCTCGGTGGCCTACATCGTCGACCAACGCAGGTTGGGCTCGGCCTACGCGATGATGACCCTGTGCCAGCAGCTCGGCTGGGCGGCGGTGCCGCCAGTGGTGGGTTTCCTCAACGATCGCGGGGGCGCGGGCCCCGACAACCCCGCGGGCTACGCCGGCAGCATGTGGTTCTACAGCGCACTCTGCGCGCTCGGGCTGTTCTTTGCCTGGAAGCTCTGGCGGGTGGAGGGCGGCTCACGCGGCAGCGGCCTCGACACCATCACCGTGCGCAATCCTTCTGGCAGCGCCTGAATCGGCTAGCGACGCGGGCATCGCCGCGGACAGGAGCGGCGATGCCCGCGGCAGTCCGCCAGCGTTTGCATTCCGGTGCACTGCATCGGCATGGCCTTCGCGGATACACGGATCACCGCACCTCAGATCCTTCGGCTCATGCGAAGACGGCCGGGTAGCGTATCGCCCCGCCTTGGGTGCCCTGTGGTGTCACTTGCATTTGAGTGTTCGCGCGAAGACAGAGGGTCTTCCTGCAGGTCTACGCAAGCCATCGTGCGCGTACGATCCGCGCCAACACCCTTGGGGGAACACGCATGACCGCAAGCACGCCGCTGCTCGTCACCTTCGCTGCCTATCTCCTGCTGATGGTTGGCATCGGCCTGTGGGCCTATCGCCGCACTCACAGCCTTGATGACTACATCCTCGGCGGACGCTCGCTGGGCAGCTATGTCACCGCACTCGCGGCAGGCGCCTCGGACATGAGCGGCTGGCTGATGATGGGCCTGCCCGGCGCGCTCTACCTGACCGGCGTGTCCGAGGCCTGGATCGCGATTGGCCTGATCGTAGGCGCCTGGTGCAACTGGAAGTACGTCGCCGGGCCCCTGCGCGTCTACACCGAGCGCACCCGCAACGCGCTCACCCTGCCGGACTACTTCACCCACCGCTTCGAGGATTCGCGGCGCGTGCTGCGGGTGCTGTCGGCCCTGGTGATCCTGGTGTTCTTCGCCATCTACTGCGCCTCCGGCGTGGTCGCCGGTGCGCGCCTGTTCGAGAGCATGTTCGGCCTGCCGTACGCGCAGGCGCTGTGGTGGGGCGCGGCCGCCACCATCGCCTACACCCTGATCGGCGGCTTCCTTGCGGTGAGCTGGACCGACACCGTGCAGGCCACCCTGATGATCTTCGCCCTGCTGCTGGTGCCGAGCGTGGTGATCGTCAGCAGCGGCGGCATCGGCGACTCGCTGGTCCTGATCGAGCAGCTGGATCCGAAGCGCCTCGAATGGATCGGCGCGGGCGGCCTGGTCGCCGTGATCTCGGCGGTAGCCTGGGGGCTTGGCTACTTCGGCCAGCCGCACATCCTGTCGCGCTTCATGGCGGCCGACAGCCTCGCCACCATTCCGCGTGCGCGGCGCATCGGCATGGTCTGGATGGTGCTGTGCCTGTTCGGTGCGATGGCCACCGGCTTCTTCGGCATCGCCTATTTCGCTGCGCATCCCGAACAGGCCGCAGCGGTGAACGCCAACCCCGAGCGCGTGTTCATCGTGCTGTCCGAGCTGCTGTTCAATCCGTGGATCGCCGGCGTGCTGCTCTCGGCCATTCTCGCCGCGATCATGAGCACGCTCTCGGCCCAGCTGCTGGTCTGCTCCAGCGCGCTGACCGAGGACTTCTACCGCGGCCTGCTGCGGCCGCGCGCCGGACAGCGCGAACTGGTCTGGGTGGGCCGCCTCACCGTGCTGCTGGTGGCGCTGCTGGCGCTGTGGATCGCCCGCGATCCGGAGAGCCGCGTGCTCGGCCTTGTCGCATACGCCTGGGCCGGCTTCGGCGCTGCGTTCGGCCCGGTGGTGCTGATCTCGCTGTACTGGCAGCGCATGAACTTTGGCGGCGCGCTGGCCGGCATGCTCGGCGGCGCGCTCACCGTGGTGCTGTGGAAGCAGACCGGCAGCGCGCTCTACGAAATGGTGCCGGGTGTGATCGTCTCGACCGTGCTGGTCTACATGGTGAGCCTCCTTACCCCCGCGCCCTCGCAGGCGGTGCAGGCCACCCATCAGCAGGTGCGACTGACACTGCGCGAGCAGGGCTGCTGAGAGCGAATTCCAAGGTTCCCGCTGCTGCGGTCGGCGCCGGAGTCGGTTGGCCGCTGCAGCGCGGCGTGGGCGCTGCGGCAATCGGCTGGCCGAACGGACTTCATGTCATTCCGCGCGCGCTCCCGTCGGCGCTCTGCCGAGCTCTCGCCCAGGCGTCAGGATCGACTCGCCCGCACTGCGCGCCTGTACGCCGGCTTGAGGCAGCACGGATCCAGTCCATCGTAGATGCGATCCGCGAGTGTGCCCTTACTCTCGTTGCCAGCGCGCGGTCGGTCGGAACGCCGATGCGTGCTGCGCTGCAGCGAACTGTTCACGGGTTTCCGTGCTGCCTCTCCGTCTACCGGGAGGGATCAAGCCCGTAGCGGTCCGGCCTCGCCACGCTGTCTTCGTGAAGGCCTCATCCACGGCGGAATTTCGTCGCGGCAGGCCCTCAACCGCGGGTCGAGCTGCAACCGATTGCAGATTTGTGTCAGTGATCTGACGCCGCGCCCGGAGCTTGCCTAGTCAAGTGGTGGGCGAAAGCCAAGCGCGGCTGCGAATTCCACGCTGCGAGCCAATCGCGCGAGCCACTGGCACGGCGCGTGCACTTGCCTGTGCCCGAAGTCATGGTGGTGTGCCATGGCGAGGTTGCACGCGTGCGCTGTGCGTGAACGGAGCGTTCGCCGCGTGACCTTTCCGGGAACGAAGGCGTGCCTTACCGAAGAGCGCGCGTTCTGGAGATGACGTGTATGCGCAATGCGAGCGTGCAGCTCAAACTTCGGCTCTTGATTATTGGGCTAGCCCTGCTGCCGATGGTGGGCCTCGGGGCGTTCGCCTTCATGAACGCCCGAGATCAACTCGAGATCGCGGCACGGCAAGCGATGCTGAGCCATACCAGTCTGCGTGCCGCCGCGCTTGAGGCCTATTTCGAACGCGTACGCGAGGATGTACTGAGCCTCGCCGAGAGCGAGATGAGCCGACGCGCGCTGGTCGAGTTCAGGGATGGTTTCGCAACGGTGCCCGAGGTCGAAGGCCAGGACGCCGTGCTCGGACGCTTTGTCGACGAACAGTTCGGCGGGCTGTATCGGGAGCGCACGGGCGGCGGGTGGAAATCCGGCGCCAGCTTCGTGCAGAACCTGGAGCCTGTAGCGCGTGCGCTGCAGTACCACTTCATCGCCAACAACGCGGCGCCGCTGGGCGAGAAGGACAGCCTGATCCAGCCGCCCTTCGAAGGGCTCTACAGCGAGGCGCACCAGCGCTTCCACCCCAGCTACCGCAGCCACCTCAAACGCCATCAGTACTACGACATCTTTCTGGTCGACCGCGAGGGCCGGCTGGTCTACAGCGTGTTCAAGGAGCTGGATTTCGCCACCGATCTTGCCGGCGGCGAGTTTGCTGCCACCGGCCTCGGCCGCGCGTTCGCTGGCGCCATGCGTTCGAGCGGTGAGGGCGCCCTGCACATCGAGGACTACGCGCGCTACACGCCCAGCTACGAGGCGGCCGCGATGTTCATCGCGGCGCCCATCGATCTGGCCGGCGAGCGCGCGGGAGCGCTGATCGTGCAGATCAGCATCGATCGCATCAACGCCATCGCCTCCGACCCGATCGGTGTGACCGAAGGCAAAGACATCTTTCTGCTGGCTGCGGATGGGCATCCGCGCTCCGACTCGATCCTGGCGCCCGAGGCCTTCAGCGTCGCCAAGGCCTTTGCGAGCGGCGGCGCGGCTCCCACGCTTGATGTGGCTGACTACCGGCCGGTGTTCGCCGGTGAGAGCCTGGAAGCCAGCAGCGCGTCGATGCGCGAGAAGCCCGCGTTGACCCGCGCCGCGCCGGTGCGCGTCGGGCCCGGACTCACCTGGGCCCTGGTCGCACAGTTCGAGACGGCAAGCGCTTTCGCGGCGTCCAAGCAGCTGCTGACGCTGGTGCTGATCGCCGGCGCGGTGGCGGCAGTGGTCGCCCTGCTCTTTGCGATTCCCAGCACGCGTGCCCTGGTCAAGCCGATCGCCTACGCGGAACAGGCCGCAGCGCGCATCGCGCGGATGGAGCTCGACACGCCGATCCGTTCGCGCAGCAGCGATGAGTTCGGGCGCTTGATCCACTCGCTGGGCGTCATGCAGGACGAACTGAAGTCGCGCATCGCGCAGGAAAGAACGCTGGCCGCCGAGAACCTGCGCGTGCGCATGGCGCTCGACTCGGCCAGCATCGGCGTGATGATTGCCGACGCCGATGAACGG
Source organism: Lysobacterales bacterium (assembly GCA_014946745.1). Taxonomy (NCBI): domain Bacteria; kingdom Pseudomonadati; phylum Pseudomonadota; class Gammaproteobacteria; order Lysobacterales; species Lysobacterales bacterium. The sequence goes on along the minus strand of JADCRD010000001.1, from coordinate 2,329,029 downwards.
ATCGTCTACCTCAACCCGTCGGTGCGGACGATGCTGACGGCGGCGCGCGAGGAGCTCCGCAAGCGCCTGCCTGACTTCGATCCGCAGACTGTGCTGGGCTCGAACTTCGATGCCTTCCGACTGGAGCCGAGCCAGAACCGCAGCTCGATCGCCAGCCTCACCCAGCGCCATACCGCGCGCATCGCGCTGGGCAAGGCGCATTTCGGCCTGAGTGCGACGCCGATCTTCGGCGCCGACGGGATCCGCGTCGGCACTGCCCTCGAATGGCAGGACCGCAGCGCGGCGGCCAACTTCAACAGCGAGCTGCGCCGCATCGTGGCAGCAGCGCAGGCGGGCGACCTGAGCGTGCGCCTGGACGATCGCCTCTATGACGAGCGCTTTCTGGACGTCGCCCGCGCGGTCAATGGGCTGATGGACGTCGTGTCCAGCTCGATCGAGTCGGTGCAGGCGGTGATGGCGGGCCTCGCCGACGGTGACCTGAGCGAGCGCGTGGATGCCGACCTCAAGGGCCTGTTCGGCCAGCTGAAGCGCGACACCAACACCAGCGTCGAGCGCCTTGCCGAGATGGTCGGCAACATCCGCCAAGCGGTTGCGGCGATGAACACCGCGGCGGCCGAGATCGCCTCGGGCAACAGCGATCTCTCAGTCCGAACCGAACAGGCGGCAGCCAATCTCGAAGAGACCGCCGCTTCCATGGAAGAGCTGACCTCGACCGTGCGGCAGACCGCAGAGAACGCGCAGCAGGCCAATCGTATGGCGCGTGAAGCTGCGGACGTGGCCCGCAGTGGCGGCGACAGCGTCGGTGGCCTGGTGCGCACCATGACCCACATCGAAGCGGCTTCGCGCAAGGTGTCGGACATCATCAGCGTGATCGACGGTATCGCCTTCCAGACCAACATCCTCGCCCTGAATGCTGCCGTCGAAGCGGCGCGCGCCGGCGAGCAGGGCCGTGGTTTCGCGGTGGTGGCGGGCGAGGTGCGCGCGCTGGCGCAGCGCTCGGCCGCCGCGGCCAAGGAGATCTCAGGCTTGATCCGCGAATCGGTCGAGGCGGTCAACCACGGCGCCCAGCAGGTGCACGGTACGCGCCGCACCATCGAGGGCATTGTCCAGGCCGCAAGCCAGGTCGCTACGCTCGTGGCGGAGATCAGCAGCGCCACCGCCGAGCAGATCCAGGGCATCGATCAGGTGAATCTGAGCTTGAACGAACTCGACCAGATGACCCAGCAGAACGCCGCCCTGGTGGAAGAAGTGTCGGCCGCGGCGCACGGACTGGACGACCAGGCCAACGAGCTCAATACGGTGATGACGCGCTTCCGCCTTGAGCGCCGTCAGGTCTCCGATGGCGCACTGGGCCTCGATTTCGAGGCCATGATCAAGGGCCATCGCGGCTGGAAGCAGCGGCTGATGAATGATCTCAACGACCGCGGCGATCCGATCGATCCGGCCACTGCATGCGTCGACAACGCCTGTCCGCTGGGCAAGTGGATCCACGGTGACGGTCGCGCCCGCTACGGACAGCTGCCTGAGCTGGAGTCGCTGCGGCTGCAGCATGCGCGCTTCCACAGCTGCGCGGGCGAGATTGCGACCCATATCCGTCAGGGCCGGCGGGACGAGGCCGAGCGCCTGCTGATCAGTGATTTCGTCGAGCGCACAACCGAGACGGTGGCGGCGATCCGCAGCGTGAAGCGCGCGGCGATGCGCACGGTCTGAGCCCCGCGCGGTCGCTGCCGAGAACTTCTCAGAGCGTGTGAAAAAACCCAGACGCCGTAGCGAGGGCGTCTCTGGGCGTTCGTGGCAAAGCGCGCGACGTGAATTCAAGGGAGTTTGGCGAGCTAGTGACCGCGGAATTCGCGGAGCGCGCTGCCGCCACGGACGTCCAGAGGCGGCCGCAGTAGGCGGATGGTTTTTTCACATGCTCTCAGGGCCTGCCAAGGCCGCGCAGACGCGGCAAGCGGATGGCCGTCGTCAGAGGCTCTCAGCCCGGCACAGCGGCGACGGTGATCTCTTCGCGGTCGTGGTAGAGCTGGCGCGCGCGCAGTTCCAGGTTGAGCCCGGCCTGCTTGAGCCGCGCGTCGAGCGCATCCATCTGCTCGCGCACTTCCTGCCAGCGCTTCTTCATCGGCAGCTTCAGGTTGAAGATCGCGCGCCGCGCATCGCCCTCCACCAGCCAGTCGCCCATCAGTGTCGCGACGCGCTTGGGCTGTTCGACCATGTCGCAGACCAGCCAGTCGATCGGGTGCGGCGGGCGCCAGCGGAAGCCGTCCGAGCGCAGGTGCTTGATCAGGCCGGTGCCCATCGCGCTGTCGGCCAGCGGACCGTTGTCGATGGCGGTGACCGACAGGCCGGCGCGCGCCAGTACCCAGCTCCAGCCGCCGGGGGCAGCGCCGAGATCGACCGCCTGCTGGCCGGCCTTCATCCAGCGCGTGCGCTCGTCGGGGCTGAACAGAGTGAGCAGGGCTTCCTCAAGCTTCAGCGCCGAGCGGCTGGGCGCGTCGTGGGCGAGCTTCAAGCGCGGGATGCCGCCGGTCCACGGTGCCGCGCGTTCGCCCTGACCGCGCATCGGTGGGGTGTCCTCGGCGTCGCCTGCCGCCAGCAGCAGGTGCGTGCCGGACAGCAGCACCACGTGCAGGGTTGGCTTGCGCGGATCGTCCTTGGCGCTCAGGTGTCCCGGCTTGCGCAGGCCGGCGCGCAGGGCGTTGCCAAAGCTGCGCGCCAGGCCCGCGAGATCGCGGCCGACGTCAGCATCGGGGTGCTCCATGCTGAGCTGGCCGAACACCTGGCCGCTGCCGGCCATCGCTTCGAGCACCGGGCTCAGCCGGTCCTTGGGGTCGAGGTTCTGCAGCTCGGCGAACACCGACAGCCGCTGGCGGGCGAAGATCAGCGCATGCCAGGGCAGGGCGCGGCAGAGCTGCGACTGCGATTCGGCGTCGAGCCCGAGGAAGCGCACATAGCCCGAATCGCGCTCGGTTTTCGCATAGCCGCCGACGCCAAAAACGGCGGCGCGCTCGCTGATCTCGGCCGCGCATTCGGGCTCGAAGCCGGCGCGGCAGGGCAGGTAGAGGCCGGCGTCGCCCAGGGGTTTCATCAGTACATGCGCCCGGCGCTGTCGGTGTAGTGCTTGAGCACCGCGCAGGCGTCCTCGCGCAGCAGGTCGCGGCGCACGCTGATGCCGCGCTTCTCCAGCTCGCCCTTCCAGTCGGCCGGCAGCGGGCCTTCGTCGAACTGGGTCAGCGTCATCACGTCTTCGGCGCGGGCGCCGATCAGCAGGGTGTCGATGCCGGCCCAGAAGGTCGCGCCGTAGCACATGCAGCAGGGCTGCGACGAAGTCGCCAGCGTCACGCCGGGCGCGTCCTCGTTGAGGCGGAAGCGCTGCAGGCGCTGCTGCGCGGTCATGTAGGCCATCATCTCGGCGTGCGCCACCGAGCAGGTGTGCGGCTCAACGCGATTCACACCGACGGCGACCAGCCGATGCTGGGCATCGAACACGGCCGCGCCGAAGGGGCCGCCGCTGCGCGCATCGACATTGCGGCGCGACAGTTCGACCGCCAGCCGCATCTTGTCTTCATCGCTGGCATAGACGCTGCCGGCAGGCGCGAGCTCGTGCACCCAGGCGGGCAGGGTGAGGTGGACTTGGGCGTACAGCATGGGAGGGCTTACTTCAGCTCGCCACCGCCCGGTGCCGCCTCGCATCGACCTTCGACGCAGGCGCAGGCAGTGATGTCTTGGAACCCGCAGATGCTGGAAAGCCCCTGCGCCTCGCAGGCGGCCTTCACTTGCTCGGGGAAGGTTTCGGCCTGCGCATTGACGCAGGCGGGGAAATAGCCGCAGCAGTTGCCGACGTTCTTGACCGCGCAGTCGGCATCGGTGCTGCAGCGGCGGTCCGGCTCGGCGGGCATCGCCTTGTCAGCGATCTCGCCGCTTGCGGGCTCGGGCTCGGGCGCGGCACAGCCGGCGTCGCTACCGGTTCCGCAGGTGCCGCTGGGGCCGCGGCCGTCTTCGAACTGGAAGGGCGCTTGGGCGGGCGTTTCGGTCATCGCTGGCGGCGGTGGTGCCTCGGCAAACTCCGGCGCTTTCGGCTCACTGGGCGCCTGCGAGCAGGCGGCCAGCAGCAGCGCAAGGCCGACCGCCGCCAGCGCCGCACTGCGGGCGAGGCGCCTGCCCATCAGCCTGCCGCCCAGGTGTCGCGCAGGGTGACCGCGCGGTTGAACACGGGCGTGGCTGCGCTGTGATCGCGGCGGTCGGCGACGAAAAAGCCGGTGCGTTCGAACTGCAGGTGGGTCTCCGGCGCGACTTCAGCCGCGCTGGGCTCGATCCAGGCCTGCACGGTGCGGATCGAGTCGGGGTTCAGATGATCCTTGTACGAGCCGCCGTGGCTCTCGTCATCGGGATCGGCGACCTTGAACAGGCGGTCGTAGAGGCGCACCTCGGCGGCGATGGCGTGGCGCGCGCTGACCCAGTGGATCGTGCCCTTGACCTTGCGGTCGGCGCCGGGCAGACCCGGGCGGGTATCGAGGTCCAGGGTGCAGCGCAGCTCGACCACGGTGTCGCCGTCCTTGACGACCTCGTCGCAGCGGACGATGCCGACGCCACGCAGGCGGACCTCGCCCTCGGGCTTGAGACGGTGGAAGCCCTTGGGCGGCACTTCGGCGAAGTCCTCGCGCTCGATCCACAGCTCGCGCGAGAACGGCACGCGGCGCGTGCCGAAGTCGGGGTTCTTCGGGTGGTTCGAGAACTCCAGCGATTCCTCGTGGCCGGCCTCCAGATTGGTGATGACCAGCTTGACCGGATCGAGCACGGCGAGGCGACGCGCCGCCGCCGCGTCGAGGTCCTCGCGCACGCAGCCTTCGAGCACCGAGAAGTCGATCAGCGAGTTCTGCTTGCTGATGCCGATGCGCTCGGCGAACAGGCGCAGCGCACCGGGCGTGTAGCCGCGCCGGCGGATGCCCTGCAGGGTCGGCATGCGCGGGTCGTCCCAGCCGCTGACCAGGCCTTCCTGCACGAGTGCCATCAATTTGCGCTTGCTCATCACCGTGTAGTTGATGTTGAGCCGCGAGAACTCGATCTGCCGCGGCTTGGCGGCGCGGTCGTGCCAGCCGCGGGCGCGCAGGGGCTCCAGCAGGTCCGGGTGGCTGGCGAGGTCGACCTTGTCCACGCACCAGTCGTAGAGCGGACGGTGGTCCTCGAACTCCAGCGTGCACAGCGAGTGGGTGATGCCCTCGATGGCGTCCGACAGGCAGTGCGCGTAGTCGTACATCGGATAGATGCACCAGGCGTCGCCGGTGTTCTGGTGCGGCACGTGCTTGATGCGGTAGATCGCCGGATCGCGCAGGTTGATGTTGCCGCTGGCCATGTCGATTTTCGCGCGCAGGGTGCGCGCGCCGTCGGGGAATTCGCCGGCGCGCATGCGGCGGAACAGGTCGAGGTTCTCCTCGACGCTGCGGCCCCGGAAGGGCGATTCGCGGCCGGGCTCGGTCAGCGTGCCGCGGTAGGCGCGCACCTCTTCGGCGTTGAGATCGCAGACGTAGGCCAGGCCCTCGCGGATCAGTTTCTCCGCGGCCAGGTAGAACACCTCGAAGTAGTCCGAGGCATGGCGCAGCTCGCTCCACTCGAAGCCCAGCCAGCGCACGTCGTCCTGGATGGCGGCGACGTACTCGGGGTCTTCCTTGGCCGGGTTGGTGTCGTCGAAGCGCAGGTTGCAGCGGCCCGCGAACTCCTCGCCGATGCCGAAGTTCAGGCAGATCGACTTGGCGTGGCCGATGTGCAGGTAGCCGTTGGGCTCGGGCGGAAAGCGCGTCTGGATCGCCGCGTGCTTACCCGAGGCCAGGTCCTCGCGGATGATCTGGCGGATGAAGTCGTTGCGCACAGGGCGGCTGTCGGCGGTGTCGGCGGGAGCGGCGTCGGACATGGGAGCGAGGCTGGAATCGGGTAGCCGCGCAGTCTAGCAGCCCGAACGGGGAGGCCCGAACCGGGCGGGCTCCCGGGCTGGGGTCGCCCGCGCACGGTTGCATGCGTCCGGATGGGCCGCGGACTCGCGCACACAGGGCGGGCCAGAGTGGCTGCGCTCCGGATCGCGCGAAGCGGCCGTCAGTCGCTCAGCAGGCGCAGCGAGAAGTCGACCGCCTGTACGTGCTTGGTGAGGCCGCCGATTGAGATGCAGTCGACGCCGCTTTGGGCAATCGCGCGGATGCCTTCGAGCTCCACGCCACCCGACACTTCCAGCGGCACGCGGCCCGCGGTGAACTCGACTGCGCGGCGGCGCTCGTCCGCGCTGAAGTCGTCGATCAGGATGCGGTCGGCGCGGGCCTCAATGGCCTGCGCCAGCTCCTCGAAGGTCTCGACTTCGACGATGACGGGCAGGCCCGGCGATTGCTTGCGCGCCTGCGCCACGATGGCGGCGATGCCGCCGGCCGCGGCGATGTGGTTCTCCTTGACCATCACCGCGTCGTAGAGGCCGATGCGGTGGTTGTGGCCGCCGCCGCAGCGCACCGCGTACTTCTGCGCCAGCCGTAGGCCGGGCAGGGTCTTGCGGGTGTCGAGGATGCGCGCGCGGGTGCCGGCAACGGCCTCGACGAAGGCCGCCGTGCGGGTGGCCGTGGCCGACAGGGTCTGCAGGAAATTGATCGCGCTGCGTTCGGCCGAGAGCAGGGCGCGGCTGGCGCCTTCGAGCGTGCAGACCTCGCCGCCGGGCTCAAGCCATTGGCCGTCGACGGCGCGCCACTCGATGCGCAGCTCGGGATCGAGCGCGCGGAAGCAGGTGTCGAACCAGTCGCGGCCGGCGAGTACCGCGCGTTCGCGACTGACCAGCGTGGCGCGCGAGCCGGCCTTGGCGTCGATCAGCGCGGCGGTGGCGTCGCCGCTGCCGATGTCCTCTTCGAGTGCGCGCACCACGTCCAGCGGGATGCGTGCGCGCTCGTCGAGGGTGAGTTCAGGGCGGGCGGCGAACTGCGGCATGCGGGTAGCACTCGAACGCGGGGCGCATAGGGTAGGCGCGCGCAAGCCACGCGCCTACCCGTCTGCAGGCCGATTACTTGCCCAGTCGCGCGACCAGCGCCTTGAGCACGCCCTGGGTTTCCGGGTGGTACCAGCCTTCGATGAAGGGCCCAAGGTCGATGGCGTTCGGCGCGCAAATCGCCTGGATCAGGGCTTGGCGCGACATCGCGCGGGTGATCAGCATGGCCCGACGCGGCAGGTTCAAGTGTGCTTCCAGCCAGGCGATTGCGCGCGGCACCACCTGGTCCAGCTCGACCACCTCGTCGACCATGCCGATCTCGGCGGCGCGGGTCGATTCGATCATCTCGCCCGCGACCAGCAGACGCTCGCCGACGCGCTCGCCAACCAGGCGCTTCAGCGCGTACTGGATCGGGCCGGGCACCACCAGGCCCACCTGGGTTTCGTTGAGCCCGATGCGGAAGGGGCCCTTCTCGCCGGCGCGCGCCATCACCCGGTAGTCGGCGAACAGGCTGATCACCGCGCCGCCGGCCGGGCTGTGCCCGGTCAATGCTGCGACCACCGGAATCGGGCAGGCGGCGAGCTTCGCGCAGGCCTGCATGAAGGCGCCCCAGGTGGCGAGCACGCCCTCGCGGTCCAGCGTCAGCAGGGTCGGCACATCAAGCCCACCGGAGAACAGACCCGGGCTGCCGGAAATCACCAGCCCTTCGGCGCCCTCGCCCGGTGCGGCGTCGATGGCCTCGATCAGGGCGGTGAGCAGGGCGAGGTTGAAGGCGTTGGCCGGCGGGCGGTCGAAGCGCAGCTCCGTGACGCGGCCGTGGGAAATCTTCTGCAGCATGCATACGCCTCCGTAGGGTGGGGTCGATAGCATAGCGGCACGCGGCCCGGCTGGCCCGCTGCGCAGCGTCATGCCGGTCGCTGTGGCGGTGGCAGTGCGCGCCGGCCCGATCACGCTGCCGACGCGCCGCTCACGCTCACTCGCTGACCGGCAGGCGCCGCGTCGCCAGCGCGATCACTGCCTCGGCGGGCATCGGCCGCGCGAAGTGGTAGCCCTGCATCTGGTCCACGCCCATCCGCACCAGCAGGGCGCGCTGTGCAGGGGTCTCCACGCCCTCGGCGACGACCGCGATGTCCAGGGACTGGCACAGCGTGACCATGCCTTCGAGCAGACGCAGGGCGCGGGCGTCGGTGTCGATGTCGTCCATGAAGCAGCGGTCGATCTTGATGGTGTTGAAGGGCAGACGACGCAGGTAGGCCAGCGAGGAGAAGCCGGTGCCGAAGTCGTCCAGCGAGAGCTTGAAGCCTTGCTCGGACAGCCGCCGCAGAAAGCTGCGGCCGGCCTCGATGTTCTCCAGCAGGGCCGACTCGGTGAGTTCGATCTCCAGCATGTCGTGCGGCAGGCTGTGGCGCGCGCAGGTCGCGACCAGCTGCTGCTCGGTGTCGGGGTCGAACACCTGCCGCGGCGATAGGTTGAGTGCGACCGGCGTGTGCAGGCCCAGGCGCAGCAGATGCGCGGCGAAGGCGGCGGCCCGCTCCATCGCGATCAGGCCCAGCGCGCCGACCAGGCCGAACTCCTCCGCCAGCGGAATGAACGCGGCCGGCGACACCGGGCCCAGGCGCGGGTTGTTCCAGCGCATCAGCAGCTCGTAGCCGACCACGTAGCCGCCCGCACTCACTTTCGGCTGCAGCACGGTGTCCATGGCGCCGGCTTCGATGTCGCGGCGCAGCTCGGTAATCAGCTCCAGTCGACGCGCGGCCTCGCTGCCCAGCTCGCCGCGGTGGAACTCGGCGCGCGCGCGGCCGCGCTGCTTGGCCTTGCGCATCGCGGTTTCAGCCTGCTGCAGCAGCTGGTCGGCCTGCCGCGAATCCTCGGGAAACAGCGCGATGCCGATGCTGGTGCTGACCGAGACCATGCGCTCGCCCATCTGCATGGGCGCGCCAACCGTATCGATGATCTGGCGGGCGATGCCCGGGGCCCGGCCGGCGGCGTCCTCGCCATCCAGCAGCAGGGCGAATTCGTCGCCGCTCAGCCGCGCCAGCTCGTCGCGCTCGCCGGCCAGATCCTGCAGGCGCTGCGCGGTCTCGAACAGAAACGCATCGCCGGCGGCATGGCCCAGGGAATCGTTGATGGCGCGAAAGCCGTCCAGATTCAGCCACAGCAGAGCCAGCGGCGCGCCGTGTTCGCGAGCCATGCGCAGCTTGAGCCGGTTCTCGAAGTGGGCGCGGTTGGCGAGGCCGGTCAGGCCGTCGAGCAGGCTGGCCCGCTGCGCGCGGGCCTGCGCGCTGCGCTGCAGGCTGAGGTCGCTGACCGTCGCCACCAGCATGCCGCGGCGCTCGGCGCTGTCGATGACCCGCAGGATGCCGAGCTCGACCGGCAGCAGGCTGCCGTCGGCGCGCTTCAGCTGCAGCTCTTCGCGCCAACCCTCGCCGACTTCGCCGAGCAGGTGTTCAAGCGCCCTGCGGTCGCCCTGCAGCAGGCTGAACACATGGCTGCCCGGGCCGAAGCTGTCGATACCCACGAGATCGTGGAAGGCGCGGTTGCATTCGTGCAGCACGCCGCGGCGGTCGAGCATCAGCATGGGCTCCCGGGCTTTGTCGAAGGCGTCGCTCAGGAGCCGCAGCGCGTCTTCGGCCTCGCGCTCGGCGGTGATGTCGCGCAGGGTGCCGACGATGCGATCGACACGTCCTGTGGGGCTGCGCGCCACCGCCCGCCCACGCACCCTGACCCAGCGCCACTGCGCATCGAAGCGCAGACGCAGGCTGCATTCCAGTTCGACGGTGTCGCCGCGCAGATAGCTCAGCCAGACCGTGCGCGCCTGGTCAATGTCCGAAGGGTGCACGCTGCCGACCTCGTCCAGCAGCACCTGCGGTGCATCCGCCAGGGTCTGCAGACGGTCATCCGCGACCTTGCGCACGCTGACGCGGCGGGTCGCGGCGTCCCACTCCCAGACGCTTTCGCCGCTGGCCCACAGCGCCAGCGCCAGCGTGTGTTCGGCCTGGCGCGCGCGCTCGGCGCTCAGGTACAGCTCGCGGCTCTTCGCCGTGAGCAGGGCCTCGGCCTGGCGCCGTGCCTCGCGCTCGCGCTCCAGCCGCCGCTCCATCAGGGCGAAGCGCTGCTCGGGCTGAGGCTCGGGGGCGTCGGCGGCGGGCGGCAGTATCAGACCGGGCATGGTCGGAGCGGGGGCCGTGTTCTCAGGCGGCGGCATGCAGGTCGAACACGACTGCATCGGCGCCGAGTTCGGGCGCCTCGCGCATCTGCAGGCGTTGGGGCTCCTTGTAGCGTTCGGCGGCGCCAAGGATCAGGCCCTCAGCCAGCACGCTCATGCGCCGCGGCGATCGGTAGGCCAAGCGCAGATGGCTTGGGCCGCGCTCCAACACTTCGAAGCGCGGCAGACGCGCTTCGGGGTACAGCTTCAGCACTTCGACGTGGATGTGGGTCTCGATGCTGGCGAGGAAGTCGTAGAGCGTGCGCTTGCCGGTGAACATCTCCGGGTAGGCCTGTTCGAAGCGTCCGAGCAGGTGCTCGCCGAAGGCCTTGATCAGGGTTTCTGGCGGCAGCCCGGTTTCTTCGGAGAGCAATCCCACCAGCCGCACGATCTCTTCATGCGGGTAGTAGCCCACCGCCGTGTAGGCGCCGCCGTGTGGCAGTTCGGCGCGCAGCAGGACGCGGTCGGCCAGCTCGGGCGAGAACCGGCCTTCGACCATCTCCATGAGTTCGGTAAACACCATGCCCAGCATCGGTGGCTCCAGCGGTCGAGGGTGGGCTCGCGCATGCAAATCGCAGGCCGTGGCGACCCGGTGTATGACGAGCCCAGCAGCAGCCCCGCGACTGTCTTGACGTCCGCGAAGTCGCCTGCGAGCGTGCAGGGCTGACATCCCCGGACCTTTGCCATGCTCCCGACCGCCGTTCTGCCGAGCCGCACCTTCCAGCCGCCGCAGCGTCTGCTGCTGGGGCCCGGACCCTCGACGGTGTCGCAGCGTGTGCTGGATGCGCTGGCGCGGCCGACCCTGGGGCACCTCGATCCGGCCTTCGTTGGCTTGATGGACGAGATCAAGCTGCTGCTGCGCTACGCCTTCCGCACGCAAAACGCGCTGACCTTTCCGATTTCCGCCCCCGGCTCGGCCGGGATGGAAGCCTGCGTCGTCAATCTGATCGAGCCGGGCGACCGCGTCGTGGTCTGCGTGAACGGCGTGTTCGGCGGGCGCATGCGCGAGAACGTGCTGCGCGCCGACGGCGTCCCGATCGTGGTCGAGGATGACTTCGGTCAGCCCGTCAGCGTTGACAAGGTCGAGGCGGCGCTGACGGCGAACCCCGGCGTCAAGGCGCTGGGCTTCGTCCACGCCGAGACCTCGACCGGCGCACGCTCGGATGCACAGGCGCTGTGTGCGCTGGCGGCGGCGCATGGCGCGCTGTCCATCGTCGATGCCGTGACCAGCCTCGCCGGCATCCCGCTCGAGGTCGACGCCTGGGGCATCGATGCGATCTATTCGGGCTCGCAGAAATGTCTGTCCTGCCCGCCGGGCCTGTCGCCGGTGAGCTTTTCCGAGCGCGCGGTGGCCGCCGTGCGTGCGCGCAAGACGCCGGTGCAGAGCTGGTTCCTCGATCTCTCGCTGGTGATGAACTACTGGCAGGGCGAGGGCGGCCGCAGCTACCACCACACCGCGCCCGTCAACATGCTGTATGCCCTGCACGAAAGCCTGCTCATGCTGGCGGAAGAAGGGCTCGAAGCCGCCTGGGAGCGGCACCAGGCCAACCATCTGCGCCTGCGTGAGGGGCTCGATGCGCTGGGGCTGGAGCTGCTGGTCCCCGAGGCTGCCCGCCTGCCCCAGCTCAACGCCATCCGCATTCCCGCGGGCGCCGACGACCTCGGCCTGCGCCGTGCGCTGCTCAATGCACACGGCATCGAGATCGGCGCAGGCCTTGGCCCCTTGGCCGGCAAGGTCTGGCGCATCGGTCTGATGGGCGAGAGCAGCCGGGCGGAGTGCGTTGACCGCGTGCTCAGCGCCCTGAAGCAGGTGCTGGGGCGCTGACGAGGCGGCGGGCTTCCCACACGGGCGTGACGCCCGTCACGCGACGCAGCGCACGGCCCGCGCCAGCATGCGGCTCGTTCCGATCACCTGAGGCGGACCGCCGGATGGACGCAAGCCCTGCACTCGACCTGCTGGCAACGCTGCGCGGTGACTGGGTGGGCGTGACTCGCCTCCATGCCGGCCATGCCGCCCAGCCCGAGCACACCTCCAGCGCGTGGCTGCGCTGCGTGGAGGCAGGAGCACCTTCGCGCGCCCGCCTGCGCTACGTATGGACCTTCGAAGACCGCATCCGCGAGGGGCATCTGCTGCTGGCGATCGATCCGGGCAGCCGTCGCGCCAGCGGTGCGTGGATGGACAGCGGCGTCGGCGGCGCGATCGGCGGCGATGAGGTGCTGGCCCTTCGCGGATGGCTGGATGAGAGCGGCTTGCTGCGTTTGAGTGGTCAAGGCCCCGAGGCCGACAGCGGTGCGTGGACCTGGCGCCTCGAACTCGACTGCCCCGCAGCGGCCCATCTCGAGTTGCGCCTCTACACCACCTCGCCGCAGGGCGAGGAAGAGCTCGCCGCCTCGGCGGAGTACCGGCGCTGACGGTCAGCCGGCACTGCGTACCGTGGGTTTCCGGGGTGCCCCGCTCTTTGCCCACTCGTCTGCCGAACCCGCAAGTCAAGCGGACTCATGCCTCGGCTCACTGCGGTAGGGCATCGCTGCCAACGCTTCTCCGCTGTTCGGAGGCGAAGCGAAAGGGGCGCGCTGTCGCCTTTTGCCGAAGCGCTGCTCCGCTTCCGAAAAGGACAGAGGGGACAACGGCCTCAGCACCAGCGCGGGGCGAAGCGTTGAGCGGAGGCGGACGCGGATCCCGCCGGCAAACGCCGCTCACCGCCTCCCGAACCTCGAACCCTGAACCTCTAACTCCGAACTCCGAACTCCGAACTCCACAGCCCAAAGCCCAAAGCGCAAACCCCTCAGGGCTGCTTGCGCGCTCTGCCAAAGCCGCCCTCGGCCTCGGCCGCCAGATAGGCGAACACCGCGTAGGCGCGCGCCTGCTGGTCGAGCGCCTCGCTGTCGATCTTGTCCAGCGTGTCGTTGGCGGTGTGGTGGTAGTCGAAGTAGTCCATGCCGTCCTGCGCCAGCTGCGCCCAGGGCACACCGCGCTGCACCAGCGGGCCGATGTCCGGTCCGGGGCCGCCGCCCTCGCGCTCGAAAGGAATGCCGAGCGGCGTCAGCACCCCGGCGATCTGCTCCAGCAGCGGCCAGTACGCCGGCTCAACACCGGCGCGCAGCGCGTAGATGCGGCCCGCGCCGAAATCGCTCTCGGCGCCGATCACGTGATTCGCCATCTGCTCGGCGTGCAGCGCGGCGTAGGCGCGCGCGCCGATCAGGCCCTGCTCCTCATTGCCCCAGGCGATCACCCGCACGGTGCGGAGCGGACGCTGCTCAAGCTTCAGCAGGGCGGCGCCCGCCGCCATCGTGATGCCGACGCCGGCGCCATCATCAAGCGCGCCGGTGCCGAGGTCCCAGGAATCGAGATGGCCGCCGATCACCACGACCTCGTCCGGCCGCTCGCGCCCGCGGATGTCGCCGATCACGTTGTAGCTGGTCGCCTCGCCGCGGTTCTCGGCGTCGATGTCGAGGCGGATGCGCACCGGTTGGCCGCGCTCCAGCATGCGCGTCAGCAGGTCGGCGTCGGGGTTGGAAACCGCCGCCGCGGGGATCTGATTCACCCCGTCGGCGTAGCGCATGATGCCGGTGTGCGGGAAGCGATCGGTATTGGTGCTGATCGAACGGATGATCAGGCCCACCGCGCCCTTTTTCGCCGCCTCGACCGCGCCCGAGCTGCGGCCGATCACGCTGAGCCCATAGCCGCGGCCGTCGCGCGCGCGCTGGGTGCGCTGGGTGATGAAGACGATCCTGCCTGCGGCCGCCCCCTCGGGTGCGGCCTGCAGCGCGGCAATGCTGTCGAAGGCGAGGATCTCGGCCTCCAGCGGCGCTCCGCCAGTGCCGATGCTGCCGCCGAGAGCGGTAATCGCCAGCGGCTGCGGAAACGGCGCCAGCACCTCGCCGCGCTCGTGCCCGCGCCGCCAGTAGGGGAACTTGAACGGCTCGATGCGCACCTCATCGAAGCCCAGCGCCTTGAACTTCTGCTGTGCCCATTCGACGGCGCGGGCATCGGCCGGAGTGCCCGCCATGCGCGGGCCGACCTCGGTGGTCAGCGATTCGACGATGGCGTAGGCCGCGCCGGCTTCGACATGCTGGTCGCGCAGGGCGGCGGCGTTCTGCAGGCTGTCGGCTGCCAGCGGGGTCGGCGTCGGTGCAAGCGGTTCAGCGGCATGCGCAGTCAGCGCGAAGGTGGCAGCAAGCAGGCTGGCGCGCAGGCGCATAGGAACGTTCCGGCAGTGGCGGCGTGCTGCAACACTGCCAGCGCAGGTGAGCCTTGGCATGTGCGAAAAGGCCGGGCGCGGGTGGCGCGCCCGGCCGGCAGGATCACTTCTTCAACAGGTCGCGGATTTCGCGCAGCAGAAGCACGTCTTCCGGCGGCGCTGGTGGCGCGGCGGGCGCCTCTTCCTTCTTGCGCTGCAGGCGGTTCATCAGCTTGATCACCATGAAGATCGCGAACGCGATGATGGTGAAGTCGACCACCGTCTGCAGGAAGGCGCCGTACTTGAACAGCACCGGCTCCACGCCCTCAGCGCCTTCCTTCAGCGTGATGGCAAGATCGGAGAAGTTGACGCCGCCGATGATCAGGCCGATCAGCGGCATGATGATGCCGTCGACCAGCGAGCCGACGATCTTGCCGAAGGCCGCGCCGATGACCACGCCCACCGCCAGGTCGACGACGTTGCCACGCATGGCAAAGGCCTTGAATTCACTGATGAAGCTCATGCCGCCCCCGAACAATCCAGCGGCGCCATTCGCCGCGCGCCGACTTTAGCGGAAGCGCGGGGGCTGCGCGCTCAGCGGTGGGTGTGCGCCTGCAATCGCCCATCCAGCGCCGCCAGCCGTTCCGGCGTGCCGACATCTTCCCAGGCGCCGGTGTGCTTGAGCCCGGCGATGCGATCGGCACTCATCGCTGCGCGCAGCAGCGGAGCGAGGCCGAAGCGGGGCGGGCTGCGGCGGCTGTCCTCGCTGTCGCCGATGACTTCGCGCCAAGCTTCCAACAGGCGGGCGTCGAACAGGCCGATGCCGGCATAGGTGAGGCGCGGCGCGCCTTCGCTGCGCAGCCGCGCGCCGTCGAGGTGGAAATCACCGTGCGGGTGCTGCGGCGGATTGTCGACCATCAGCAGCTGGGCGAAATCGTTCGCCCCCAGCGCGAAGCGGGCGTAGTCGACGTCGCAGAACACGTCGCCGTTGACCAGCAGGAAGCGCGGCGCGTCGAGCAGGGGCAGGGCGTTCAGCAAGCCGCCGCCGGTCTCCAGCCGCTCGGCCTCGCGGCTGTAGCGGATCGACAGCCCGAAGCGCGCGCCGTCGCCCAGCGCTGGCTCGAAGCAGTCGGCGAGATGCGCGGTGTTGATCACCACGCGCCGCACGCCGGCGTTCGCCAGCGCGTCGAGATGCCATTCGATCAGGCGCTTGCCGCCGACCTGCAGCAGCGGTTTGGGCGTGACGTCGGTGAGCGGGCGCATGCGCTCGCCGCGGCCGGCGGCGAGGACCAAGGCGACTTCGACCGCGCTCATGCCGGCGCGACTTCGCGCGGCCGGGTCACATCGCGGCCTTCGGTGAAGCGCAGCATCAGGGCGCGGAAATCGGCCAGTTCGGGATAGCGTGCGGCGATGTCGAGCACGTAGCCGAGCACGCGCGGCAGGTCAGCGAGGTAGCCGGCCTTGCCGTCGCGGTAGTGCAGGCGGCAGAAGATGCCCAGCACCTTCAGATGGCGCTGCAGGCCCATCAGGTCGAGGGCGCGGAAGAAACGCTGCGGCGCGTCGGCAATGCGCCCGGCGCGCACCAGTTCGCGGCGGAAGTCCTCGGCCCAGGTCTGCACGCGGGCCTCGTCCCAGCGCAGGTAGCAGTCGCGCAGCAGCGAGACGAGGTCGTAGGTCAGCGGGCCGTCGAGCGCGTCCTGGAAGTCGATGATGCCGGGGCCGGGCGCGCAGTCGAGCAGATTGCGGCTGTGGTAGTCGCGGTGGACGAACACCCGCGGCTGCGCCATCGCGCTGTCGAGCAGCAGGCGGAAGGCCGATTCGATCGGGTCCCATTGCTCGCACTCCAGCGCGATGCCCAGATGCCGACGCAGGAACCACTCCGGCATCAGCTCCAGCTCCATCTCGAAGCGGGCATGTTCGTAGGGCGGCACCGCCCCGGCGGGCAGGGTCTGCAGGCGCAGCAGGGCCTCCATCGCGCGGCCATACAGGGCACTGGCGCTGTCGGCATCGAGACGGTGCTGATAGAGCGCGTCGCCGAGATGCTCGATCAGGGCGAAACCGCGCTCGGCGTCGGCGGCAACGACACGGGGCACGCGCAGGCCAGCGCCGCCGATCAGCGCGCCGACTTCCAGCCAGGGCTGCAGCGGCACCTGCGCGGGCGGCGAATCCATCAGCAGCAGCTCGGGCGCGCCGTCGAGCCGCAGGTAGCGGCGGAAGCTGGCGTCGCTGGCCGCGGGGGCCAGGCCCAGGCCGGTGCGATCGAGCTGCGCGCAGGCCCAGGCCAGCGCCTCGATGGCGCGCGGATCGCTGGGAACCGTGGGCGCGACGACTGCGCTCACGCGGTGGCGGCGAGATCCGCCTCGGCCAAGGCGCGCACGTGGGCCAGGCTGCACTCGCGCAGCGCGGTCAGGCTGTAGCCGCCCTCCAAGGCCGACACCAGCCGCCCCTCGGCGTGGCGGTCGGCGAGATCGATCAGCTCTTCGGTCAGCCAGGCGTAGTCGGCGGCTTCGAGGTTCAAGCCGGCCAGCGGATCGAGCCGATGCCCGTCGAAGCCCGCTGAGACCAGCACCAGCTCGGGCTTGAAGGCGTGCAGGGCGGGCAGGGCGTGGACGCGATAGACCTCACGCAGCTCCTGGCCGCCGGCGCCCTCGGGCAGCGGCAGGTTGAGAATGTTGCCGGCACCGCGCTCGTCCATCGCGCCGCTGTAGGGATACAGCGGCGTCTGGTGGCTGGACAGGTACATCACCCGCGGATCGTTCCAGAAAATGTCCTGGCTGCCGTTGCCGTGGTGCACGTCGAAATCGATGATCGCGACGCGCTGGAGGCCGTGCTCGGCAAGCGCATGCGCGGCGCCTACGGCCACTGAGTTGAACAGGCAGAAACCCATGGCCTGGGCGCGCGTCGCGTGGTGGCCCGGCGGGCGCACCGCGCAGAAGGCGCGCTTGGCCTCGCCGGCCATCACCGCGTCGATGGCGGCTACGACGGCGCCGGCGGCATGGCGCGCGGCCTCGGGCGAATCCGCGTTCATCGCGGTGTCTTCGTCGATGCGGTGCTGATGCTCGATGGCGACATCCAGAATGCTGGCGACCAGCTCGGGCGTATGCGCCCGCAGCAACTGTTCGCGCGTTGCGCGCGGCGCCTCGCGCCAGTCGATCGGCAGGTCGTCGATACCGTGCAAAGCCTGCAGCACGGAAGCGAGCCGCTGCGGCGATTCGGGGTGGCCAGGACCCGCGCTGTGGCGGATGCAGACGGGGTGGGTGAACAGCAGCATCCGCGCGAGTCCTCGATGGGGATCAGTGACGAACGTCAGCCCTTGCGCCGCTCGTGGTTCCACAGCACTTCGCCGTGGCCGGAGGCGCGTGCAAGCACGCGTGCCATCACGAACAGCAGGTCCGACAGCCGGTTGAGATAGCGGATCGCCTGTGGACGCACCGCATCGTGATGCCCGAGGGTGACGACCTCGCGCTCAGCGCGGCGACAGACGGTGCGAGCGACATGGCAGTGCGCCGCCGGCGCGCCGCCGCCGGGCAGGATGAAATCCTTGAGCGGCGGCAGGTCGGCGTTGAGCCCGTCGAGGATGCCTTCGAGGCGCTCGATGTCGGCATCCTGCATCGCGGCATGGCCGGGGATGCAGAGCTCGCCGCCCAGGTCGAAGAGCTGGTGCTGGATCGAGACCAGTGGCTCGCGAATCGCGTCCGGCAGCTCCTGCGCCAGCAGCACGCCGATGCAGGAGTTGAGCTCGTCGACCGTGCCGTATGCGGTGACGCGGGCGGAGTCTTTGGACACGCGGCTGCCGTCACCGAGGCCTGTGCTGCCGTCGTCGCCGGTGCGCGTGTAGATCTTTGAGAGTCGATTGCCCATGGCTCAGGCCGCCGCGTGGCTGGCGCGCAGGGCCGGCAGGCGCTGCTGCAGCAGGGCGTAGCCGCCGAACAGGATCAGGCTCCACACCGCCGTTCCCAGCAGTTGGGCGCGGAAGAAGGGCAGGGCAGCGACGTAGCACTCGGTGAGGCCGATGCTGCAGGCGGGATGCGTGCCGAGGATGTCGGCGGTGGCCCAGACCGCGAAGTTGGTGACCACGAAGAACAGCACCGCGCCTGCGAGGCCGGCCGCGCCGACGCGCAGCACGCTGACCCGATCACGCAGCCAGAAGCCCAGCAGCACGCAGGCGGCGACGCAGCCGTAGACGACCGGCATCAGGCCGTAGACGCCGATGTAAAGATCGCTCAGCAGCAGGGCGCCCAGCGGCACCGCAAATGCCGCCCAGCGGCTGGCGAAGTAGGCGCCGCCGAACAGGGCGATGGCCTCGACCGGGGTGAAGTTCCAGGCGTGCGGCAGCAGGCGCGAGGCAGCGGCAGCGAGGATGAAAGCAGCCAGCAGCAGCGGGCGCAGCGGCAGCGAAGAGGCGTTCGGGGACATTCGGCGGGCTCCGGCGGAATCGACCCGGCGCAGCGCCGGGGAACAGCGCCCAAGGATAGCCGAGCCAATTGCGGGGAGGTGAGAGCCGAAGGTCGCGGGGGGTGCGACCCGCGCGGTCGCATGAATTCCCCGCAGGGGGTCGCAGGCCGAGAGGGCCGGATCTGCCTCAGCTCTGGCGCTGCGGCGGTAGCCGCACCTGCACTTTGTCGACGACCGTGAAATCGCCCTCGATCACGTCGCTAGGGCGGGGCGTGCGCGAAGCGGGGCGCGCCCCGCGCAGCTTCCACCACAGCTGGCGCAGCCCAAGCGCGGCGAGCGCTGCTGCGGCGAGGGCGGCCCCGGCGAGCGCGAACACCGACAGCACGGCGATCCCGGCGACCACCAGCAGCAGGCGCACAAGCGGATTGCGGGGCAGACGAAGCTGAACGAAGGCGGGGCGCATGGCGATTCCTGTGGCCGTCCGCAGTCTGCGGGCGTCGGCCGAGTATTGAGGCGGATCGTTCCGGTCTCAAGCGCGAAGCCAAGCGCGGGCTGAACGGGCGCAGCGAGCGCCAGCGTTTCGAGCGCGAGCGTCCGGGCGGCCTCGGCATCGCTCGCGTTTCGTGGCGAGGGTGGGCTGCGTATCCTTGAGCGCCCCGCGCGGAGCCTGCCCATGTCCCAACGCCTGTGTCTGTTGTCCGAGCTGTCCGAATCCCAAGCTCTCGCGGTGGACGCGCAGATCGACAACAGCGAGGAATCGCTCGTGCTGGTGCGCAGCGGCGAGCGCGTCGAGGCCTTTCTGAACGTGTGTCCGCATGCAGGTCGACGTCTCGACTGGGCGCCCGGCAAGTTCCTGATGGAGGGCGGCCGCCTCATTTGCGCCGCGCACGGGGCGAGTTTCGCCCTGCCTGGCGGCGCCTGCGTTGCGGGGCCCTGCAAGGGGCAATCGCTGTCCGCCGTCGCCGTGCGTGTCGACGGCGACGCCGTGGTGCTGGACTGAGCCAGGCCTTGCCCTGCGTATCCGCTCAGCCGGCTCCCGGTCGCCGCATGTCGACATGCGGGATGCCGTCTTCGAGATAGCCCTCGGAGCAGACCGCGAAGCCGTGCGCCGCGTAGAAGCCCTGCAGGTGCGCCTGCGCGCCGAGCGTGATCGGCTGGCCGGGCCAGAGCACTTCGCAGCGGGCGATCGCCTCGCGCATCAGCGCATGCGCGAGGCCTGAACCACGCGCGCCGGCGCTCACGATCACCCGACCGATGGCCGGCGTGTCGAAGGCGAGGCCGGGCGGCAGCAGACGCGCATAGGCGAGCAGCTGACCGGCGCGCTCGCCCAGCAGATGCCAGACGTCTGCTCGGGCATCGCGGCCGTCGAGGTCCGGATAGGCGCAGGTCTGTTCGACGATGAACACATCGACACGCAAGCGCATCACCGCGTAGAGGCGATGCACGTCGAGCGCCTCGAACGGCAGGCAGGACCAGGCGAGGTCGCGATCAGCTACAGGCATCAGAGGCTCCACCCGCGCAGCAGCAGCCAGGCCAGCGCCAGCGCGGTCGAGATCAGGGTGACGGGAATGCCGACCCGGGCGAAGTCGGCGAAGCCAAGCCGCACGCCGGCCTGGGCGGCGCGCTCGGCGGTGATGAGGTTGGCCAGGCTGCCGAGCAGCAGCAGATTGCCAGCCAGGGTCGAGAAGATGGCCAGCGCGGTCAAGGCGGGCTGCGACAGCTCGCCCAGGGTTTCCACCAGCAGCATCACCAGCGGCACGTTGCCGATGGTATTGCTGCCGATCAGCGCTGCCGGCACCAGCAGGCCAAGCCGCTCGAAGCTGAGCCCGGCCGCATCCAGCCCCGCCATCGCCGCGCCGGCGATCGGCAGCTGCGCGAAGGCGGCGGTGACCACGAACAGGCTGGCGATCAGCACCAGCAGGCTCCAGTCGACGCGCTTCAGCAGGGCGGCCGTGCCGACACTGCGCCCGGCCAGCAGGACGCCGGCAATCGCCAGCGCGGCGATCTCGCGGTGCCGATCGAGCATCAGCATCGCCATCATGACCGCCAGCACCGCGAGCAGGCTCTTCATCAGCAGCCAGCGCTGCAGCGGCTGTTCGGCCAGGGCCTCGGCGCGCGTGTCGACCGCGAGCCGCCCGCGCCAGACCCACGCGATCACGGTGAAAACGCACAGCAGGGCGAGTGCCGAAGGCAGGGCGGCGATGCCGAGATAGGCGAGAAAATCGAGCTGGCCCAGCTCGCCGATCAGCAGGTTCTGCGGGTTGCCGACCAGGGTTGCGGCCGAGCCGGCATTGCTGGCCAGCGCCAGCCCAAGCAGAAATGGCCGCGGGTCGAGCGCGCGCGCGGCGAGCCCCTGGGCCAGCAGCGGAGTCAGCGCGAACACCACGATATCGTTGACCAGCAGCGCAGAGAGCAGGCCGCTGGTGGCGACCACCAGCCCGAGCAGGGCGAGCGGCGACAGCGGGCTGCACGAAAGCATGCGCGCCACCGCATCGAAGGCGCCGGCCTCGGCGAAGTGGCCGCCAATCAGCATCAGCGCGAACAGCAGGACAAGGGTCGGCAGATCGAGCACCTGCGACCAGTCGCCCTGGGGCAGGGCCCCGGCTGCCAGCATCAAGGCCGCGCCGCAGAGCGCGATGCCGCTGCGGTCCAGCGCCAGGCCGGGCAGGCGGCCCAGCGCCATGCCGAGATAGACGATCACGAACACGGCGATGACAAGGGCGGTCATGGAGCAGGGCGGTGGGGCGAGGCGCGCAGTGTAGGGGTGGGGCCGGTGCCGCGGGTTGAGGGCGCGGTCCTCCCCGGTGCCCTCGGTCGCAGGTTCGCGAGGCGCCTGCGCCGCAGAAGCAATCGGGCGGCACAAGCACTTACGTGCTCGACCCGCGTGCGCGCCATCCTTGGCGCGCCGGAAGCCCCGATACACTCGAGCTACCCGAGCCCAGCCCGACCCGAATCAACGCTGTCTCCGTGTGCCCCGCACCCCACGCATCCGATGCTGCGATAATCCCGCCCCATGAACACGACCAGCGACGCCAAGGACACCGCCTCCGCGCAGAGCGCGCCCGGCGCGACCACCCACTTCGGCTTCCGCGAAGTGCCCACCGCCGAGAAGGAGCGCCTGGTCGGCCAGGTCTTCAGCTCGGTGGCCGCGAAGTACGACCTCATGAACGATCTCATGAGCTTCGGCATCCATCGCCTGTGGAAGCGCTACTTCGTCGCCACCAGCGGCGTGCGCCGCGGTGATCGGGTGCTGGATCTGGCCGGAGGGACGGGCGACATCGCCCGCCTGCTGCAGGAGCGGGTGGGCGAGAGCGGTGAGGTCATCATCGGTGACATCAATGGCGACATGTTGCGCGTGGGCCGCGATCGACTCACCGATCGCGGCATGGTCCGCGGCCTGCGCTATGCCCAGCTGAACGCCGAGGCGCTGCCCTTCCCGGACGCCAGCTTCGATCTGGTCACCATCGCCTTCGGCCTGCGCAACGTCACCGACAAGCAGAGGGCGCTGAACGAAATGCAGCGCGTGCTCAAGACCGGCGGTCGGGCGCTGGTGCTGGAGTTCTCGGAGGTACAGCCGCAGTGGCTGAAGCCGCTCTATGACCTGCATTCCTTCCAGGTGCTGCCGCGTCTGGGCAAGCTGTTTGCGGGCGACGCCGACAGCTATCGCTACCTTGCCGAATCGATCCGCCAGCATCCGCCGCAGAACGCACTGAAGGCGATGATGGAAGCCGCTGGCCTGGAGCGCTGCGACTACCGCAACCTGACCGGCGGGATCTGCGCGATCCACTCGGGGCATAAGCTCTGAAGGGCTGGGATTGGGGATTCGGGATTCGCAAGAGCGGCAGGCCGCCTCCAGCGGTGCAATGCGCCTTGCCTGTCGGGCTCTGCTGGAGGGCTGAGGCACGGCTGAACAATTCACTGTGGTGGCGCACCGTGCAGGGCGCGCTCGCGGGTCAAGTTCAGGATGGGCCGGCTCGGTGTTGCCCCAGGTCGGCTGCTAGACTCGCGCGGTTTTCACATCGCCCTGCGAGTTCCGCCCATGGCTCTGTATTCCGCCTCGCGTTTCGTGCTTCTCAGTCTGTTCGCGCTGCTTGTCGCGGGCGTGGCCTCCACCGTGAGCGCCGCCCCCGACGGACCCGCTGTCGAGATCGATCCGGCGCTGGTTGAGCGCGCTCGCGACGAGCACAGCTACGCCCAGCCCGACAAGGTGCGGATTCGCGATCTCGCCTTGAACCTGCACGTCGACTTCGACACCCGAACCCTGCGCGGCGCGGCGGATTACGCCTTGGACTGGCAGGACCGCAAGTCGCGTCAGCTGGTGCTCGATACCCGCGACCTCAGCATCGACAAGGTGCTCGGCCGCCGTGCCGACGGCCTGTGGCGGCGTCTCGATTTCAAGCTGGATGCGCCGGATCCGGTGTTCGGCTCGGCCCTGCGCATCAAGATGCGCCGTCAATATGAAGTGGTGCGGGTGCGCTACCGGACCTCGCAGTCGGCCTCCGGTCTGCAGTGGCTGGAGCCCGCCATGACGGCCGGCGGCAAGCAGCCCTTCTTGTTCAGCCAATCGCAGGCGATCCATGCGCGCAGCTGGGTCCCACTGCAGGACACGCCCGGCGTCCGCTACACCTATACCGCGGTGGTGCACACGCCGCCGAACCTGGTCGCGCTGATGAGCGCCGACAACCCGGTCAGCCCGGTGCGCAACGGCCGCTACGTGTTCCGCATGTCGCAGCCGATCCCTTCGTATCTGATGGCGATTGCGGTGGGCGACCTCGCCTTCAAGCCGATCTCGGCGCGCGCCGGCGTCTGGGCGGAGCCGCAAACCTTGGATGCCGCGGTCGAGGAGTTCGCCGACACCGAGCGCATGATCGAGGTCGCCGAGTCGCTGTACGGCCCCTACCGCTGGCAGCGCTACGACCTTTTGATCCTGCCGCCCAGCTTCCCCTTCGGCGGCATGGAGAACCCGCGCCTGTCCTTCATCACGCCGACCGTGATGGTGGGTGACAAGTCGCTGGTCAGCCTGATCGCGCATGAGCTGGCGCACTCCTGGTCGGGCAACCTCGTGACCAATGCGAGCTGGAAGGACATCTGGCTCAACGAGGGCTTTACCAGCTACGTCGAGAACCGCATCGTCGAGGCGCTCTACGGCGTCGAGCGTGCGCAGATGGAAAGCGTGATCGAGCAGACCAGCCTGCGCCGCAGCCTGGGCGAGCTCGATGCCAAGGACCAGGTGCTGGTGCTGCCGCCGCTGGCCGGTCGCGACCCGGATGACGCACTGTCGCCGGTGGCCTACATCAAGGGCGCGTGGTTCCTGAGCTTTCTGGAGCAGCGCTACGGTCGCGAGGCCTTTGATGCCTTCCTCCGCGGCTACTTCGATCGCTTCGCGTTCCAGAGTATCGACAGCGGCGCCTTCATCGGACATCTGCGCGAGACCCTGATGGCCTCGCAGCCGGAGGTGATGAGTGAGGCTGAGCTGCAGGCCTGGCTGTTCGAGCCCGGTGTTCCGGAGTTCGCGGTGCCGGCGAGCTCTCCGCGTTTCGACGCGGTCGACGCCGCGCGCAGCCGCTTTCTCGATGGCAAGACGGCAGCCAAGGAGCTGGACACCGCGCAGTGGAGCACCCAGGAGTGGCTGCATTTCCTTGAAGGCATGCCGGAGGTGCTGGAGAGCGCCCAGCTGATCGCGCTGGATGAGGCCTTCCGCTTCACCGGCACGGCCAACGGCGAATTCGCCATGCGCTGGTATCCGCTGGCCGAGCGCAGCGGCTATTTCGAGGCGCGGCCGGCGATGGCCGAATTCTTGAAGCGCATCGGCCGGCGCAAACTGATCCTGCCTGTCTACGCCGCGCTTGCCGCCAGCCCTGAGGGCAAGGAGTTCGCCCGCGCGGTGTTCGCAGACGCGCGGCCGGGCTATCACCCGATCACCGCGGCCTCGGTTGAAGCCGCGTTGAAGTAGACCGATGTCCGCGCGCCGCCGCTCCAGTCGTCGACGCCGCCGCAGGCTCCTGGGGCTGGCCCTGCTGGCGCTGCCCGTTCTGCTGTACGTCGCGCTGGGCGCGCTGGCGCCGCAGTGGCTGCTGCAGCAGGCGCTGCGTCTGGATGCCTGGCGCAGCGGCGCCGAACGTATCGAACTGGAGGTGGACGGCGAGCGCTGGGTGCTTCTGGCCCGCGGCGCGGTCGATCCCGAACAGCCGGTATGGCTGCTGCTGCACGGCTTCACCGGCAGCAAGGAGAACTGGCTGCCGCTGCTGCGCGCGCTGCCGGAGGGGGTGCCGGTGCTGATGCCCGACCTGCCGGGTTGGGGCGAGTCGCCGCGTCGTGCCGACGCCAACTACGGCTATGTCGCACAGGCCGAGCGCGTCGCTGCGCTTGTCCAACAGCTTGATCTGCGGAAGGTGCATCTGGTCGGCCATTCGATGGGCGGTGGCATCGCCGCGCTGGTCGCCGCGCGGCATCCGCAGCGTCTGCGTTCGGTGGCGCTGATCAGCGCATCAGGCGTGCGCTTTCGCGACAACGCCTTCGGTCAGGCGGTGCTGCGCGGCGAGCATCCGTTCGGCGTGGCTACGGTCGACGAGCTCGACGCCTATCTCGCCCTGGTCTTCCGCGAGCCGCCGCTTCTGCCTTGGCCGCTGAAGTCGGCGCTGGTCGAGCGTCGAATCGCCGATGTCGATTTCGAGCGTGAGGTGCTCGCAGCCATCGCCCAGGGGCCCGAGGCCTTCCTCCCCGGCGAGTCGTCCACCGCCATCGCCCTGCCTGCCCTGGTGCTGGGCTGCGCCGCTGATCCGGTGGTAGACCCGAGCGCGGCCGAGCTGTATGCGCGGCAAATCCCCGGGGCGTTGCGCATCGAACTCGAGGGCTGCGCGCACATGCCGATGATGGAGCAGCCGGAGGCGGTCGCGGCGGCGCTTTCGCAGTTCGCGGAGGACCACCGGTGACCGCGATCGATTGGCCCGAGGTGCGCCGGCTGTTCGATGTGGTGTGCGAGCTTCCGCCCGAGCAGTGGCGCGAGGCCCTGAGCGCGGCCGGTGCCAGCGAGCCCGTGGCCACCGAAGTGCTGTCGCTGTGCGATGCGCAAACCCGCGGCATCGGCCTGCCGCAGCCGGTGGCGGCGCTGCTCGCCAATCTCGACCCCGAGCTGGCGCCCGGCACGCGGCTGGGGCCCTGGCGCATTCTCGGCACGCTTGCCGAAGGCGGCATGGGCCGCGTGTATCGGGCCGAGCGTGCTGACGGTCAGTACCAGCTGCAGGTGGCGATCAAGCGCCTGCGCGCCCTGGGGCAGCCGGGCGAGAACCTGATGCTGGTGCGCGAGCGGCAGATCCTCGCGGACCTCGCCCATCCGAACATCGCTCGCCTGCTTGACGGCGGCACCAGTCCCAACGGCCAGCCGCATCTGGTGATGGAGTTCATCGAGGGTGAACGCATCGATCAATGGTGCCGCGCGCAGTCGCTCGATCTGCCGGCGCGGCTGCGCCTGTTCCAGCAGGTCTGCCGCGCCGTTGCGCACGCCCATCGGCATCTGGTGCTCCACTGCGATCTGAAGCCTTCGAACATCCTGGTGCGGAACGATGGCTCGCCGGTGCTGCTCGATTTCGGGATCGCCCGGCTGGCCGGCAGCGCCGATGCGCAGGGCCAGGGCTACATGACCCCACGCTACGCGAGCCCCGAGCAGAGGCGCGGTGAGGCGCTGTCTGCGGCCAGCGACATCTACAGTCTCGGTCTGATCCTGTCCGAACTGGTCGCGCCGACTGCGGAAGACCCGCAGGGCACGCCTTCAACCACCACGTCGCCGACCCAGCCGCCCAGCAGCCGCGCGCGACGCAGTGGATTGCCCTGGGCACGCCGCCTGCGCGGTGATCTCGACGCCATCGTGATGCGGGCCTGCGCGATCGAGCCGGAGCAGCGCTACGCCAGCGCCGGAGCGCTGGCCGAGGACATCGAGCGCTACTTCCAGCGACGGCCGGTGACGCCGCGAGCACAGCATCGCGGGTACCGGCTGCGTCGTCTGCTGCAGCGACGCTGGCCGGCGTTCGCGGCGGGCGCCGTGCTGCTCGCGCTGGTGCTGGGTTTCACGCTCAGCCTGCAGCGGCAGCTGCAGCGCGCCCAGGCGGCCGAGCGCGCGGCGCGCATCGAAGCGGAGAGCAACCGCGAGACCGTCGACTTTCTGCTGGCAGTGTTCGAGCATGCCGACCCCGAGGCCGGTGAGCGCGCCGCCACCACGGCGCGCGATCTTGTGGATGCCGCGCGCGTTGAGCTGGAGCAGAGCCTCGCGGGCCAGCCGCGGCTCAAGCTGCGGCTGGGGGTGACGCTCGGCCGCATCTACGACCGCATCGGTCTGCCCGCGGAGTCGCTCGCTCTGCTGCGGATGGTCGAGGCCCTGGCGCCTGCGGACCTTGAAGTCACCGAGCGTCTGCTGCTCATGGACTCTTTGGCGCACGCACTCAATTCGCTGGGACAGCGCCCTGAGGCCATGCGCATCGCTGAAGCCGCGAGTGCGCTGGCGCAGGCACAGCTGTCGCCTGGGCATCCCGCACTCGCCAACGCCCTGAACATGCAGGGCCTGCTGCTGGATGCCGATCGTCGCAGTGCGGACGCGGAGCCCCTGCTCAAACGTGCGCTGGACATCCGCCTCGCAGCCTTCGGCGAGCAGAACATCGAGACGGCCGCCACCCTTCACAATCTCGGCCTCGTCGCGCGACGGCTTGGCCGTCTCGACGAGGCTGAGGCCTGGCTGCAGCGCTCATTGACGGCCAAGCGCGCGCTGCTGCCCGAGGCGAATCCGCGCGTGTTGACCAGCCTTGAGGTTCTGGCCAGCGTCTATCGCGATCGTGGCGAGCTGGCGCGCGCGGTCGAAGGCTTCCAGCGCCAGCGCGAGCTGCGCGTGCGTGCGCACGGTGCCGACAGCGTCCGCGTCGCCAACATCACCAACGAACTTGGCACCGGTCTGCAGGACCTCGGGCGCTACGCCGAAGCGGAGGCCGCCTATCGCGAGGCCCTGCGCATCAACCTTCGGCTTCGCGGCGCCGACTCCCTCGATACCGCCGTGGTGATGAATAATCTCGCCAGCCTGCTGGAAGATCGAGGCGATCTGGCCGGCGCCGAGCCGCTGCTGCGCGATTCCCTGCGCATCCGCATTGCGTCGCTCGGCGCCGAACATCAGGCCACTGCCCGCGCCCACAACAACCTGGGGCGCCTGCTGATGCTGCGCGGCGAACTCGCGGCGGCGCGAATCGAGCTGGAGCGCGCGCTGCAGCTGCGCCAGCGCCAGCTGCAGCCGCCTCACGTGGAGCTGTTGGGCAGTCACCTGCAGCTCGCGCGCCTGGCACTGCGCGAGGCGCGTCCAGAGGCCGCGCGTGCGGCCTTCGCCGAAGCGCAGGCGCAGTTCGAAGCGCTGGATTCGCGCGATCCGCTGCTGAGACTGCGGGTGCTCCAGGCCGACGCTGAACTCGCCCTGGGGCTCGACGAGCCTCAGCGCGCGCGCGCCGCTTTCGATGCCGCCCTTGCCATCGCCGGCGAGGCCTTGCCCGAGGGGCATCCGCGCTGGGCCGAGCTGATCCTGCTGCGTGCGCAGGCCTTCCCGCCGACGTCGGCGGAGCGCGAGGCCCTGCTGCGTGCGCGACAGGGGCTTGCGGCCGCGCTGGTGCCGCACGCGCCCCTGCTGCAGGACGCCTCCTCGCGCTGAGTGCTGGGCGCATCGAAGGCGTTCTTGCCCTGGTCTCTGCGGGGCCCATGCCGGGTACGTGCGCGTCCTGCGCAGCTCGCGAAGTCGGTGCGCGCGGTCAAGGCTCGCCGGCCGTCCGCTTGGCCGAAGGCTCCTGGCCGCTTGTTGAAGAACTCCCTTCCGGGGAGTTCTTCAAGTCGGCGGTCCGGCGCAGGTCCGTACCGCCTCACGACACATCCATCGCTTGCGCGCTTGCTTCGTCGTCCCGGCCATCCCTGGCCGGACCAGCAAACTGCTCTTCAACAGCCTGCTAGGCGGGCGCGCAATGCTTCGGGATACTCGCTGATGTCCGCCAATCGATCAGCCCGCAGATCGGCCTGCCCGCGCCCATGCCGCGCCGCATCGGGGCCCGCGCTGTGGCGGCGCTCTCAGCAGGGCTCACCGCCGGCCTGCTGTCGTGCGGCGGATCATCCCGCGGCACGCGGTGGCCGGGCTCGCGCAGATGCACAGGCAGCATCAGGTCCACGGCCGCAGCTCGCAGGCAAGGGGTGCGCGGGGCGAGGGGCGGCGCGCCGCAAGGGCAGCGGCTGCCTTCCGGTTCGCTTGAGCGGCTGCGGCCTCTGCGGCGCGCGGCGCCAGCAGGCGCAGTCGTGGCTTTCGGGTTTCGCGCTGGAACATACCTGTCTCCCGCTCCTGTCGGCCGCGAGGCGGGATGCCTGCGGCCAGCACAGTGAAAACCGCGGGTCGGCCGTCAGCGCGGCAGAATCGGGCGATTCGCGGGCAGGCTCCGCCCGGCGCTCAGTCTTGCGTCCAGCGTAGGCGAAGGGGGCCAATGCCGAGCCCGGTCGACGCCAGGACGACTCGCGTTTCAGGGGTGCGCTCGATGATCAGTCGCCCGCGCTCGGCCGGCAGTTCTATGGCGTCCAGGCCGCACTGCGCCAGCCGCCGCGCCGCGGCGCGCGTGGCGCCCGGCTCCAATGCGCCGCCAGCGCGGGCCGAGCGGTGTCGATCTGCCTGCACGGTCGGTTGCCCCGGGCGCAACGCGCGCTCTTCGGCATCGGCACCGAGTTGGTCAGACGCGTCGCTATCGAGGCAGGACACGCTTGAGGCCTCGTCGAGCGCGCTGCGCTGAGCGTCGATCCGCAGGCGCGCTCCCGGCCCGAGATGGAAGACCTGCGCCACGAGCGCGTCGGACGTGGTCGCAGCATCGCGCAGGAAGACCCAGCCGCCCTCGCGGCCCAGGGCGGTGATCGTGCGGATGTCGCCGCGGGTGTCAACGCGCAGCGCGCTGGCCTCATCGGCGCCGTAGCCCAGGCGCGCCCCCGTCTGCGCCAGCAGGCGCAGCAGCCGCGGCTCGCGCGCGCGCTCCGAGAAATGGGTGTCGACGATGGAGTCGGCGGCGAGCCCGAGGCCGCCCTCGGCCCAGTAGCTCAGACGGTCTTCGTCCTGCGCGCTGCACAGGCCCGCGCGCGCGCAGCCGGGCTCGGGCGGCGCCGCGTTGCGGGCCGGTGCACGCAGGGCCGAGGCCGGGCTGCCGTTGGTGAGCATGGCGGCCGCCGACTGCACGGCCGCGCCGGCGCTGGTGCCGCCGACGACGAGATCACCCCGCGCATGCGCCTTGCGCAAGGTCTGCAGCCAGGGCAGGGCGTCACCGTTCGGCGCGAACAAGGCCTGACGCAGGCGCCACTGGTCGCCGCCCGCGAAGAACACGGCCTGTGCGGACGCGATCCGCGCTTCGAGGGTCTCTGGCTGTTCGCATGTCTCCTGCTGCAGTGCGTGCAGATCCGGGTAGACCTGCTCGCGCGCGTGCAGCCCCAGCACCTCGGCGCGGCGCGCGACCAGCGCGCAGTCGTCCGCCTCGATGGCGCGGGCGAGCGCCGCGTCGAGCGGCAGCCACTCGGCTTGGGCACCCAGTGCGGTGAACGCGGAGCGGTAGAAGTCGACCGCCTCCATCGGATCCAGAGCGGAAGCGGTGACGATCAGTACGCGCGGTGCGCGACCGGCGCTGCGCGCGGCCGCGGCATCGACCACTGCCTTCAGAACGTCTGCGCCGTGCGGCTCGCGCGACAGCATGGGGTGCGCGGCTTCCTGTGCGCGGCGGCCGCGGGCGTCGACCTGGGCGACCTCCAGAGCACTCAGCACCTGCGTGCGTTCGGCGTCGGTCAGCTGCTGCCATGCGCTGCGCTCGCCCGTCGCGCATGCTCTGGGCGAAGCATCCGAAGTGCAGTAAGTGAACAGTCGCTCTTCGATCTCGGCGAGTTCGAGGGTTGTGTGTTCGCGGGCCTGTGCGGCGCTGCCAAACACCGCCTGGAGGTCCGCGACGAGCCGCTGTCTGGATGGCGGACGCAGGTCGCTGAATCGCAGTATTTCGAGGCCCTCCGCTGTGGTTCGGTAGCGTGATGGCGTACGCGCGCTTGCGATGTTCGGCGGCGCCTCGCGGCAGGCTCGCGGCGTCAGATCCGAGCAGATCGGCAGCGCTCCGCCCGCGAGGATAAGCGTCGACGTGGAGTGTTCAGGGTCTGAATCAGAGCGCTCCGGTGATGCCTGCGCTGCGGGCGTCGGCAGCGTGCAGAGCAGCAGTGTTGCGAGAGTGAGTCGCAGAGGTGTGTTCATGCGAGTCACGGTAGTCAGCCGCTGCGCACTCACGCAAGTGCATCGGTTCGAACCGATCGATGCTGCGATCGGGAGTGACTTGACGGCGCGCAAAGGCCGGCGTAATCCTTCGCCGCGTTGCCTCCCAGACCTGCGCCCATGTCCAAGCCGCGGAACCACATCCGGCACATCGCGCGCACCTACTACTTGAGCGAGTGGTGGGACGAGTAGGCGTATCCCCGCGCCTGGCCATTCTGGCCTCCATCCAGCACCGGCACTGACGCGTCGCGGCCCGCAGGGGCGCGTGTCCGCGTGTCTGCTGCGAACGTTCGACCTGCCCGCGTTTCGCCCGAAGCGGCGGCGGGCATCCGTGGGGGAATCACCAATGCGCAAGCTGCAAGCCCTGTCGGCCGCCGTCATCGCGGCCCTGTGCACTCTGTCCTTCGCTTCACCGGCCGCCGCCCAGCGCGACGCCGACGAAACCGCCCAGGCCGAGCCGGCCGAGAAGCTCGACGAGATTCTCGTCACCGGCACCCATATCCGCGGCATCGACCTGCAGGAGGCTCAGCCGGTCACCGTCATCGACGCCGAGGACATCCGCCAGTTCGGCGCGGTGACCGTGGGCGATCTGGTCGCCCAGCTGGCCGAAACCCGCGGCGGCACCGGCACCTTCAGCACCGCGAATTCCGGTGCGCTGCAGGCCGACACGCCTGCCGGCGCGGCGGCGGTCTCGCTGCGCGGACTGGGCACGGCGTCGACGCTCACCCTGGTCAACGGCCGCCGTATCGCGGTGTCATCGTTCGCCTCGGGCTCGGAGAACTTCGTCGACGTCAACGCGATTCCTTTGGCGGCCATCGACCGCATCGAGGTGCTCACCACCGGCGCTTCAGCGATCTACGGCGCCGACGCGGTGGCCGGCGTGGTGAACTTCATCCTGCGCGACGACTTCGATGGGCTGCGTCTTTCGGCGAGCGTTGGCGACTCCGAAGCCGCCACCGACGAGCTGCGCGCCAACACCAACCTAGTGGCGGGCTTTGTGGGCGAGCGCTCGCGCGGCATGCTCGTGTTCGACGCGTTCAATCGCAATGCGCTGTATGACCGCGATCGCGCCATCACCGCGGTCGAGCCGAGGCCCTCGCAGCAGGGCGTCTTTCCCAGCTTCAACGATCTTGCTGACATGCCGCTCGACCTGGTCGAAGCCGGCTGCCCGGACGCCCAGCGCTTCGACGGTCGCCCCGGCTTTCCCGCCAGCCGCTTCGGCGCCTACTGCGCGGTCAACCGCAACGCCTTCACCCCGACCGACCCAGAAACCCAGCGCTACGGCCTCTACACGACCTACCAGTACGAGATCGCCGAGGGCGCCGAGTACTTCACCGAATTCGCCCTGCAGCGCAACCGTTCGCGTGCGGCCAGTGCGCCCGCGCCCTGGAGCGAGGAGGAGATCGCCTTCAACCACCCGGGCATGCCGGCCGAGCTGCGTGCGCGGCTGGTCGCCGCCGGCGCGGATCCGCGCTTTCCGATCTTCGGCTGGGGGCGCTTTCCGGATGCGCGCGAGATCGAGGTCACCACGCGCAGCTGGCGCTGGCTGAACGGCCTGCGCGGCAGCGCTGGCGCCTGGGACTGGGAGACCACGGCGACTGTGTCGCGCAGTCGCTCGACGCAGAATGCGATTGCTGGCATCTACGGCGTCGAGCGCTTCCGTGCCGCTCTGCAGGGGCGCCTGTGCGCGAGCGGGGCGACCACCTGCAGCGCGAGCAGCGGCGGTCTGTTCTACAACCCCTTCGGCGGGCAGACCGGCAACAGCGCGCAGGTGCTCGATCTGCTGCGCGAGGAGGTGCCGCGCGACGGCCAGTCCGACCTGCTGGCCTTCGACGCCAAGCTCTCGCGGCTGTGGGGCGAGCTTGCCGGCGGCAGCATCGGCTGGGCCTTGGGTATCGAAGGTCGCCGTGAGGACATCGAGGATCGTCCTTCGCCCTTGGCGACGCTTGATCCCGACACCGGCGAGGTGCCTGTGTACGGCTTCGGTTCGACGGCGGTGCAGGCCGATCGCAGTCAGCAGGCGCTGTACGCCGAGGTCTTCCTGCCCTTCACGTCAGCGCTGGACCTGCGCGTCGCCGCGCGCTACGACCACTACAGCGACTTTGGCGGCGACTTCAACCCGGCGCTCAGTCTGCGCTGGCAGCCGCATGAGAATGTCGTGCTGCGCAGCGGCTGGAACACCTCCTTCCGCGCCCCTTCGCTGGCCCAGGTCGGCGCCGGCACCACGCTGGGTTCGGGGGCTTTGCCCTGTTCGCCGGGCAGCGAGTTCTTCCAGAACTTCTGCGGCGGCTTCAGCGGCGATGACGGCTATCTGTCGGAGATCTATGGCAACCCCGATCTTGAAGCCGAGACCTCCAGCGCTTGGTATCTGGGCAGCGCCTTCAGCTTCGGCGAGCGCACCACGCTGACCCTGGACTACTGGAACTTCGACCAGAAGAACCTCGTCGACATCGACGATCTCGAGCTCTTCCGCCGCGCGCTCACCGACCCCTCGCTGGTCTCGCGCACGGCCGAACTGCCCAGCGGTCGACTGGGCATCGGCATCCGTAACGGTCGCATCGGCGGCAACGTCGAGCAGGTCAATCTGCAGCTGATCAACGTGGGCCGGCAGCGCACTGACGGCATCGACATCGGATTCGAGCATCGCTTCGATGAGCGCGGCTGGGGACGTCTGCGCCTCATCGCCGATGCGACCTGGTTCAATAGCTTCGAGCGCAGCGAATCCTGCGGCGGCAGCGACAGCCGCCGCGGCGCGGGCACCTGCCGCGATGGCCAGCGCCTGGTCGAGCGGGTCGGCGAGTTCCGCTATCCGGAGTGGACCGTCAACGCCGGCTTCGCCTGGTCGCAGGGCGACCGCTTCGCGCGGCTTTTCGCCAACTACGTCGACGGTTACTTCGATGACGACCAGCGCGATGGCGTTGCCGCGGGGCGTCGCGTGGGCTCGTGGACCACCCTGAACCTGACCCTGGGTCAGGATTTCGGAGCGCACCATTCGCTGAGCCTGACGGTGCGCAACCTCGCCGATCGCGATCCGCCGATCGCGCTGGGCGCCGCCACCAACGTCGACCTCTACAACCACGACACCCTCGGACGGTTCTGGACCTTGAACTACGTCTACCGGCTTTGAGGCTGGCGAAGCGCAGGTGCCGGCGGCGAACTCCCCGCGCCGCCGGCCCGACGTGGATCGCATCGGATGCGGTCGGCGTCGTTCGTCGGGAGCCCGTGCCCCCACGCGGGCTCCCGCGACTGCTTGGCCGTCTGGTGTTCGGCAGAGCGCCCGTGTGCGGAGTCGGTGGCGGGTGTCGGTGTCTTGCATGGCGGTGGAGTGTTCAGCGCTTGCCCAACACCGAGCTGTACGCGTCCCCTCAGGCCCATAGGGTGGGTCTTGACCCACCTGAGCTTCGCCGGGCCTGACGCGGGGCGCATGGCGTTGGCTCTGCGGGCTTCATCATTGGCGAGCTGCGGTTGACGCGATGTGGCGGTTGCGGTGGGTCAAGACCCACCCTATGGACCTCACCCGCATAGGGTGGGTCTTGACCCACCTGCGCTCCGCCGGGCCCGACGCGGAGCGCATGGCGTTGGCTCTGCGGGCTTCATCATTGGCGAGCTGCGGTTGACGCGATGTGGCGGTTGCGGTGGGTCAAGACCCACCCTATGGGCCGCACTTGCATAGGGTGGGTCAAGACCCACCCTATGGACCTCATCTGCATAGGGTGGGTCTTGACCCACCTGCGCTTCGCCGGGCTTGACGCTGGGCTTCTACGTGGGGTGCGTAGGGGAAAGATCCGCCCGCGCGCGTCGGGTGGGTTGCCTCAGGGTGGGCTCGCCTCGCGAGGGCTTGGCTTGCGCGCGAGCGATCGCCTGTGTGGGTTTCCAAAGACTTGGAATTTCTGTTTCGGAGAGTTGATTGAAAGCCAGTCCTGAATCGAAGGGCCTCAACACCCTGCTGCTGCTGTTCCTCGTCGCCGCGGGCTTCAGCCTGCTGGCCCTGCTGGTGCCGGCGGGCCAGTTCGCGCCCGGCCAGCCGTTGTCGCTGGCCAGTTTCAGCCTGGTCGAGCCGGAGCATGGCCTCAGCCTGTTTTCGGCCGGCGAGGGGCGCGGCTTTCTCAACTTCCTGTTCGAGGGCCTCACCTCGGGGAGTCGCGAAAGCGCGGCCATCGGCGTCATCGCGCTGGTCTTCCTCATCGGCGGCAGCTTCGCCGTGGTGCAGGCCTCAGGCGCGATCGATCGCGGCCTGCTGCGTCTGATCGCGCTCACCGGCAGCCGCGACTGGCTGCTGCTCAGCGTGCTGTTCATCGCCTTTTCGCTGGGCGGCGCGATCTTCGGCATGGGTGAGGAGACCATCGCCTTCATCGCCCTGCTGCTGCCGCTGACCGACCGCCTCGGCCTGCCGCGGGCGTCGGCGGTGATGTGCACCTACATGGCCAGCCAGATCGGCTTCGCGACCTCGTGGGCCAACCCCTTCAGCGTGCTGGTGGCGCAGGGCATTGCCGGGCTCAAGCCCCTGTCCGGCGCCGACTTCCGCATGGCCATGTGGGCCTGCTTCACCGCGGTGGGCATCGCCTTCACCCTGCGCTACGCGCTGCGCCACCGCAGTGCGCAGCGGGCGGATGCCAGCGATGTCGCCGAGCTGATCCGCGCCGAGCCGCTGCGCTGGGCCGACCGCGCCATCCTGCTCGCGGTGCTGGCCACAGTGGTGTGGATCGTCTGGGGCGTGAGCCAGCGCCAGTACTACCTGCCCGAGATCGCCGCGCAGTTCTTCACCTTGGGTCTCGTCAGCGGCCTGATCTGCTTCATCGACCGGCGGCTGGGGGCGAACCGCATCGCCGAGGTCTTCACCGACGGCGTGCGCTCGATGGTGCCGGTGGCGCTCGTGATCGCCGCCGCGAAGGGCTTGCTGTGGCTGCTGGGCGGCACCGATCCGCATGTGCCTTCGGTGCTCAACACGTTTCTCTATGCGATGGCCTGGGTGTTCGACGGCGCACCGCCGATGCTGGCGGCGCTCGGCATGTTCGGCCTGCAGTCGGGCTTCAACTTTTTCGTGACCTCGGGTTCCGCGCAGGCAGCCATTACCATGCCGCTGATGGCCGGCCTGGGTGATCTGGTTGGGGTCACGCGTCAGGTGTCGGTGTTGGCCTTCCAGCTCGGCGATGGCTTGACCAACCTGGTCGTGCCGACCTCGGCCGTGCTGATTGGCGCCACCGGCGTGGCCGGGCTCAGCTGGGCCGAGTGGCTGCGCATCGTCTGGCGCTTCGAACTTCTTCTGCTGGCCATGGCGGCCGGATTTGTCGCCCTTGGCGTACTGACGGGATACCACTGATGCTGCTGGAAGATCGCGACACCGCGCTGCTGATCACCGATGCCGAAGTTTTCGCGCCTGCGCCGCTGGGCCGCCAGGACGTGCTGATTGCCGCCGGCCGGGTGCTGGCCATCGGGCGCGATCTGCAGCCGGGCAGCGCGCTGCCGCTGCGTCGCATCGAGGCGCGCGGGCGCCTGCTGGCGCCAGGCTTCGTCGACAGCCTGGTGCACATCGGTGGCGGTGGCGGCGAGGGCGGCTTCGCGACCCGCGCGCACCCGCTGCGCGCAGAGGATGCGCTGCGCGCGGGCGTCACTACGCTCATCGGCGCGCTGGGCACCGATGAAGTCACCCGCAGCCACGCCGACCTGCTGGCCTGCGCGCGGGCGCTCAACGCGGAGGGCCTGTCGGCCTTTGTTCTGTCCGGCAGCTATCGCGTACCGGTGGCCACGCTGACTGGCAGCGTGCGCACGGATCTGGTGCTGATTCCCGAGATGCTGGGCGTGGGCGAGATCGCGATCGCCGACCACCGCGGCTCGCAGCCCAGCTTCGATGAGCTGGCGCGGATCGGCGCCGACGCGCGCGTCGGCGGCATGCTGGCCGGCAAGCGCGGCACCGTGCTGATCCACGTCGGCGACGGCGCCGACGGCATCGATCTGCTGGAGCAGCTCAGCGCGCGCACGCCGCTGCCGCGCGGCCAGTGGCATCCCACCCACATGAGCCGCAACGCGCGCCTG
The DNA here is from genome assembly GCA_014946745.1 of Lysobacterales bacterium. Classification (NCBI taxonomy): domain Bacteria; kingdom Pseudomonadati; phylum Pseudomonadota; class Gammaproteobacteria; order Lysobacterales; species Lysobacterales bacterium. The sequence goes on along the minus strand of JADCRD010000001.1, from coordinate 2,291,980 downwards.
TTCGACCAGGGGCGACGCTGGCTGCACGCCGGCGGCAGCATCGACATCACCGCCAGCACCAGCGCCGCACTGCTGGAAGCCGGCGAGGTGCCGCCGCTGCGTGCGCTGCTGGCCCTGCTGGAGGACGGCGCGCCGATCGAGCGCATCACGCTCAGCACCGACGGCCAGGCCAGCCTGCCGCGCTTCGATGCCCAGGGCCGACTGCTGTCGATCGAGTTCGCGCCCATGCACAGCCTGCTCGACTGCCTGCGCGAGGCGGTGCTGTCGCATGGGCTAGCGCTTGAGCGCGCGCTGCAGCCGATCACCTCAAGTCCGGCGGCGGTCTGGGGGCTTGCGCGCAAGGGCCGCATCGAAGTTGGGGCCGACGCTGACCTGCTGATGCTCGATGCCGATTCGCTGGCCTTGGAGACCACGATCGCCGCAGGGCGCGTGTTCGCACTGCGCTGAGCCGATTCGCCCGATCCGGCAGTCGGCGGCCGGCGGCCGGCGGGCCGCTGTCCTCGGGAAGCTCCGAGCAACTCCGTCCGGGAGTGGTTGAGACATCGCGAGTCCGGCGCGGGGGCGGACTCCTTCGGCCGCTGCGCGGAGACGCTTTGGCCGGGCCCGGCCATCCCGGATCAAGCACTTTCGCGCTCGATCCTCGGGTACGCGATCCGTGGCGCGCGAGCACGCTGGTTTCTTCAGCCTTGCCCTAGACTTCGGCGCGCTGTCAGGCTTCCGCCCCCATTTCCGACTCGGCTCGTGCCCATGCCCACCACCAACACCCTCGACCTGATCGATCGCTACTACGCCGCCTTCAACCGCGGCGACCGCGAAACCCTGCTCGCCCTGCTGGCCGAGAACGTGGTTCACGACCTCAACCAGGGCCCCCGTGAAACCGGCCGCGAGACCTTCCGCGCCTTCCTGCGGCGCATGGACCGCTGCTACGCCGAGCAGCTCACCGACATCGTGGTGATGGCCTCCGCCGATGGCCGACGCGCGGCCGCCGAGTACGTCGTGCACGGCGAGTACAAAGCCGACGATGAAGGCCTGCCGCCGGCCCGCGGCCAGCGCTACGTGCTGCCGGGTGGCGCCTTCTTCGAGATCGAGAACGGCTACATCACCCGCGTCACCAACTACTACAACCTGCAGGACTGGATTGCGCAGGTGCAGGCCTGATGGGCGTCGAGCTGCGCTGCCTGCGGCCGGTCGAGTACGCGCGCCACATCGCCGACGTCGCGCGCCTGCGCATCGAAGTGTTCCGCGCGTTTCCCTACCTCTACGACGGCGACGTCGGCTACGAGGAGCGCTACCTCGCCACCTATGCGCAGTCGGCCGACAGTGTGTGGGTGCTGGCGCTGGACGGCGAGCGCGTGGTCGGCGCCAGCACCGGCCTGCCCCTGGCCGACGAGGACGCTGCGTTCAAGCAGCCCTTCATCGCGCGCGGTATTGACCCGCAGCGGGTGTTCTACTTCGGTGAGTCGGTGCTGCTGCCGGCCTATCGCGGGCTGGGTCTTGGGCATCGCTTCTTCGATGCGCGCGAAGCGCATGCGCGCGCGCTGGGGCGCTTCGAGTGGACGGCCTTCGCGGCGGTGGACCGCGCGGCCGACGATCCGCGTCGCCCCGCGGGCCATCGCGACAATGACGCGTTCTGGACCAAGCGCGGCTACGGGCGTCAGCCCGGCATGGGCTTTCGCCTGAGCTGGAGGGAGATCGGAGAGCCCGCGGAAAGCGAGAAGCCGCTGACCTACTGGCTGCGCGCGCTGGAGGCCGGCTGATGCGCGTCGCTGTCGCCGCCTATCCGCTGGAAACGATCACGAGCTACGAGGCCTGGGCCGACAAGCAGCGCCGACTGCTGGGCGAGGCCAAGGCCTTGGGCGCCGATCTCGCCGTGCTGCCGGAGTATCTGCCGTTGGAACTGGCCGGAGCACAGCCTGCCGACGTGCGCGAGGATTTCGCCGCTTCGCTGGACGCGCTGCAGGCGCTGTTCGAGCCCTGGCAGGCGCTGCACCTCGAGCTCGCCCGCGAGCTGGATCTGCACATCCAGGCCGGCACCTTTCTGCTGCGTCAGCCCAGCGGCGGCTACCGCAACCGCGCCTTCTGGTTCACACCCTCCGGTGAGGTTCACTGGCAGGACAAACTGCAGCTCACCGGCTTCGAGAAGGCCAGCGGCCTGATCGAGCCCGGCGACGCGCTCAAGGTGTTCGAGCTCGACGGCCTGCGTGTGGGCATCGCGGTCTGCTACGACAGCGAGTTCCCGCTGCCGGTGCGTGCCCAGCGCGAGGCCGGCGCGCGTCTGCTGCTGGTGCCGAGCTGCACCGATACGCCGGCCGGCGCGACGCGCGTGCGCACCGGCTGCATGGCGCGCGCGCTGGAGAACCGCCTGTTCGTCGCCCGCGCGGTCACCGCCGGCGAACTGCCCTGGAGCCCCGCGCTCGACACCAACACCGGCGAGGCCGCGATCTACGCACCGATGGATGTGGGCCTGCCTTCTGACGGCGTGCTCACCGTCAATGCGCCGGGCGAGACCTGGGCCGTGGCCGAGCTGCCGCTGTCGCGGCTTGAGCGCGCTGCAGCGAAGTCGCAGGTGGCGGTGGATGCCGACTGGCCGCAGCAGCTGCGGCCGGGGCTGCTGCGGGCTGGGCTGCACAGGCTCAAGCGCTGAGCTCGCAGGTCTCGGCGCGCCTGGGTGGATCCCGAGCGGCTGCGGTCCTCGACTCTATTTGGCCTGCGACACTCGCCGGCTGGCATGCGGCGCGTTCGGCTACGACAGCCTACAAAGCGCCCACAAAGAGGGGGCTGAGTCGTGCGACTTGGCCTGATAGTTTTCGCCAACGCTTGATTGCAGTGGTCGGCCGCGGCTTGTCTCCGTCGTCGGCAGGCAGGCGGGCGGCTGCGCCGGGGGGGGGGGTAGCAGTTCTTGTCCTGGGTGTCCCTGGCTCTGCTTCTTTGCCGCGCTCGGTGCGAGTGTCGCCTTCAAGCGTGCCTCGGCCATTCGTTCGTCCTTAGTTGGGGCTTCTATGTCTTGGTTGTCTCTTACGCGTTTCAGTTGTGTGTTCTTCATGGGCGCGTGCAGCGCGGTGTCCTTTGGGGCGCAGAGTGCGTTTGCGCAGGTCAGCCCTCGTCCGATCAGCCTCGACGCCATTGCGCATGAGCAGGGCACGGTGGTGTTGGTCCGGCAGCCGCTGGACAGCGTGCTGATCTTCCTTGACGCGCAGGACCAGCTGCGCTGGCAGCGTCGTCTGTTGCCGGACGAGCAGCTCGGTGTGTTGTTGCGAGGCGCCGACTCGGATCGTGTCTGTCGCGCACGGCGACAGTTGAGCGGGGGGATGATGTTCGGCGGAATGCCCTCTCAAGCTTCCATCGAAGTGGAGTGCTTCCGGCTGGCGGACGGTGAGCCTCTGTCGGTGGACAGGATCTTTGAAGGCTCTAATGCTGGTCTGCTGATGGGCACTGCCGGCAACGACGGCACGAGGGTGCTCTACTCGGAGATCAATGCATCTTCCGCTGGAGCGAGGGAGCTGCAACAGATCCGCACGCTGGCAGATGGGCGCGAGTTTCGACAGCGCATTTTATGGGGAAGGGCGCGGGCCAACGAGCGCGGTGGGGTCCTGGTGGTTGGCAGTGCGCGACCGGCTATTCGTTTCGACCCGGCGGGGCGCGAGGCAGCGCGGTCGCCCTTCCCAACAGGGTTTGCGCCACTCTCGCTTGCGCCCTCGGGCTCGTCGCTGGGCCTCATCTATTCCCAGACTCTGTCGGTCGGTAGCGTCCAGCTTGCTCTGGAAGGCTTGTCTACAGGCCTTGAGTCGCTCTGGCGCCGTCCTATCGATGTGCCATTTTTTGAGCTGTACGGGAATGCGCTGGGCGGTGCTCCAGGAGCCCCTGCGCTTGGAGGTCCTCTCGATTGGAGCTTGCCGGCAGCACGCGGATCGCAGGACGGCCCTTGGTTGCTTGCCTTGGGCGCACGGCGGGTGGTGTCTCTCGATCCGCTGTCTGGCGAACCCGGTGCTGTGTTGACCCTTCCCTCCAGCGGATCGTTGCCTGCCTCACAGGGCTGGGCACTGGTTCCCGCACCCGGGGACGAAGACGTGCTGCTGCTGCGCAGCGACCTGCAGGGCCTGGAGCTGCGCCGTTTCCGGCCGGCATCGGGGCGTGTGGGTCCACCTCTTGTCCTGCCCAGAGTTCCGGATGCCAACGGGTTCCCAACGCGTTTTGCGCTTGCTGGGGATCGTCTGGTGCTGGCGCCGCTGGTGGCCGACGGCCCCATCCGCCTCGCCAAGGCGCCTGAGCTCGCCGCAGAACAGCCTGTCACCGCTGTGCATTCGGGGCTCTGGTTCGACCCGCAGGCGACCGGGCAGGGGCTGATGCTCGACGTTTCGGCTGAGCAGGGACGCTGGTTTGCTGGCTGGTTCACCTTTGCCGATCTTCCGTTCGCGGGCAGCGAAGCGCCCGCCGAAGCGCGGCGACTGAGCTGGTACACCGCGCTCGGGCGCTCGACTGCAGGAGCGCCAGCGCTGCCTGTCGAGGGTCCGTTGTTCGAGAGTCGTGGCGGCGACTTTGCTGGGCGTTCGGTCCCCGCCACTCAAGCAGTAGGGGGGCTTGCGCTGCGCGCGATCGACTGCAACACGCTCGAGTTCAGCTATCGACTTCAGGTGCCGGGCAGCGAAGACGTGCGCGTGGGTGCCCGTCGGCTGCAGCGCTTGGGGCCGGCTCCGTTCGCCTGCGGCGGCAGCTCGCTTGCCCAGCAGTCCGGCTTGCGAAGCGCGTCCACTGGCAGCTGGGTGCTGGAGGGACGACCGAGCCAAGGTGTGCTGATGCAGGTCGATCCGGGTGCGGCCGGTGCGACGGGCTCGGTCCGGGGCGCGTGGTTCGGTTTCGATGCCGGGCAGGCCGACGATAGCCTCGCCCAGCACTGGCTCACGCTGTCCGGCCGCAGCGTGGCCGGACAGCCCGGTGTGGTCGAGCTGGAGTGGATGCGCACCCTCGGCGGCAGCTTCGACGCGCAGCCCACGCGCAATACGCAAGTGATCGGCCGCGGCCGCCTGCGCTTCACCGCCTGCGATCGCGCGGTGCTGGAGTACAGCTTCGATGCGCCGGGGCTGGCGGGGGATGCGTTCGCGGGGCTGCAGGGGCAGGTGAATCTGCGGCGCTTCGAGCCCTGCGGCTGAGCCTCAGAGGCCAGTGCTGGGCCTGGCTCGCATACAGATCCACGACACGGGAGCGACGGACAACGCAGCGCATGCCGGATAGAGTCGCTCGGCGTGCTTGGCGGGCGAGCGGCTGCGCAGGTGCCTGCGCTCCGCCGCTTCCCATCGGACACGGCGCGAGTGTCGCGTGCGCTGCCGCGGGGGCGCTTGCGCAAGAGTGAAGACTCGGGCGGCTCGTTCGGTAGGCGGAGGCCATCGGCACTCCGCTGCGTCCCCGCGGATGCACGTCTTTCGTGTCCCGCGCCTGTTGTTCGGGCGCATGAACTTTTTTTGGAGCTTTCTATGGCCGCTTCGGTGCGCGTCCCGCGCCTGCTGTTCGCGGGTGTGGTTTTCGGGGTCATGACTTCATGGGCGCCGTCGGCTGCGGCGCAAGCCGCCCAGCGCGCGATCAGCGTCGATGCGATCGTCCACCAGCGAGGCACGGTGGTCCTGGTGCGGCAGCCGCGGGACAGCCTGTTGACCTTTCTCGACCCTGGCGACAAGCCGCTCTGGCAGCGGCGACTCTCGGCGGATCAGGGCGCCAGCGTGCTGCTGCGAGGCGGGGACTCGGACCGGGTGTGCCGAGCCCGCCGCGAGGCGGTGGGTGGGACGTTCGGCGGTATCCCCGCTGGACCCTACATCGAGGTGGAGTGCTTCCGCTCAACCGACGGGCGGCCGCTGACTCCCCTCTTCTTTGCCGAGTCTTCGTCGAGTTCTCCCGTCGGGCCACTGCTTGGCACGGTGGGCACGCAGGGCTCGCCGGTCCTGTATGCGACGACGCGCGAGTCCTCGTCCGCCGCGCCTGAGCTGCGGCAGCTCCAGCAGCTGGCGGATGGGCGCGAGCTTCGGCGGAGACTCGGTTCCGGGCGGGCACTCGTCAGCGAAACGGGCGAGGTGCTGGTGGTGGATGCCGCGCAAGGACGGATCCGCTTCGACGCGGCGGGGCGCGAGCTGGCGAGTTCACCTTCAATTGACCTCTCGGCGCCCCTGGCCTTGGCGTCAAGCGGCCAGTCGCTGGGGCTTTCGCGCTTCGCGCCGCAGTCTGAGGAGCGCGTCGAGATCGGGCTGGTCGGTCTGTCCGAAGACCTTGAGTTCCGCTGGGGGCGGTCGATGGTTCTGCCGCGGAGTTCGCTGTTTGGCAACGCGCTCCGCGGCTTGCAGGGCGCGCCTGCTCTGGGTGGGCCCCAGGATCCAAGCCTGCCGGCAGCGCGCTCGATGGAGGGTGGCCCGTGGATGCTGGCCCTTGCCGCGCGCCAGATCCGGTTTCTCGACCCGCTGTCCGGCGAGCCCGGCCCCGAGCTGAGCCTTCCCTACAGCGGATCGTCGGCCGCCCCGCAGGGCTGGGCCGTGGTTCCCGGGTTCTCAGGTGTGACGCTGCTGAGAACCGATGCGGAGGGGCTGGAGCTGCGGAATGTCATCCCATCGGAGGGCCGTATCGGACCGCCTGTACGCGTTCCCAAAGTGCTCGCCGCGGATGTGTCCAGCGCCGGGATCGCGCTTGCAGGCAGTCGTCTGGTGCTGGCTCCGCTGAGCGTGGACGGCCCGCTGCGTGTTGTTCGGGCGCCGACGCTGTTTGCCTATGCGCTGCCGGTCACCGCGCAGTATTCAGGGCTGTGGTTCGACCCCGAGGCGACCGGACAGGGCCTTGTCCTCGACGTGTCGGCCCGGAGCGGGCGCTGGTTCGCCGGCTGGTTCACCTTTGCCGATCTCCCCTTTACCGGCGAAGTGCCGGCCGAGGCCAGGCGACTGGCTTGGTACACCGCGCTCGCGACCACGACGGGGGCGAGCACTCAGCTGCCGGTCAACGGCCAACTGTTCGAGAGTCGCGGCGGTGACTTCTTGGGGCAGGCGCAGCCCAGCACCCAGGTCGTGGGTCAGTTCTCACTGCGCGCCATCGAGTGCAGTGTCCTTGAGTTCAGCTATCGCCTGCGAGTGCCGGGCAGCGCGACGGAGCGCGTGGGCGCGCGTCGCCTGCAGCGCCTGGGGCCAGCGACAGCCGAATGCGGCGGCAGATCCTTGCCAGAACAGTCCGGCTTGCACAGCGCATCCAGTGGCAGTTGGGTGCTGGAGGGACGGCCGAGCCAAGGCGTCCTGATGCAGGTCGATCCCGGTGTGGCCGGTGCGACCGGTGCAGTCTGGGGCGCGTGGTTCGGTTTCGACGCCGGGCAGGCCGACGACAGCCTCGCCCAGCACTGGCTGACGCTGTCCGGCCGCAGCGTGGCCGGACAGCCCGGCGTGGTCGAGATCGAATGGATGCGAACCTTGGGCGGCGCTTTCGATGCAGTGCCGACGCGCGATACGCGCCGAGTGGGCTCGGGCCGCCTGCGCTTCCTGAGCTGTGACCGCGCGGTGCTCGACTATCGCTTCGACGGGCCCGGGCTGCCGGGCGACGGGTTTGCGGGTCTGCAGGGACAAATGCATCTGCGTCGCTTCGAGCCCTGCAGCTGAGTCACTGATCGAGACGTCAGCGCTCGGTCGGGTGCTGCACAGGCTCGGCGCAGTCCGTGCAGCGCGCGGCGCATCCCTGCGGCAATGCCGTTGCCGTGCAGCCGATGGCGCAGGCATCCAGGTCCGCGCAGGCGTACGAAGCGCCCACAAACACGCGACTGCGGCGTCCGGAGAATTCGCTAATGTTCAGCGGCATGCCAGCACCTCGAGCGGGTGGGCGGTTGCCCGGGGATCCGCCGACGGTGGTTGCTCGCCTGGCCCGGGTTTCGCCCGGGCGGCTTTGCCTTGCAGCGCCAGTGGTGGGGGGGACATCGTTGGCACGTGGCGCATTTGCACCTCACTCAGGGACCCTTTGATGTCTTCCGCGTCTTTTTCGTGTTTCGATCGCCTGCTGCTTGCAGGCGCGCTGTGTGGCGCGGTTTGCTCCTGGCCGAACGAGGCCTTGGCGCAGACTGCAAGCGAGGGGCTGGCGAGCGCAGTGGGGGGCGCGCCCGCGCCCATTGACGCGCTCGACTGTTCGCGGCGGCCTCTGGACTGCAGGGGCAGCTCGCTACTTCAGCGGGATCTTGCAGAGCGGCTGCTCGGACATTCCACGGCGATCGCCGCTGATCGCCTGGTTGGCATGGAGGCCATCGCGCATGAGCAGGGCACCGTAGTTCTGTTGACCTACGAGCACGAGAGCCAGCTGGTCTTCCTCGATCCGCAGAACGAGGCGCGCTGGCAGCGTCGACTGCCGGCAGATCGAGTTCGCACGAGCCTGCTGCGTGGCGCTTCCTCTGACCGGGTGTGCCGAGCGAGTCGACGGTCCGAGCAGACGGCCGGCGGCACCCTGCCAGCGCGCGCCCGCATCGAAGTGCAGTGCTTCCGCGGAGCGGATGGCGAGTCGCTGCCCTCCGTGTACGTGACCCAATCCGGGTCCAGTACGGAGGTGGATCCTCTGCTTGGAAGCGTCGGTGACGACGGCGCGCTGGCGCTCTATTCGGAGACCCGAGCCTTCGCCTTCGCCGTGCCTGACTTGCAGCAGATCCGGGTTCTCGGGGATGGACGAGAGCTCAGACGGAGCTTCGCCAGTGGCAAGGCGATCATCAGCGAGAGGGGTGAAGCCATCGTGGTGAACTCCACGGGGGCGAGATTCCGTTTCGATGCGGGCGGACGCTGGATGTCGGATGGCGGGCCAGCGCAAGTGACCATCCCTCTCGCCATGGGCACCCGGGGAGACGTGCTGGGGCTCGTCAGGCTTGATCCACGCGAGGCCCCCGCGCAACGCGCGCTGCTGGCCTGGACCGCTGCAGACAGTCTTGGCAGCTGGAGCCAGTGGGTGCTCGCCCCGCGCCTTTACGACAACGCCCTGAGTGGCGTGAACGGCACTCAGGTCCTTGATCTGCCCTTGCGCCCGAGTGTGTCCGCGGCGGGCGGCTCGGAGGGCGGCCCTTGGGCCTTTGTTGCCAATGCCGATTCACTCATCGTTCTCGATCGCGAGTCAGAGCCTCCGGGCAGGGAGCTGCGAATCCCGCGCCGCGCACTCAGGACGCCAACGATCGAGGGCTGGGCAATGCTGCCCGCGTTTCGCGGCGACGGAGTGTTGCTGCTGCGGATGGATCCGCAGGGACTGGAGCTGCGGCGTCTCCGGCCCGGGTCGGGTCGGATCAGCGCGCCAGTGCAGGTGCCCAGGGTCTTGGACTCGGATGTATCGAGCAGCGGTCTCGCCTTTGGCAGCGATCGGCTGGTGCTTGCGCCGCTGACCCCGGGCGGCCGCTTGCGCGTCGCCCAAGCGCCTGACTTCGCGTCGGACCAGCCTGTCAGCAACGTCCATTCCGGGCTTTGGTTTGACCCGCAAACGTCCGGACAGGGCCTGATGCTCGATGTCTCAGTCGAAGCTGGGCGGTGGTTCGCCGGCTGGTTCGCGTTCACCCATCGACGCATCCCCAACTCGGAGCGGGGAGCACATCGACTGGCGTGGTACACCGCGCTGGGGCGGGCCATCGAGGCAGACTCGGCGCTGCCCGTCGAAGGTCGCGTCTTCGAAACGCTCGGCCGCGATTTCGAGGGCCTGGCGCCCACCCGCACGCAAGTCCTGGGAAACATCGCGCTGCGTGCCATCGACTGCAATACCCTTGAGTTCAGCTATCGCTTGCAAGCGCCGATCGGGTCGGTGCCGCAAGAGGCTGACTTTGCCTATGTGGGCGCTCGTCGTCTGCAGCGTCTGGGGCCTGCACCCGCGGCCTGCGGCGGAACGTCGCTCTCCGAACAGTCCGGTCTGCGCAGCGCCTCCAGCGGCAGCTGGGTGCTGGAAGGTCGACCCAGCCAAGGCGTGTTGATGCAGGTCGATCCGGGGGCCGCAGGTGCGGCCGCAGCGGTCTGGGGAGCGTGGTTCGGTTTTGATGCCGTCGGACCACACTGGTTGACGCTGTCTGGCCGTAGCGTGGCCGGTCAGCCGGGCGTGGTGGATCTCGAATGGCGGCGCACGCTCGGCGGCGACTTCGATTCGGTGCCAACGCAGAACACCCGACGCGTGGGGTCGGGCCGCCTGCGCTTTGTGAGCTGCGATCGCGCGGTGCTGGAGTACCGCTTCGACACGCTTGATCTGCCCAGGGATGGCATCGCGGGGCAGCAGGGGCAGGTGAACCTGCGGCGCTCCGATCCGTGCCCCTGATGCTGCAGCCCGCCTACCCATTCGACTGGCCTGCCGAGTCGCCGCCGAGCCGAGCCGGTTCTGGCCGCGAGCGCGTGGGGCTCTGTGACGGTACACAGTGGAGTTGCCGCTTCGATGCGCCCGGGCTGGCGGGCGATGCGTTTGCGAGTCTGCAGAGGCAGGTGAATCTGCGGCGCTTCGAGCCCTGCGGCTGGACGCCTCAAGTGCGTGAGAGCTCGCCCGGCGCCCGCAGGTGCGTGGCCTCAAGCCGCGCCCAGTCGGCGGGCGTCAGCGGCGTCAGGCCATGACGCAGTCGCGCCCGATCGCACTGCAGGCTGGGGCTGCCGTCCTCCCAGGCGGGCTTGAGGTCGCGGCAGGGCGAGGGGCGTCGCGCGTACTCGCTGCAGTGGGCGTCGTCGCCGACGGTGCCGCGCAGCGCGATGCAGCGCGGTGAGGGCTGGTCGGTGCCGGCCATGCTGAGGCGCAGCGGGTCGAGTTTCCGCGTCAGCGACTCCGGGATGCCCTCGGGAGTGTGCGGTGCAGCCTCCGCCCAGTAGAAGGCCACCCGAAAGCTGGCGCAGCAGGCACCGCAGCGCAGGCACGGGTGGGAGGGCGAGCCCGACGCACCAGGCGGTCGGGGGGCAGTGGCCATCGTTGTGCGGTCCGATGAAGTGAGGGCAGTCGCGCGGAGCTGTGGGCGCGCATCCGGGTTTCAAGCGGGTGCGGTGTTGCTGACGCATCCTCGGGCCCGACCGTCCCGGCGCGATTCGATGGGGGCGTGGCTCCGACTGTACTCGCACGGCAGGGTAGACCCGGCCACGGCCGGCGTTCCGCATCGCGCTTGCCCGACTGCCGTTCCGGCGCGATCCTTGGCGGAGATGCCCGGCTGTTGCGACGCCCGCGGCCGGCAGCGCCAACCCTCTGGATTTCCCTCCGTCGAACCTGCAGCACCGATGCAGCTGTTGCCCACCAGCCCAGCGCGATTCGTGACGTCGTCCAGCAGTGCCGCTCCGGCGCGTGCTGGTATGGCTCCGCGTTCGCGCGATCCGGTCGAGGAAGTGCAGGGGGCTGCTCCGACCAGTGCGCGCTTGGCTCGACGGCAGGCCGAGGATCCGCTGCAGGACCCCGCGATCCAGCGGGTGATCGCCGAGCTGGCAGCGCGCGACCGCGAAGTGCGGGCGCATGAGCAGGCGCATGTGGCCGCGGGGGGCGAGCTGATCACCTCGGGCCCCAGCTACACCTATCAGACCGGGCCGGACCGACGGCGCTATGCGGTGGGCGGCGAGGTCGGCATCGACACCTCGCCGGTACGCGGTGATCCCGAAGCCACGGTGGCCAAGGCCGCGCGGATCGTCGCCGCGGCGCTGGCGCCGGCGCAGCCCTCGCCCCAGGACTACCGCGTCGCCGCCCAGGCCAACCAGATGGCTTCGCAGGCCCGGGTCGACATCGCGCTGGCTCGGGCGCGCGAAGCCTACGGCGAGGTCGCCTCGGCCAGGTCCGCGAAGGGCGCGCTTTCGGTCCGCGCGTGAGTCAACCTGTCGCGCTACGCGTCGGCTGAGTGCAACGCTTGCCGCAGGCAGCGGCCACGGTCGCGGGCGACCTGCGTGCTAGACTTCGGCGGTTTTCTGCCCGCGTCCGCCTCGCTTCGCGAGAAGCCCCGCGCACCGCCGGGTTGGCCCATCACACGAGGCTGCACATGCCCAAGCTTGCCCAGCGCATGGGGCGCGCCAAGCCCAGCGCGATCATGCAGATTGTCGAGAAGACCCGGCAGATGAAGGCGGCCGGCCGCGAAGTCATCAGCTTCTCGATTGGCGTTCCCAACTTCCTGCCTGGCCCGCATGTGTACGCCGCTGCGCGCGAAGCGCTGGATCATGACAGCGGCCAGTACGGCAGCAATCGCGGCCCCGATGCACTGCTCGATGCCTTCCTGAAGCACATCGAGTCGGCCGGCCTGAGCGGCTACCAGCGCAAGCACTGCGCTACCGGCATTGGCGCCAAGCACATCCTCTACAACCTGGCCGAAGCTCTGCTCGATCCGGGCGACGAGATCGTGTTTCCCTCGCCTTACTGGACCACCTACGCCGACATCGCCGAGATCGTCGGTGCGCGCGCCACGGCCCTGCCGTGTCCGTCCAGCCAGAACTACAAGCTGATGCCGGAACAGCTGGATGCTGCGCTCGCCCGCGGGCCCAAGGTGTTCCTGTTCAACAACCCGTCCAACCCGACCGGCATGGTCTACAGCGGCGACGAGATCGCCGCCATTGCTGATGTGGTGGCGCGGCATCCGGACGTCTGGATGATCTGCGACGACATCTACCACCGCATGGTGTTCAGCGGTCAGAGCTACCACAACGTGCTGCACTTCCGGCCCGAGCTGGCGGAGCGCGTGATCTTCGTCGACTCGCTGTCCAAGACCTACGGCATGCCGGGCTGGCGCGTGGGCTTCATGGCCGGGCCGGAGTCGGTGGCGCAGGCCCTGACCACGCTCAACTCCAACCACATCACCAACGTGCCCGAGGTGGTGATCGCTGCCGCCATCGCGGCGCTGTCGGGCCCGCAGGACGTGCCGGCGATCAAGGTGCGCGAGTTCGAGGCCAAGCGCGACCAGGTGCTGGCCTCGCTGGCGCAAATCCCGGGCGTGATCTGCCCCAAGCCCGAGGGCGCCTTCTACGTTTTCCCGGACATCGCCTGCGCGTTCGGCCGCCGGCACGGTGAGCGCGTGATAGCCAACGATGTCGACTTCTGTGCGGCTCTGCTGGAAGCCAAGGGTGTGGCCTGCGTGCCGGGCTCGGCTTTTGGCGAACCGCGCGCGCTGCGGATTTCCTACACCTGCCCCGATGCCCAGCTCACCGAGGGCCTGCTACGCATCCAGGCGTTCTTCGCGGAGCTTGCGTGAGCGGGCGCGTCTGGCTGGTCCTGCTCGCACTGCTGGTGGCCATCGGCTTCTGGCGATCCGAGCGGTCCGCCGAGGCCGCGCTCAGCGCGCTGCCAGGCGCAGGCGACCCCAATCGTGTGCTGATGGTCAGCGCGGAATGGTGCGGCTACTGCCAGCAGCAGCTGGCCGATTTCCGCGCCGCTGGCGTGCGCTTTACCGAGCTCGACTTCGATACCTCCGAAGGGCGCGATGCCGTCGACGCCCTGGGCGGCCGCGGCGTGCCGCTCACCGTCATCGGCGATGAAGTGATCCATGGCTACAACCGGCCGGCGCTGCAGCAGCATCTGGCGGCGATCGGCTACGAGATGCGCTGAAGCCCCTGGCTGAAAGCGCTGCATGTTCTGAGCTTCCACCCACCCCAGAAGACGACACAGGACTCCTCCATGAAGACCCCCGTCCGCGTTGCAGTCACCGGCGCCGCCGGCCAGATCGGCTACTCGCTGCTGTTTCGCATCGCCTCCGGCGAGATGCTGGGCAAAGACCAGCCCGTGATCCTGCAGATGCTCGAGCTGCCGATGGAGAAGGCCCAGGCCGCGCTCCGCGGTGTGATGATGGAGCTCGAAGACTGCGCTTTCCCGCTGCTCGCCGGCATGGTCGGCACCGATGACCCGGAAGTGGCCTTCAAGGATGCCGACGTGGCCTTGCTGGTCGGCGCCATGCCGCGCGGCCCGGGCATGGAGCGCAAGGACCTGCTGCTGAAGAACGCCGAGATCTTCACCGTGCAGGGCCGCGCCTTGAACAAGGTCGCCTCGCGCCAGGTCAAGGTGCTGGTGGTCGGCAACCCGGCCAACACCAATGCCTACATCGCCATGAAGTCGGCGCCGGATCTCGACCCGAACAACTTCACCGCGATGCTCCGCCTTGACCACAACCGTGCGCTGTCGCAGCTGGCCGGCAAGGCCGGCGTGGCCGTGGCCGACATCGAGAAGCTGGTGGTGTGGGGCAACCACAGCCCGACCATGTATCCCGACTACCGCTTCGCCACGGCCGGCGGCGCTTCGCTGAAGGACAAGGTCGCCGACGAGGCCTGGAACCGCGAAACCTTCATCCCCAAGGTGGCCAAGCGCGGCGCCGCGATCATCGAAGCCCGTGGCCTGTCGTCGGCGGCCTCCGCCGCCAATGCGGCCATCGACCACGTCCGTGACTGGGTGCTGGGCACGAACGGCAAGTGGGTCACCATGGGCATTCCGTCCGACGGCAGCTACGGCATCCCCAAGGACGTGATGTTCGGCTACCCGGTCACGTGCACGAACGGCAAGTACGAGATCGTGCAGGGCCTGGCCATCGATGAGTTCTCGCAGGAGCGCATCAACTTCACGCTCAACGAACTCGAAGAAGAGCGCGCCGGCGTCGCCCACCTGCTGGGCTGAAGCCTGCACCGCAGTTGTCCCAGGAAAGGGCGGCCCAAGGGCCGCCCTTTTCGCTTCCAGCGCTGTGAGGCCCCGGGCTCAGCCCTGCCGCGACCTGCTCTGACGAATCCCCAATCCCGAATCCCCAATCCCAGCCTTTCAGACCAACGTCGACAGGCGCCCGCGTCCGCATCGGTCTAGGCTTCGTGAATCCCCCGCGGAGCACCGGCCATGCGCTACGACGAGCTCTATCTTCATTCCATCGAACAGCCCGAAGCCTTCTGGGCAGATGCCGCCCAAGCCATCGACTGGGAGACTCCGCCACAGCAGATCCTCGACGATTCGAAGCCGCCTTTCCGTCGCTGGTTCGTCGGTGGACGCACCAACCTCTGCCACAACGCGATCGATCGCCATCTTGCGGCGCGCGCCGATCAAGCAGCACTGATCGCGGTCTCCACCGAAACCGGCCAGCGTCAGACCTGGACCTATGTGCAGCTGCACCGCGCGGTCAACCAGTGCGCGGCAACGATCCGCTCGCTTGGCGTGGGCGAGGGCGACCGCGTGGTGATCTACATGCCCAACACCGGCGAGGCGGTGATTGCCATGCTGGCATGTGCGCGTATCGGTGCGATCCACTCGGTGGTGTTCGGCGGCTTCGCCGCCCACAACCTCGCCCTGCGTATCGACGACGCCCAGCCCAAGCTGCTGATCTGCGCCGATGCCGGCATGCGCTCGGGCAAGGTGATCCGCTACAAGCCGCTGGTCGATGCAGCACTCTCCGAGGCGAAGCATGCGCCGCCGCATGTGCTCGTCATGCACCGCGGGCTTGATGCGGAGACGCCGCGCACGCCGGGCCGCGACATCGATTACGCGGAGGCCTCGGCGGCGTTTGCCGATGCGACGGTTCCCGTGGTCTGGCGCGAAAGCAACGCGCCCAGCTATTTGCTTTACACCTCGGGCACCACCGGCAAGCCCAAGGGCGTGCAGCGCGATACCGGTGGCTATGCGGTGGCGCTCGCGCTGTCCATGCGCACCGTCTTCGACGTCGGACCCGGGCAGGTGATGTTCTCGACCTCGGACGTCGGCTGGGTGGTGGGCCACTCCTACATCGTCTACGGGCCGCTGATCGTCGGCGCCACCACGATCGTCTACGAGGGCCTGCCGACCTCTCCCGATCCGGGCATCTGGTGGGAGCTGTGTGCGCAATACGGCGTGCGTACGCTGTTCTCGTCGCCCACGGCGGTGCGCGTGCTGAAGAAGCAGGATCCGTCGTGGCTGAAAATGCACGACCTGTCCGCGCTGAAGTGGCTGTTCCTCGCCGGTGAGCCGCTCGATGAGCCCACCGCGCGCTGGATCAACGATGCGCTTGGTGTGCCGGTGATCGACAACTACTGGCAGACCGAAACCGGCTGGCCGGTGCTGTGCCTGCAGCCTGGCCTCGAACTCAAGCCCACCAAGTTCGGCTCGCCCGGCCTGCCCAATCTTGGCTTCAACCTCAGGCTTATCCATGAGGTGAGCGGCGAGCCCTGCGGTGCAGGCGAGAAAGGCGTGCTGGCCATCGTGCCGCCGCTGCCGCCGGGCTGCCTGAGCACCGTGTGGGGTGACGATGCGCGCTTCCTGTCGAGCTACTTCAGCCACTTCAAGGCGCTGCTCTACAGCTCGCTGGACTGGGCGATCCGCGACGAGGATGGCTACTACTTCATCCTCGGCCGCACGGACGATGTGATCAACGTCGCCGGCCATCGCCTGGGGACTCGAGAGATCGAGGAATCCGTGTCTGGCTGCAGCGTGGTCGCAGAAGCTGCCGTGATTGGTGCCGCCGATGCGCTGAAGGGACAGGTGCCAGTCGTGTTCGCCACGCTCAAGGGCGGCGACTGCAGCGATCGCCGCGCAGCGGCGGAAGCGATGATGCGTCAGGTGGTGGAACAGTTGGGCGCGGTCGCGAAGCCGGCGCGCGTGTATGTCGTCGATGCGCTGCCCAAGACGCGCTCCGGCAAGCTGCTGAGGCGCTCGCTGCAGGCCTTGGTCGAGAGTCGCGATCCGGGCGACCTGTCGACGCTCGACGATCCCTCCGCATTGGAGTCGGTTCGCTTGGCCTTGCAGCGAGGACCGGATGTCGGCTGATCCGCCGTTCTGCGGCGATAACACAAACGGCGCCCAGAAGGCGCCGTTTGTGTTATCGGATTGAACAGTTCGGAGCTACAGCTCGGTGACGCTGTAGAAGGCGTGATCGCCGATCAGCGCGACGGGTGTGCCCTGAGCCCAGTTGGGGCGGTTCACCAGATCGTTGACCAGAAAGTGGCTTGCCCCTGGCACAACCTGTCTGCGTCTGTCGCTCGGCTTGCGCCAGTCGCGCAGCGCGTCAAACGCGATCGCGGCGGCGCGCTCCCAGGCCTTGTGGCTCTTGATCTCGAACTCGGCCGACACCAGGGTCGGCGCGAACTGCCTCGGAGCCGTGACGACGGCACAGACCGATCGTCCCCAGCGCCCATCTTCAACGCGCCGCAGAGCGACTTCAGCGACGGCTCGCTGCCCCAGGATGGACTGGTTGCGGGCTTCCAGGTAGATCGTGGTGGTCAGGCATAGAGGATCGGCGACGGGCTGCGGCAGCGCGTTGGCCAACCAGAGGATCCAGGCCAGTTTCATGCGGACTCCTGTTCCGTTGCGTCGACATCCGAACCCGCAACCGAAGGCCGCGCTCCGTCTCGGACGCGAGGACCTGCAGGTTGTGGGGGATACGCCGACATGGCGTTTAAGGTCACGCCTGACGCAGGCAGGAAGGGCGCCTTGATGCGTCAGCCGCTTTACGGATGTGAACGCTAGCCGTGCACGATCGGCGGTAACGTTCGCGCCCCCCGGATCGGGCCGGGTACCGGGGGACGGGCTGAGGGCGAGAGTACATCGGCAAAGTAAACGCAGCCTGAACTCTTTTGGCCGAGACTGAACAGCCGTTTCCTCAAGCGGCTGTTCTTCTAGGTAGCAAGTGGGGCCTGGTCGAAAGCGTCAGATCGCAGCGGCTGCGCGTACGCCTTCCTCGATCGCCCGCTTCGCGTCCACTTCGCCAGCGAGCAGGGCGCCGCCGATGAGCTGTGAGTGCATGCCCGCCGCACGCAGCTCGGCGTGCAGCGCGTTGACCGAAACCTGCCCGGCGCAGAGAACGATGCTGTCGACTTCCAGGAGTCGTTCTTCGCCCTCGATCCTGCAGTGCAGGCCACTGTCGTCGATACGCACATACTCGACCTGGGAGAGCGCCTTGACGCCCTTGCTCTTCAGCGCGGCACGGTGGACCCAGCCGGTCGTCTTGTTGAGACGCGCCCCTGGCTTGCCGCCGCTGCGCTGGAGCATCCACACCTCGCGGGGTGAGGCCTCAGCGTGCGGAGTCTTGAGCCCGCCGCCGTGCGTGTAGCCGAGATCGACGCCCCACTCATCCAGCCATCGGTGAGGCTCGACCGTCGGTGAAGGATGTGGCGTGGTCAGGTACTCGCACACATCGAAGCCGATGCCACCTGCACCGATGACCGCAACGCGCTGTCCGACCTCGGCGCCCTGCAGCACGTCCGCGTACCCCAGTACCTTGGGATGATCGATGCCAGCAATATCCGGCACGCGCGGTTTGACGCCGGTCGCCACGATGTGCGCGTCAAACGCGTGGGCCTTCAGCTGTGCGGCGTCAACTCGCGACTGCAGGCGCAGATCGATATCCAGTTCCTCGATGCGGGTGCGGAAGTAGCGGAGCGTTTCGCTGAACTCCTCTTTGCCCGGCACTTGTCGCGCCAGGTTGAACTGGCCCCCGATCTCTGCGCTCGCTTCGAACAGCACGACGGCATGGCCGCGCTCGGCTGCGGCGCAAGCCGCGGCCAGCCCCGCCGGGCCGGCGCCGATGACGGCGACGCGCTTGGGTCGCGCGCTGCGGGTCAGCACGATCTCTGTCTCGCGACAGGCCATCGGATTGACCAGGCAGCTCGCAGGCTTGTTCTCGAAGACATGGTCCAGGCAGGCTTGGTTGCAGGCGATGCAGGTGTTGATGGCGCGCGCGCGGCCTGCGCGGGCTTTGTTCACCCAGTCGGGATCGGCGAGCAGCGGTCGCGCCATCGAGACCAGATCCGCCACGCCAGAGGCCAGCAGCGATTCCGCGAGCTCGGGCGTATTGATTCGGTTGCTGGTCACCAGCGGCAGTTGGATCTCGCCGCGCAGACGCGCCGTGATCCCGCTGAACGCCGCGCGCGGCACTGAGGTGACGATGGTTGGGACGCGTGCTTCATGCCAGCCGATTCCGGTGTTGATGATGCTGGCTCCCGCAGCCTCGATCGCTTTGGCGGTGGCGACGACGTCCTCCCAGCTGCTGCCGCCTTCGACCAGGTCGAGCATTGAAAGCCGGAAAATGATGATGAAATCGGGCCCGAGCGCCTCGCGGGTGCGCCGCACGATTTCGACCGCGAACCGCATGCGGTTTTCCAGCGGGCCGCCGAACCTGTCGGTGCGGCGATTGGTACGTGGAGCGAGGAACTCGTTGATGAGGTAGCCCTCCGAGCCCATGACTTCGATGCCGTCGTAACCGGCGTCTCGCGCCAGCTGGGCGCAACGTACGAAGTCGCGGATCTGCGCTTCGACCCCGCGCAGGCTAAGCGCTCGGGGCTTGAAGGGAGTGATTGGTGACTTGAGCGCGGTGGGGGCGACTGCAAGCGGGTGGTATGCGTAGCGACCCGCGTGCAGCACCTGCATGCAGATCAGTGCGCCCTCTGCGTGCACTGCTGAAGTGACCTGTCGATGGCGGCGGACTTCCCAGGGCCAGGACAGCTTTCCGGCGAACGGCTTGACCCAGCCCGAGATGTTCGGAGCGATGCCGCCGGTGACGATCAGGCCGACACCACCGCGCGCGCGCGCCGCGAAGTAGGCGGCAAGGCGGGGGTAGTCGCTCGCTCGGTCCTCCAGGCCGGTATGCATCGATCCCATCAGAACCCGATTGCGCAGGCGTACGCGGCCGATATCGAGTGGACTCAACAGGGTCGGATAGCTCGCTTGCGTCATGGTCAGAAATCTCCGGCGTTTTAGGTGCCACCTTGCCGAAGCGCTTGGGGCCCGGCAAGCCGTTGGCTTGGAGCCATAGCGCTGACCGGGTAAACGGAGTGCGGCGTGGCCACTCCGGCGAGGGCCTGTGCGCTGCAGCGAAAGCGATCGAGCGAGGCGGAAGTGCGGGCCGTGGACACTGCTTTTCGGGGCGGACAATCGGCGTGGAATTGCGAAGCCCGTTACAAATGCGTTAACTTCTGCGTCATGTCGCCGACTTACAGTGACGACCGTTGCGCCAGTGCATGACTGGCGCTTTTCGTGGACGAGGCTCGTCCTCTGTTGCGTCCCCCCGTATCTCCAGGAGAACACCAAATGCAGAAGAACCTCCTTTGCTGCGCGCTGCTGGCCGGCGTCGGTTTTGTTGGCGCCGCGAACGCGCAGGACTTCGATGACCGCTGGTATGTCGGTGCGTCTGCCGGGTACGTCGAGTCCGACAATGCCCGTGGTGTCAAGGACAACGAGCATCTTGGCTTCAACTTCGGCAAGTTCTTCACCCCGAACTGGTCGCTCGATGCCGAGATCGGCTACACCAACCCGACCCTGCGCCCCAACAAGCTGAACTGGAGCCAGTACGGCCTGGGTCTGACGGGCCGCTATCACTTCCGCGAAGCCGGCGACACCTGGGGCCCCTACGTCGCGCTGGGCGCAGGCGTGTGGCGCCACGAGCGCGAGTTCCGTAGCCCGGCGGGCCGTCCTGGCGAGGTCAAGGGCAACAACCTGGCGGCCAACGTTGGTATCGGCGTCCAGGGTGACTTCGGGCGTGGTTTCGTGCGCGCCGAGTACGGTGCGCGCTTCGACTTTGACAGCGAGAGCGCAGCCGACGAAGACTACTTCGCCGACCGCATCGTGTCGGTGGGCGTCAGCCTGCCGCTGGGCGCAAAGCCTTCCGCCCCGGTGGATGCCCCGGCCCCGGCTGAGCCCGCCCCCGCGCCGCAGGTGAGCTGCGCCGATCTGGATGACGACGGTGACGGCGTCAACAACTGCGAAGACAAGTGCCCCAACAGCACCCCCGGCCAGACCGTTGGCCCGGACGGCTGCCCGGTCCCGGTGACCATCGACCTGCGCGGCGTCAACTTCGACTTCGACAAGTCGACCCTGCGCCCGGACGCCGTGGCCACCCTGAACGAGGTTGTCAGCATCCTCCGCCAGTACAGCGACCTCCGCGTTGAAGTTGCCGGCCACACCGATCTGTGCGGTTCGGACGCCTACAACCAGACCCTGTCGCAGAGCCGCGCACAGGCGGTCTATGACTTCCTGACCAGCAACGGCATCAGCGCCTCGCGCCTGGTGGGCCCGACCGGTTACGGCGAGAGCCGTCCGCTGCAGCCGACCGGCCAGAACCTGCCGGAGTGCAAGAACGAGACGAACCGCCGTACCGAGCTGAACGTGCAGAACTGATCTGGCCACGCAGCACGCAGCACCCGAAAGCCCGGCCTCGCGCCGGGTTTTCGCTTTTCGGGGCGTCGTACAGTCGTCTTCGCCGCCGCTGATCCGATCGGCACTTGACCGAGAATCGAGGCAGTCGCGAAGGTGCTGCTGCCATTCCTTGCGCAGAGAACCCGTCATGAACTCGCGACGTTCGCGTCTCGCCCTTGCCCTCTGTCTTGCCCTGCCGCTGATCGCGCAGGCCGAAGACGCCCGCTTTGCCCTGGTCATTCATGGCGGCGCGGGCACCTTGACCCGTGAGGCGATCACGCCCGAGATCGATGCCGCGATCCGCGCCGATCTCAGCCGCGCGCTCGACGCGGGGGCGGCCGTGCTGTCGGAAGGCGGGGCCAGCCTTGATGCCGTGGTGGCCTCGGTGAAGGTGCTGGAGGACTCACCCCACTTCAACGCTGGCAAGGGTGCGGTGTTCACCCACGAGGGCCACAACGAGCTCGATGCCTCGATCATGGACGGCAGCACGCGGCGTGCGGGAGCCGTCGCCGGCCTGCGCACGGTGCGCAATCCGATCGACCTTGCGCGGGCGGTGATGGACTCCTCCCCACACGTGATGCTCATCGGCGAGGGCGCGGAGCGCTTTGCCAAGGAGCGCGGCATCGAGCAGGTGGATCCGTCCTATTTCCGCACCGAGCAGCGCTGGAACCAGCTGCAGACCGTGCTGGAGCGTGAGAAGGCGAGGGCGGCGATCCCGGCTTCGACCTACTTCGGCACCGTGGGGGCGGTGGCCTTCGATCATGCCGGGCGTATCGCCGCGGCCACCTCGACCGGCGGCATGGTTAACAAGCGCTGGGGGCGAGTAGGCGATGCGCCGATCATTGGCGCCGGCACCTATGCCGACGCGAACTGCGGGGTGTCGGCCACCGGCTGGGGCGAGTACTTCATCCGCCTCTCGGTGGCGCACGATATCTGCGCGCGCATGCGCTATGCCGGGCAGTCCCTGGCGGTAGCCGCCGACGCCGTGCTGATGGAGGAGGTGCCCAAGCTCGGCGGCGATGGCGGCGTTATCGCCATCGACGGCAAGGGCGCGATCCGCATGCCCTTCAATACTGCCGGCATGTACCGCGGCTGGATCACCGTCGACGGCGCGCGCGGCGTGGCGATCTTTGCCGATGAGCCCGACCCGGATGGGCGCAAGGCTGCCGAGCCGTCCGAGTGAAGCTGTCCTGCTGAGGCGGGTCCGCGAAGTCGCAGCCCCCCAACGCAGAAAAGCGCCGCGCCAAACGCGGCGCTTTTCGTGTTGGCTAGGATCAGAAGCCGCGATCGCCCGACAGGATGCCGCCCAAGCCCCCCAGCACCGAGCCCTCTTCTTTGCCGCCGCCGCGCTGGTAGGCCGCAGCGAACATGCGGCCGGCCATGCGCGAGAAGGGCAGGGACTGCAGCCAGACGTGGCCGGGGCCGGTCAGCGTCGCGAGAAACACGCCCTCGCCGCCGAACAGCATCGACTTGATGCCGCCCACGGGCTTGACGTCGAAACCCACGGTCTGGGTGAGCGCAACCACGCAGCCGGTGTCGACATCGAGGCGCTCGCCGGCCTTCAGCTCGCGCTCGACCACGGTGCCGCCGGCGTGCACGAACACCTGCCCGTCGCCTTCGAGCTTCTGCATGATGAAGCCCTCGCCGCCGAACAGTGCGGTCATGATCTTCTTCTGGAAGAAGATGCCGACGCTGACGCCGCGCGCGGCGCACAGGAACGAGTCCTTCTGGCAGATCAGTCGGCCGCTGTAGTTCTTCAGTGACAGCGGAATGATCGTGCCCGGGTAGGGCGAGGCGAAGGCGACCTTGGCCTTGCCGCTGCCGGCGTTGGAGAACATCGTGGTGAACAGGCTTTCGCCGGTGATCACGCGCTTGCCGGCGCCGAGCAGCTTGTCCATGAAGCTGCCGCCCTGGCCGCTGTGGCTGCCATCGCCGAACACCGTCTCCATCTGGATATGCGCGTCCTTGAACATCATCGCGCCGGCTTCGGCGATGGCGCTCTCGCCGGGATCGAGCTCGATCTCGACGAACTGCATCTCGTGGCCGAAGACCTGATAGTCGATCTCGTCGGCGCTGCGCTGGCCGACCGGCGGCGGTGCGGCCGGCGCGACCAGGGCGCCACCGCCGCCGGTGAGTTCAGTGCAGGCGCTGATCGGCATCCACTCGGCGAAGCCGGCGCGCCAGCAGTGGCCGTTGGGGTTCTGCCGGGCCTGCGCGGCGGCGGTGGCGTGATCCAGCGGGCCGGACTGCTGGCCGCCGTAGCTGAGGTACCAAGCGTGCATGGGGGCGTCCTTTACTGGGAGAGAGAGGCGAACTGCGCGTCGAGCTCGGCGCGCCTCGATTCATCAAGCTTCAGGCCTTCGGCCAGACGCTGCATCCAGCGCCGTTCGGCTTCGGTGTCGACGCTGATCGTGATCAGCGCGGCCGCGTAGACCTCCGCGGCGAGATGCGCGGGGGTCTGCGCAAGCAGTTCGGGCATCGACAGCGGCTGGGCCAGCTCCTGTCGCAGGGCGGCGAGGTCATCGGCATCCAGGCCCGCGTCCTGGGCGCGGCCGAGGATGGCCTCGCGCTCGTTGCCGTCGATCAGGCCGTCGGCGGCGGCCGCCGCGATCATGCTGCGGATGACCAGCAGGGCCTCGGGCACCAGCGCTCCCGGTGCGGCCGATGGCGGCGTCACGGCGACTTGCCCGGGTGGTGGAGGCGGAGGCGGCGGGCTCATGGCCGGCAGCGGCTGTGCAGTGGGAGTCGGCTGCGCCGTGGATGTGGACTGGCCCTTGTAGTGCTCCCAGGCCGCCATTGCCACGCCGAGGGCGCCAAGGCCGAGCGCAGCCTTGTTGCCGGTGCTGAGGCCGCCCAGCGCGCCGCTGATGCCGCCCCCCATGCCGCCGCGCGATTTATGCTTCTTGCGGCCGCGGTCGCCGCCCAGGGTGCCGCCCAAGGCACCGCCCAGCATCTGCTTCAGTAGTCGCTCGGGGTCGAACATCGTTGCGGTTCTCCATGGTGTGGAATGCGGATCGGCGATGCGCGACGCTGGCGCACCGCTGCTGTGACGGCCCGTGCCGGATGGTAGCGCCTGCCGGCGTTTCGCCAAGTTGGGCGCGCCGACTACACTATCCGGCCTGCCGCGCGCCCGCGGTCGACGCAGACCTGGATCTCGCAACACATGCCTGACCGCGTCAACTCGCTGATTCCACGCGGCCCCGGCGGTATGTGGAAGGCCTTCAAATGGTCGATGCAGGGCTTGGTGGCGGCTTTCCGGTTTGAAGCCTCGTTCCGGCTTGAGGTCTATCTGTTCCTTGTGCTCGGTCCGCTGGCCCTGTGGCTCGGACAGACGCCGCTGGAGCGCGTGGTTCTGGTCGGCAGCCTGCTGCTGGTGCTGTCGGCTGAGTTGCTGAACTCGGCCGTCGAAGCAGCGGTAGACCGCATGGGGCCCGAGCACAACGAGTTCGCCGGCCGCGCCAAGGACATGGGCTCGGCCGCGGTCTTCGTGCTGATGATGAACGTACTGCTGTGCTGGGCGCTGCTGCTTCTGCCCCGCGTCTGGCCCTGAATCTGCCGCGCCGAAAGCCGGCCAAAGGAAATCTCCGAAATGACTGCTGCCGACTACCCCGCCCTCATCCTGAAGCGCGGCGAAGACCGCCGACTGCGCGCTGGCCACCTGTGGGTGTTCAGCAACGAGGTCGACGTGGTGCGCTCGCCTCTGACGGCGATGGAGGCCGGCAGCCCGGTGCATGTGCTGGATGCCGGCGGCAAGCCGGTCGGCACTGGCTATGTGAACCCCTCGACCCTGATCTGTGCGCGGCTGCTCGACCGCGGCGGCCATGCGCTGGACCGCTCGCTGCTGGTGCATCGCCTAAATGTCGCTCTGGCCCTGCGCGAGCGCCTGTTCGACACCCCGCACTACCGCCTGGTCTACGGCGAGTCCGATGGTCTGCCGGGCCTGGTGATCGATCGCTTCGGCGATGTCGTGGTGGCCCAGCTCGGCACGGCCGGCATGGAGCGCATGAAGGACGCCATCGTCGATGCCGTGCGCAAGGTGCTCAATCCGGTCGCCCTGCTGTTCCGCAACGACGGCGGCGCGCGCGCCATCGAGGGCCTGCCGTCTTACGTCGAAGTGGCCTTCGGCGAGGTGCCGGAGCGGGTCATCGTCGACGAGGGGGGGCTCAAATTTGCGGTCAACGTGCAGCACGGCCAGAAGACCGGCTGGTTCTTCGACCAGCAGGACAACCGCGATCGTCTGCGCAAGCTGGTGCCCGGCCTGCGCGTGCTGGATGTCTTCAGCTATGTCGGCGCCTGGGGCATTCGCGCGGCCGGCTTCGGTGCGAGTGAGGTGACCTGCGTCGATGCCTCGGGCCCGGCCTGCGAGCAGATCCGCGACAACGCCCGGCGCAACGGCTTCGGCGACACCGTCGAAGCGGTTTGCGCCGATGCCTTCGAGTACCTGAAGCAGGCGAGGGCGGAGCGCCGCAGGTGGGACGTGGTCATCCTCGACCCGCCGGCCTTCGTCAAGCGCCGCAAGGACTTCAAGGAAGGCGCACTGGCCTATCGCCGCATCAACGAGATGGCCATGCAGGTACTGGAGCGCGACGGCCTGCTGGTCAGCGCGTCGTGCAGCTATCACATGGGCCGCGATGCCCTGCTGGAGGCCATCCAGGCCGGCGCGCGCCATCTCGACCGGCAGGTGCAGGTGCTCTGTCAGCTGCAGCAGTCCGCCGACCACCCGGTGCATGCCGCCATCGTCGAGACGGACTATCTGAAAGGCTACGTCTGCCGCGTGCTGCCGGCCTGATCGCATGAATGCATCGAGCTTCCACCTGCATCAGATCGACCCGATCGCGATCAACCTGTTCGGCTGGCCGGTGCACTGGTACGGGATCATGTACCTGCTGGCCTTCGGTAGCGCCTGGTGGCTGGGTCGACAGCGGCTGCGCCAGGGGCGCTTCGGCGTCAGCGAGCAGGCCTTCGGCGATCTGATGTTCTACGGCATGCTCGGCGTGGTGCTGGGCGGACGTTTGGGCTACATCGTGTTCTACGGCTGGCAGCAGGTGCTGGCCGATCCCCTGTCGATCCTGCGCGTGTGGGAGGGCGGTATGAGCTTCCACGGCGGCCTGCTCGGTGTGATGACCGCAGTCGGGTGGTGGTCACGCGGGCAGGGCCGTTCGATTTGGGAAACGCTCGACTTCGTCGCCCCGCTGGTGCCGCTGGGCCTGCTGTTCGGGCGCATCGGCAATTACATCGGCGGCGAGCTTTGGGGGCGCACCACCGACGTCGCCTGGGCGGTGATCTTCCCGAGCGGCCTGCCGCGCGAGCACCAGCACCTGCCGGCCGCCGAGCTGCAGCAGCTGCATGCGCAGGGCGCGCTCGATGCCTTCGCCCGTCACCCCTCGCAGCTCTATGAGGCCTTCCTCGAAGGCGTGGTGCTGTTCGGTCTGCTGTGGTGGTTCTCGGCCAAGCCGCGCAAGCGCTATGCGGTATCCGGCGTCTTCGCGCTGGGCTATGGGCTGTTCCGCTTCGCCGTCGAGTTCGTGCGCGAGCCCGATGCCCACATTGGCTACCTCGCCTTCGGCTGGTTCACCATGGGCATGCTGCTGAGTCTGCCGTTGGTCCTGATCGGCCTCCTGTTCATCGGTCTGTCGCTGCGCGCGGCCACACCCCGTTCGGTCTGAAGCGAAACACGGAGACTCGGATGCAGGCCTATCTCGATCTGTTGCGCCATGTGCTTGAGCAGGGCGCCGAAAAATCGGACCGCACCGGCACCGGCACGCGCTCGGTGTTCGGCTGGCAGATGCGCTTCGACCTGCGCGCCGGCTTTCCGCTGGTCACCACCAAGAAGCTGCACCTGCGCTCGATCGTCCACGAGCTGCTGTGGTTCCTGCGCGGCGAGACCAACATCGCCTATCTCAAGGCCCACAAGGTCGGCATCTGGGACGAGTGGGCCGACGCCGAGGGCGAACTGGGCCCGGTCTACGGCAAGCAGTGGCGGGCCTGGCAGGCCGCCGACGGCCGCACGATCGACCAGATGCGCTGGGTGGTGGACGAGATCCGCCGCAACCCGGACTCGCGCCGGCTGATCATTTCGGCCTGGAACGTCGGTGAGCTGGAGCAGATGGCGCTGATGCCCTGCCACAGCCTGTTCCAGTTCTACGTGGCCCAGGGGCGCTTGTCCTGCCAGCTCTACCAGCGGTCGGGCGATATCTTCCTCGGCGTGCCCTTCAACATCGCGAGCTACGCCCTGCTGACCCACATGGTGGCCCAGGTCTGCGACCTCGAAGTCGGCGACTTCGTGCACACGCTGGGCGACGCGCACCTGTACTCGAACCACTTCGAGCAGGCGCGCGAGCAGCTCACGCGCAGCCCGCGCCCCTTGCCGCAGCTCCGACTGAACCCCGACGTGCGCGACCTGTTCGCCTTCCGGTACGAGGACATCGCCATCGAAGGTTATGACCCGCACCCCGCGATCAAGGCGCCGGTGGCGGTGTGAGCCCGCGCATCGAGCTGGTGGTGGCGATGGACCGCGCGCGGGCGATCGGTCGCGGCAATGCGCTGCCCTGGTCGCTGCCGGATGACCTCAAACACTTCAAGACGCTGACCCTCGGCAAGCCGCTGCTGATGGGGCGCAGGACTGCAGAGTCGCTGGGGCGCGCGCTGCCGGGGCGCTTGAACCTCGTGCTCACGCGCAGCGGTCAAGTGCCTTTCGAGGGCATGCAAGCGGTCGACTCGGTCGAGGCGGCGCAGACGCTGGCCCACGCGGCAGGCGCTGAAGCGCTGATGGTGATTGGCGGCGGCGAGCTTTACGCGCAGCTGCTGCCGCGCGCCGATCGCTTGCACCTGACCGAGGTCGATACCGCGGTGGCGGGGGCGGACACCTGGTTCCCTGCCTTCGATGCGAGCTGCTGGATAGAGCGCTCGCGGGTTCGCCATCCGGCAGATGCGCGGCATGCCTTCGCCTTCGACTTTGTCGATCTCGAACGCTGCCGTTGAGGCGGTATCCGCCTGAATGCCGCTCCTTCCCCGCACTTGAAATCCTGCCGCGCGCTCGCACTTTTCCCAGCGTCGGCGGCCGTGGCGCCGCCGCTTTACCGCAGGAGTTGAGACATGAGCGCATCCCGCTATCCGTGGATCGAGCACAGCCGGGTCATTCAGAGCGGCTTGCAGAGCGAACTCAAGCAGGTGCTCGATCGCTTCTTGGGTGAGGCCACCGAAAGCGATCAGAGCAATGTCGTTACGAGCCAGTGGGCACCACGCGTCGACATTCGCGAGGAGCCTGCCCGATTCGTGATTGAAGCCGATATTCCGGGCGTCGACCCCAAGGACATCGAGATCCACATGGACAAGGGCATCCTCTCGATCCGCGGCGAACGCCGCAGCCAGAGCGCCTCTGAAGGCGCCAACTACACGCGTGTCGAGCGATCGCACGGCAGCTTCTATCGGCGCTTCGCCTTGCCCGATACCGCCAACCCTGACGGCATCGAAGCCAAAGGCTTGCACGGCGTGCTGGAGATCGTGATTCCGAAGCGTCCCGAAACCACGCCGCGGCGCATTTCGGTCAACGCCGGCTGAGGCCGGCGCAGAGGTTAAGCTTGTCAAGCCCGCGGCCGGTCCGCGGGCTTCGCACAAGCGGGCGAGGACCTTTTGAGCGAGGGCCCCGACGCGATCCATCACACGAGTCGGCAGCACACAGCTTTCGGAAGCCCCATGGAGTTCAAGGACTACTACAAGACGCTGGGCGTGGAGACGGGCGCCAGCGACGCGGACATCAAGGCCGCCTACCGCAGGCTTGCGCGCAAGTACCACCCCGATGTCAGCAAGGAAGCCGGGGCCGAGGAGCGCTTCAAGGCGATCAACGAGGCCTATGAGGTGCTCAAGGACCCTGGCAAGCGCAACGCCTACGAGCAGCTGCGCGCCGGCGGATTTCGTGCGGGCCAGGACTTCCGTCCGCCGCCGGGCTGGGACTACGAAGGCGGCCAAGGCGATTTCGGCGGCGGCGGTTTCAGCGACTTTTTCGACTCGCTGTTCGGCGGAGGGCGTGGGCGCAGCGCACGCACGGGTGCTGGCGCCGGCCCGGCGCCGCGCCTCGAGCGGCGAATGCGTCTCGACCTCGATCTGGAGACTGTTTTCGCGGGTGGCCGCCAGCGCGTGGACGTGGATGGGCGCACGCTCGAGGTCAAGGTTCCGGCTGGCATTCAACCGGGACAGAGCATCCGTCTGGCCGGGCAGGGCGGACAGGGGCGCGACCTGCTGCTGGAGATCGCCTACCGCCCGCATCCGCGTTTCGAGGTGGACGGTCGAACCATCACCCATCGCCTGCCGGTCATGCCCTGGCAGGCCGCGCTCGGCGCCACTCTGAGCGTGCCCACTCTCGGTGGATCGGTCGAACTCAAGATCCCCGCAGAAAGCACCACGGGGCGCAAGCTGCGCTTGCGCGGGCGCGGCCTGCCCGGTACGCCGCCGGGCGATCAGATCGTGCTGCTGGAAGTGCACGCTCCAGCACCTCGCGGCGAACGCCAGCGCGAGCTGTATCGCGAGATGGCGGCGGCGTTCTCAGAGCCGCTGGGCAAGTGAAGCGGGGGCTCGGGATTCGAATCGAGGCTGAGCCACCCGGATTTATCGTCGCGCTTGGGCTTGCTGGCAGTTGAGGTTCTAGCAGGCTGTTGAAAGACAGCCTGCCAGGGCCCGGCGGATCGGATCACTGATAGCCGAAGAAGCCCTTCAGCATCTCCGAGTTGCCGCGATAGTCGGCCGCGCTCGCCGGCTCGAACCGGGTTGAACCGATTTCCACCAGGACCTGATACGCCTCGGGGTTCTCGTGCAGCTTGAGCAGCGCCTCTCGCACCGCGCTCGCCACCTCTTCGGGCACGCCGGGCGCAGCCGCGAACGCCATGCCGGGGAACTCTCGCGAGGTGCGCATCACCTGCAAATTCGGATACAGCTCGGCAATGAACCGGGGCACCATCGCCGCATCGGCCTCGCCGCCAAAGATCATCTCAACCCCGTCGCGCCAGGAGGAGGCCTCCGAGCGGATATCGGGCTGCGCCATCGGATTGGTAAACATCTCGAACAGCAGGGCGTAGCCGAGGCTCGGCGATGTCATCGAGACCAGACGACGGCCGACCAGCGCGTCCATGCCGCCTTCGGCAATCTCAGGCAAGGCGACCAGGGCGTATGCGGTGCGCTCTGCCAGTCGCGCGAGAGGGCGGAATCCCTGCCTCTGAGCGCGATAGTCGGTGAAGTGTGCTTCTTCAAACGCGAAGTCGACGCTGGCCGACTGTCGCATGTCGCGCCAGTGGAAGTTGTAGTTGCGCGCGGTGATTGCAATGAAGCGATGTCCTGTTTCGCGCTCCAGGTATTCAAGCAAGGGCTGGTAGATCTGCTGATTGCTGTCGGGCGGGTAAGCAGGCTCGAGCGCAACCTTGTACTCCGCCGCTGCGACCGGCAAGGCGACGAGGCCAAGCAGCAGCGTCGCCAGAGAACGCAAAATGCTTCCGCGGCCACCCTTGCGGGTCGCCTCCCCCCCTGTATGGCGTGTCATTCCTGTCTCCTTGTGCGTGCAGCAACCGACCCTGTTGTCCGGGTCTTGGTCTGGATGTGCGTGGCCGGCCAAAGCCGGACGCTGCCGTATAGCAGACGGCGTGCGGGCCGGCTATATCTCCCGGCTGGCCGTTGGTCGCAGGTTCAGGGCAGGGGCAGGGGCGGAAGCTCGGCCGCTGCAAGGCTTGCCGAGGCCGAGCCGCAGGCGTAGGGCTCATGCGTTTGCGCGCCGGAGATCACCGCCTGGATCAGATGTCCGAGCGAATCCAGTGAGGCGACGCTGATCACTTCGCCCACGGCCTGTTCTCCGAGCAGCACGGCAGCACCGAGGCTCGGCGCTTGCGCGCTATCGACGTGGAGGCAGGCAAGGCTGCGCTTGCTCTGGCCGAGGTAGTGCGTGCGCGCAACGATCTCCTGGCCCGGGTAGCAGCCCTTGCTGAGACTGATCGCCTGCAGTCGATCCAGACCGAGCATGTGCGCGGTGTGGCTGCCTCCTTCCGCGCTCAGGCGAGGCACACCCGTCAGAAAATCCAGTCGTTTCCACGCAAGATCCAGGGCGGGGGCATCCGCCTCGCAGGGCTCGGCCATCGCCATCAGCCAGCGCGGAATCGAGCCGGCAAACTTCACGGCGTCAGTGGGCGCCGCAGTCGCGATTCCGGCGATCACCTGCGCTTGCGCCTGATGCGAGAGTCGCGCCTTGCGTCTCAGGATGAAGCGCGAAAGCTGCGTGGCCAGCGTGTCAGCGGGATGGTCGGGCAGCAGCATGTCGAAGGTCTGCGGATCTCTTCGCATCAGCAGCAGCAGCGCGATGACCCGACCTTTGGCGTTGAGCCATGCGCTCCAGTGCGCCTGGCCAGGCTTCAGGCTGGCGACATCCGAGCTCAGCTGTGACTGCAGGAAGGCTTCCGCATCGGGGCCCTCGCAGCGCAGCACGGACCACGCGCGCAGCGCACCGGTCGCGGGCTCGGAAAGGCTTGAATACACGGCATTCACGGCAGTCAGCGACCTTTGTTGTCTTGCGGCATCCGGGCCTGCGGAGTACCCTTCCGCAGCTTTGTTACCCCGAGATGATAGGCCAAGTGCAGCCAGCCCCCGAGCCCGCGACGCCGCCTTCCACGCCTGCCGCCGATGTGCCTGTCACCGGCCCTGCACGCGTCGACGACGCCCCGCGCGAGATCGGCGGTCGCGAAGGTCCCGATCCCACCCGCTACGGCGACTGGGAAAAGAACGGCCGCTGCATCGACTTCTGAGCTCCGGCGCGGTGGTCTCCGCGTTGTGCGGAGCCGCCCGTGGATTCCTTCGTCGCCTCTGCATCCCGCGGTGCTATGCATGCCGCGTTCACGCGTTGGATCACGCACCGATTCGACGCGCCGTTCGCGCGCTTTCGCGGAATATTGCGCGTCACGAATCGGGATCCAGGAATGAGCACACGCAAGCGTCCCCTCTCGCCGCATCTGCAGGTCTACCGGCCGCAGATCACTTCGGTGTTGTCCATCAGTCACCGCATCTCGGGCGTGGTCAACGCCTTGGTCGCGCTTGGCATCGCGGGTCTGTTGATCAGCGTGGCCGCCGGTCCTGACAGCTACGCAAGCTTCGCCGCTGTCGCGGGTTCCTTGCCCGGCAAAATCGCGCTGTTCCTGTTCACGCTGGCGATCTGCTACCACCTCTTCAACGGTATTCGCCACCTGTTCTGGGACGCCGGCAAGGGCTTCGAGATCCCCAAGGTCTACGCCTCCGGCTATGCAGTCATCGCTCTGGCGATTGTTTCTGCGCTCGGTATCTGGGCCGTGGTGCTGGGAGGTGCGGCATGAGCCTGCGCAATCCTCTCGCCAAAGCCCGCGGTTTGGGCTCGGCCAAGGACGGTACCGCCCACTGGTGGGCACAGCGGGTGTCTGCTATCGCGCTGGTGCCACTGGTCCTGTACGTGCTCTACCTGCTGGTCTCCTTTGTCGGCGCCGACTACGCCAGCGTGCGCGCGACCATCGCCCAGCCGGTCAATGCCGTTCTGCTGATCCTCTTCATCGGCACGGCCTTCTGGCATGCCCGCCTCGGCCTGCAGGTGGTGGTCGAGGATTACATCCACGTCGGCTGGCTGGAGATCACCCTGATGATCGCAGTCAAGTTCGTCTACGTCGTGCTGGGCCTGGCCGCGATCATCGCGATCGGCCGCATCGCCTTCAGCGCCTGAGCCGGCCCGAGCGAGTACCCATGAGCGCTTACAAGATCATCGAACACAAGTACGACATGGTCGTCGTGGGGGCTGGCGGCGCCGGCCTGCGCGCGACCTTCGGCCTGGCCCAGAAGGGCTTGAACACCGCCTGCCTGTCCAAGGTTTTTCCGACCCGCTCGCACACCGTGGCGGCGCAGGGCGGCATTTCGGCCGCGCTCGCCAACATGGGCGAGGACGACTGGCGCTTCCACTTCTACGACACCATCAAAGGCTCGGACTGGCTCGGTGACCAGGACGCCATCGAATACATGTGCCGCGAGGCCATCCCGGCCATCATCGAGCTGGAACACTACGGCGTGCCCTTCTCGCGCACCGAGGACGGCAAGATCTACCAGCGTCCGTTCGGCGGCATGACCACGCACTATGGCAAGGGCACGGCTCAGCGCACCTGCGCGGCCGCAGACCGCACCGGCCACGCCATCCTGCACACGCTCTACCAGCAATCGCTGGCGCACGACGCACGCTTCTTCATCGAGTTCTTCGCGCTCGACCTGATCATGGATGAAGAGGGCGCCTGTCGCGGCGTGCTGGCGCTGGAGATGGCCACCGGCGATCTGCATCTGTTCCGCGCCCAAGGCGTGGTGCTGGCCACCGGCGGCTACGGCCGCGCGTATTTCTCGGCGACCTCGGCCCACACCTGCACCGGCGACGGCGGCGGCATGGCCCTGCGTGCCGGTCTGCCCCTGCAGGACATGGAGTTCGTGCAGTTCCATCCGACCGGCATCTATGGCGCTGGCTGCCTGATCACCGAAGGCGTGCGCGGCGAGGGTGGCTATCTCACCAACTCCAAGGGCGAGCGCTTCATGGAGCGCTACGCGCCCAACGCCAAGGACTTGGCTTCGCGCGACGTGGTCAGCCGCTCGATGACCATCGAGATCCGCGAGGGTCGCGGCGTTGGCGAGCATTCCGACCACATCTTCCTGAATCTGCAGCACCTCGGCCCCGAGGTGATCCACGAAAAGCTGCCGGGCATCGCCGAGTCCGCGCGAATCTTCGCTGGCGTCGACGTGACCAAGCAGCCAATCCCGGTGCTTCCG
The DNA here is from genome assembly GCA_014946745.1 of Lysobacterales bacterium. Lineage (NCBI taxonomy): Bacteria > Pseudomonadati > Pseudomonadota > Gammaproteobacteria > Lysobacterales > Lysobacterales bacterium. The sequence goes on along the minus strand of JADCRD010000001.1, from coordinate 2,258,170 downwards.
ACCGTGCACTACAACATGGGCGGTCTGCAGACCAACTACCACGGCGAAGTGGTCACGTTGAAGAACGGCAACCCTGACACTGTGGTGCCAGGTCTGTACTCGATCGGCGAAGCCGCCTGCGTGTCGGTGCACGGCGCCAATCGACTGGGCTCGAACTCGCTGCTGGATCTCGTCGTGTTCGGTCGCGCGGTGGCCAACCGCTGCGCCGAGACGATCAAGCCCGGCCAGAACCACAAGGCCCTGCCGGCTTCCGCCTGCGACAAGTCGCTGGCCAACCTCGACGCACTGCGCAATGCCAAGGGCGGCACGCCCACCGCCGAGCTGCGCCTGAAGATGCAGCGCACGATGCAGAACCACGCCGCGGTGTTCCGCACCTCCAGCAGCCTGCAGGAAGGCGTGCAGAAGATGCGCGAGATCCAGGCCGGCTTCGCCGACGTGCGCGTCACCGACCGCTCGCTGGTCTGGAACTCGGATCTGATCGAGACCCTGGAGCTGCAGAACCTGCTGGGCCAGGCGGTGGCCACGGTGGTCTCGGCCGAGAACCGCAAGGAATCGCGAGGCGCGCACGCACACGAGGACTTCCCCGATCGCGACGACGACAACTGGCACAAGCACACCCTGTGCTGGGTCGACGAGAAGGGTGAGACCCGCATCGACTACCGCCCGGTGCACATGTACACCCTCACCAACGAAGTCGAAGCGGTGCCGCCGAAGGCGCGGACGTATTGATCTGGTCGGGATTGGTGATTCGGGATTCGGGATTCGCAAAGGCAGCAGCCTCAAAGCGCACCGTAGACCGCTCACGAATCCCCAATCCCGAATCCCGAATCCCGGATAAAGAGCCATGGCCGAATTCACCCTGCCGAAGAACTCCAAGATCACCCAGGGCAAGCACTTCCCGGCGCCCGCGGGCGCCAAGAAGGTGCGCACCTTCAAGGTGTACCGCTGGAACCCAGACGACGATGCCAATCCGCGGGTCGACACCTATGACGTTGACCTCGACAGCTGCGGCCCGATGGTTCTGGATGCGCTGATCAAGATCAAGAACGAGATCGACCCTACGCTGACCTTCCGCCGCTCCTGCCGCGAAGGCATCTGCGGTTCCTGTGCGATGAACATCGACGGCACCAATACGCTGGCTTGCACCAAGGCGATCAGCGACTGCGGCGGCAAGCAGGTGCCGGTGTATCCGCTGCCGCATATGGAGGTGATCAAGGATCTGGTGCCGGACCTGACCCACTTCTACGCGCAGTACGCCTCGATCCGCCCGTGGCTGCGCACGCAGTCGGCGCCGCCGGCCTCCGGTGAGCGCCTGCAGTCGAAGGAAGACCGCGCCAAGCTCGACGGCCTGTACGAGTGCATCCTCTGCGCCTGCTGCAGCACCAGCTGCCCGAGCTACTGGTGGAATGGCGACCGCTACCTTGGCCCGGCCATTCTGCTGCAGGCCTACCGCTGGATCATCGATTCGCGCGACGAGGACACCGGGGCGCGTCTGGATGACCTGGAAGATCCGTTCCGCCTGTACCGCTGTCACACCATCATGAACTGCGCCCGGACCTGCCCGAAGGGCCTGAATCCGGCCAAGGCGATCGCCGAGATCAAGAAGCTGATGATCCAGCGGCGAGGGGTTTGAAGCTCCGCGAGAAGGCGCCCCCCGGGCGCCTTTTTTGTTGGGGTGTCGGCGGACACACGGCAGACCCCGGCTTCAGCAGATTCAGCGCAGGCTGGAGCCCACGAGTCTTCATAGGTTGGCCCTGGCCCACCGTGGCCTGAGTGCGCGCCTCGCGCGTTGCTGGCCGTCGCCACTTGCCCGCGCGCTCGCGATGACCGTCGGATTGACCGGGGCGAGGGTGGCGCTCATGGTGGGCCAGGGCCCACCCTATGCCCGCACCCCGCACCCCGCACCCCGCACCCCGCACCCGCACCCCGAAACTTCGTTCCCATGCAAAGCGTCGAGACAGCTCCCCGGCTTCGCCCTCTCAGCACTGACCTTTCTGGTCTGGTGCCGGCTCTATGTCGAACGCCTCGGCCAGATGAAGCGCGAGCGTGTCCATCCTCAGGCGGTCGCGACTTCCGCGCAGATGGCGGCGAAGTTGAAGGACACGCGCGCTGCCGACAATTTCCGCAACCTGTTCGAGCTGCCGGTGCTGTTCTATTTCGCCATCGTGGTGGCGGCGCAGACGGGGCAGGGTGGGGCGCTTGTGCTGGGGCTGGCCTGGGCTTTCGTGGCCCTGCGGGTTGTCCACAGCGCCATCCACTGCAGCTACAACAAGGTCATGCACCGCTTCACGGTCTATGTGCTGGGTGCGCTGTGCCTGTGGGCGCTGCTCGCGGTACTCGCCTTGCGCCTGCTTCAGTTGGGCTAGCGTATTCCCAAATCCCAAATCCCAAATCCCAAATCCCAAATCCCAAATCCCAAATCCCGAATCCAAAGGCATGTCCGCTTCCATCACCCCTGAAGACCTCCGCCGTTGGCGCTGGCGTTCGCGCCGCGGGATGCGCGAGCTGGATCAGCTGTTCGAACGCTATCTCGATCTGGCCGAGCGTCGCCCCGAGGCGTTCGACCGCGACGCCTTCGAGGCGCTGCTGGTTTGCGAAGACGACGCCTTGTGGCGCTGGTTCATCGGCCACGAGCAGCCGCAGGACCCGGTGATCTCCGGCCTGGTCGCCACCATCCGTGCCCTCCCTCCCGCTTGAGCTCAAGCCTTCCATCGCCCTGCAGGCTGCGCTGACGGCGCTGGCGCTGCTGGCGGCGTTTGCACTCTGGCTGTCCGATCTTCCGCGTGAGGCCTTGCCGCTGCCCCTGATGCTCGGGGCCATCAGCGTCTGGCGCGTGCGCCGCTTGCTGCGCGGACGACTGCTTCTGCACGACAGCGGTCAGGCCGACTGGTGGCCTGCATCGGCAGCGGGCATGGCGGCCCCCGAGGCCTTGCCGGCCGAACTGCTTGGCCTCGAATCGCGTGGGCCGATCGCCGTGCTCACGCTGCGGATTCAGGGCCGGCTACTCCGCTGGCCGCTGGCATCGGATACCCTGCCGGGCCCGCAGCTGCGGGCGCTGCGGCTCTGGCTGGATCGCCACGGCCAGCGCGCGCAGGCACCGAGCTCGACCCCGACCCACTGACAGGCCGCCCGCCACGTGTTCCGTCCCATCGAAATCGCCATCGGCCTGCGCTACACGCGCGCCAAGCGGCGCAACCATTTCATCTCCTTCATTTCGCTGGCCTCGATGCTGGGCATCGCCATCGGCGTCACCGCGCTGATCACGGTGATCTCGGTGATGAACGGCTTTGAGCAGGAGCTGCGCGCGCGCATCCTCGGCATGGTGGCTCACGCCACCATCAGTGGTGCGGGCGAAGACCTGCAGAACTGGCCGCGCGCGGTTGAGCTTGCGAAATCCGATGCCCGCGTGCTGGGCGCGGCGCCCTACGTCGAGCGCGAATCCCTGCTGCAGGCCGGCCGCAGCCAGGGCGCCCTGCTGCGCGGCGTGGACCCCTCGCGCGAGCCCGAGGTCAGCGAGATCGCCGATCTGATGAAAGAAGGCGCGCTCACCGACCTTGAACCCGGCGCGTTTCGCGTGCTGGTCGGCGCGGATCTCGCGCTCTACCTCGGCGTTGGCGTGGGCGACAGCATCACCGTGATGGTGCCGGAGTTCCGCAGCACGCCGGTCGGCGTGGCGCCGCAGATGCGCCGCTTCACCGTCGCCGGCATCTTCAGCGCCGGCATGCAGGAGTACGACCGTCAGCTGGCCATCATCCACCTGCAGGATGCCCAGCGCCTGCTGCGCATGGGCGAGGGCGTGACCGGGGTGCGGCTGAAGCTCACCGACATGATGCAGGGCTGGCAGGTGGCCCGCGATCTCACCGAGCAGCTCGACCACTACTACCGCATCCGCGACTGGAGCGCCGACCACAGCAACTTCTTCCGCGCGATCCAGATGGAGAAGACGGTGATGTTCATCATCCTCTCGCTGATCGTCGGCGTGGCCGCCTTCAACCTGGTCAGCTCGCTGGTGATGCTGGTCACCGACAAGCAGGCCGACATCGCCATCCTGCGCACCCTGGGCATGAGCCCGCGCTCGATCATGGGCGTGTTCGTGGTGCAGGGTAGTTTGATCGGCGTGGTCGGCGTGCTGCTCGGCCTGATCGGCGGCGTCAGCCTGACGCTGAACCTCGACCATGTGGTGAAGGCGATCGAGACGACCTTCGGCTTCGAGGTGATGCCGGCTGACGTTTACTACATCACCGGCCTGCCCACCGATCTGCGCACCGACGATGTTGGCCTGATCGTGCTGGTCGCGCTGGTGATGAGCATGATCGCGACCCTGTATCCGGCCTGGCGCGCCTCGCGCACCGAGCCCGCTGCCGCCCTGCGCTACGAGTAATGCGCCATGACTGAGTCGAATGCCGTCATCGCCTGCCGCGGGCTGGCCAAGACCTATGCCGAGGGCGATCTGAGCACGCCGGTCTTCCAGTCGATCGACTTCGAGGTCGCGCGCGGCGAAACCGTGGCCATCGTCGGCGCCTCGGGGGCCGGCAAGAGCACCTTGCTGCATATCCTCGGCGGGCTTGATACGCCGAGCGCGGGCGAAGTGTTCGTCGCCGGCGAGGCGATGAGCCGGCTTTCGGACGCCGAGCGCGGTCGCCTGCGCAATCGCGCCCTGGGCTTCGTTTACCAGTTCCATCACCTGCTGCCCGAGTTCACCGCGCTGGAAAACGTCTGCATGCCGCTGCTGATCGCCGGCCGCAGCGTGGCCGAGGCCGAGCGCCAGGCCGCGGCCCTGCTCGATCGCGTCGGCCTGGGCGCACGTCTGCGCCACAAGCCGGGCGAGCTGTCCGGCGGCGAACGCCAGCGCTGCGCGGTGGCGCGCGCGCTGGTCACACGGCCGGCCTGCGTGCTTGGCGACGAGCCCACCGGCAATCTCGACGAGCGGACCGCAGCCTCGGTCTACGGGCTGATGCTGGAGCTCAATCGCGAAGTCGGCACCAGCTTCGTGCTGGTGACGCACGACCGTGCGCTGGCGCGGAAGATGGACCGCGCGCTTGAACTCTCGGGCGGTCAGCTGCGGCCGCTGGCGTCGGCCTGAGGCCTGCGCGCATGGCGACCGTGCCGGTGCAGGCAGGGTCGCAGCGGCTGCGCACGCCGTCGGCAGCACCGGTGCTCGGCATCGGCAGTGCGCTTGGCCTGCTCGCTGGCGTGGCTGCAGCGCTAGCGCTGTCGCGCTTTCCGCCCGAATGGGCGCAGTGGCCGATGCTGGTGCTGGGGCTCTTGCTCTGGCTGTCGCCGCGTCCGCGCTGGGCGCTGCTGCGCTGGAGCGGCACCGCCCTGTTCGGCGCGGCGCTAGCACTGCTGGTGGCGGAGTCCGTGGTGCAGCAGCGATTGCCGGCCAAGCTGGAAGGCCGCGATGTGCGCGTGCAGGGGCGGCTTGAAGGCCTGCCGCAGCGCAGCCCCGATGCGGTGCGCTTCGACTTCCGCGTCGAAGCCGGCGAGGGCGAGGCCGCCGTGCTGGCCGGCCAGCTGCTGCGGATCGGCTGGTATCGCAGCGAGCACTCGCCCCAGGCGGGCAGCCGCTGGTCGCTGCAGCTGCGGCTCAAGGCGCCACGCGGGGTCGACAATCCGGGGGGCTTCGATTTCGAGCGCTACGCGCTGCAGCGTCGGCTCGCGGCCACCGGCTACGTGCGCGAGCATCCCGACAATCGCTTGCTGGCCCCCGCTGCCGGTCTCGACGCGCTGCGCGCGCACCTCTCGCAGGGCATGGTCGAAGCCCTGGGCGGTGAAGGTCCGCTGCATGCGGGCTCGCGCTTCGTTCGCGCGCTCACCGTCGCCGACACGCGCGCCTTCGACGAAGCGGACTGGGAGGTCCTGCGCGCGACCGGCGTGGGCCATCTGATGTCGATCTCCGGCCTGCATATCGGCCTCGTCGCAGGCCTGTTCGCGCTGCTCGCGCGTGGCTTCTATCGACTGTGGCCCGCGCTGGGTCTGCGCCTGCCGCTGCCGCAGGGGGCCGCCTTCGCGGCGCTGCTGGGGGCGGCCGGCTACGCGGCGTTGGCCGGCTTCGGCGTGCCGGTGCTGCGCAGCCTGCTGATGGTCGCCGCAGCGCTGCTCGCGGTGCTGTTGCGGCGGCGCTCCAGCACCTGGCAGGCCTACGCCCTGGCGCTGTTCGTGCTGGTGCTGAGCGATCCACTGTCCGTGCTGGGCGCGAGCTTCTGGCTGTCGTTTCTCGGTGTGGCCTGGCTGCTGTGGTGCATGCCGAGCGATCTGCAGCAGCTGCCGGGCTGGCGCCGCCTGCTCGGCGCACAGCTGGTGGCCAGCCTCGGCCTGTTGCCGCTCACGGTGTTCTTCTTCGGCCAGGCCTCGGTGGCGGGTGCGGCGGCCAACCTGTTGGCCGTGCCCTGGGTCAGCCTGGGCGTGGTGCCGCTCGCTTTGCTTGGTGCTGGTCTGCTGCTGATCGGCCTGCCGGCGCTGGCGGCACCGCTGCTGGCGTTTGCCGCCTGGCTGATGGATCTGCTGTGGTCGCTGCTGGTGTGGACAGCCGAACTGCCCCACGCGCAGGTCTTTCTGCCCGAGCCTTCGAGTGTGAGTCTGCTGCTGGCAGCGCTCGGCGTGATCTGGCTGCTGATGCCGCGCGGCACGCCGGGGCGCGCGCTGGGTGCGGTGCTGATGCTGCCCCTGCTGCTGCCGCGCCTCGCCCCGCCCGCACCCGGCGTGGCCGAGCTGCATCTGCTCGATGTCGGTCAGGGCCTGTCGGCGCTGATCCGCACGCAGAACCATGCCCTGCTGCTGGATACGGGGCCTGCGTTTGGCAGCGGCCTCGACATGGGCGAGGCGGCGGTGGTGCCGGCGCTGCGCGCGCTGGGTCTGCGTCGGCTCGATCGCGTGCTGGTGTCGCACGGCGATGCTGACCATGCCGGTGGTGCCGAGAGCGTGCTGAGGGCCTTCCCCGCGCCGCTGCAGAGTTCGGATCGGGTGCGCTTCCCGCGGGCGCAGCCGTGCGTGGCCGGCGAGCGCTGGCGCTGGGATGGCGTCGACTTCGAGCTGCTGCATCCGCCCGAGCACTTTCCCTACCTGCGCAACGAGAGCAGCTGCGTGCTGCGGGTGCAGGCGGGTGACCAGGTCGCACTGTTCGCGGGCGATATCGGTCGACTGATCGAACAGCGCCTGGTGCGCGAGCAGCCCGAGCGCCTGCGGGCCGATGTCGTCGTGGTGCCGCACCACGGCAGCGCCAGTTCCAGTGAGGAAGCCTTCGTGCGCGCCACCGGTGCCCGCCATGCGTTGGTCGCGGCCGGTTATGCCAACCGCTTCGGCCATCCGCGGCCCGATGTGGTGGCGCGCTGGCAGCAGGCGGGAGCTGAGGTCTGGAACACGGCCGAGACCGGCGCGCTGATTCTGCGCATCGGCGCGAATCCGGAGATTACGGTGCAGGCGCGCCGCCGCGAACAGCCGCGACTTTGGAAGCCTTCGGTATCGCTGGCCGACGAATCCTGAGCCAGCCCCCGCCGCCACAGTCATCGCGCCCGCGCACGGCACTGCATGAACGCAAGCCGCTCTGCGCATGGGCCGCACGGCGCCAAGCTGCTAGAGTTCCGGCCCGAGCGCGCGTGATGCGCTGCGCAGTTCTTTCGGGTCGCCCCTGCGCCGATCGCGCAGCTGCCTGCGAGAGACGCGCGCCGAGCGTGTGCCGGCCTCCCCTTCACCGCCAAGACCCTCCATGGATCCGACCCAGCTTCGCATCATCCTTCTCGTCCTCGGCCTGCTGTTCATCGGCGCCGTGTACTGGTTTGGACGTCCGCAGAAGCCGGGGCAGGGCAAGCGCGTCGCCGAGCGCGGCGCTGCCGAGCAGCGGCCCGAACCGGCCTTCAGCGATCACGAGCACGACAGCCTGGACAAAGTCATCCAGGCCGAGCTGGCGCGGCTTGAGAAAACCCTGGCCGGCGAAGCCGAAAGCAGTGCCAGCGCATCGCGATTGCCGGGTATCGAATTCGAGCCTGACCTGGACGCCCGCCCGCGCGCGATCGAGGCCGCCGCACCCGCGCAGCCGAACCACGCTGCACCCGCGCAGTCGACCTTGGGCGCGCGACCCAACCCCGAGTTCGACAAGGTGGTCAGCCTGATCGTGGCGGCGCGCGCCGGCACCCTGCTGCACGGCGGCGACATCCTGGTCGCGGCCGAAAAGGCCGGGCTGGTCTTTGGCGACATGCAGATCTTTCATCGCCTGCCGGACAATCGTCCCGAGGCCGGGCCGATCTTCAGCGTGGCCAACGTGGTCAAGCCCGGCAATTTCGATCTGCGCCAGCCGGACCAGACGCAGACGCCGGGCGTCACCTTCTTCATGACCCTGCCGGGCCCGCTGCCTGCGCTGGACGCCTGGGAAGCCATGCTGCCGGCCGCCCAGCGCTTCGCCGAGCTGCTTGATGCGGTGGTGCTGGACGACGAGCGCAATGCGCTCGGTCGCCAGCGCATCCAGTTCCTGCGCGATGAGCTGCGCGCCTACGACCGCGAGCGCGAACGTCAGGCCAAGCGCCCCTGGTAGCGCTCGCGCATGGAGTCGCGGCGGGCGCACGGGCTCTGCCCGTCGGTTCCGTCCCGGTGAGCTAGTGCATCAAGTCGCGCAGGCGCAGGCGAGCCTCGTCGCCAATGCGTCCCGCCTGCGCCAGCAGCAGCTCAGCGCAGGCCTGTGCATCGATCGCTGCGTTGTGTGCGCGATAGCTTGGCAGCCCGTAGCGCTCGCGACAGGCATGCAGGCGCAGGTAGCCGCTGGGGTCGACCTCATGGCGGCGGATTCGCCGCTCCAGGGCGAGCGTGTCGATGTAGCGCAGGGTGGGCGGCACGCCGAAGCAGCGCCGGCAGGCCGAGGCCAGGAAGTTCAGTTCGATCGGCGCGCCGTGGGCGACCAACACCCGGCCCTCCAGCGCGCCGAGCAGCTGCTGCACCGCCTCAGACAGGGGAAGGCCGTCCGCGATATCGGTGTCGGTCAGCCCGTGCACGGTGGCGCTTTGGCCCACGCTTTCCGCACTGGCCACGAGCAGATGCTGCGCGCTGTCCATGTGGATGCGGGCGCCGCAGATGCGCACCCAGCCCATGCTGAGAATCCGATCACGTCGCGTGTCCAGTCCGCTGGTTTCGAAGTCGACCGCCAGCAGCTCGGCCTCATGCCAGGGCGTGGATAGCGATGGCAGGGGCAGGGCGTAGTGGCGCGCCATCGGTGTGCCGGCGGCGCGGCCTGCATACAGCAGCTGGCGCAGCAGGCTCACTGCACCCCGAACGCGTTCGACAGTCCAGCCTGGGCCTGGCGGATGACGAGGAATGCATCGCGCAGCGCGTCGCGGTCGGTGCGGGTCAGCTGGCTGGGGTTGATGCGGTTGTCCGTCTTCTCGCCGGCGGCAAGCTGAGCGGCCTGGTGTTCGAGCTTGAGCCGTGACAGCAGGCGGAAGGCCGCGGCCAGCTCGGCGGCATCCGAGTCGACCATCTTGCCGAGCCGGCGCAGCCCCTCGATGCGCGCGAGGCTGCCCGGCTCGCGCAGGCCTGCAGCCAAGGCACGGACGCGCAGCAGATCGTTGAGCGGCAGGCTGCCGGCCTTCTTCATGTCCAAGGTGTCGCGGTGCTCGCCGCGGTGCTCGACCACGAAGCGTCGGAACAGGCCCAGTGGCACTTCGTGGGTCAGCGCGTGCCTGGCCAGCACCGCGAGGAAGATCCCATGCCTCGGCGAGGCGTCGAACAGCGTGTCCTGCAGCGCATCGAACAGGCGGCGGTCGCCGTGCACACAGCGCTGGTCGAAGAAGATCGAGGCATGCAGCAGGGCCTTGGGGTCGGGCTCGTGCATCCAGCTGCGGAAGTAGCCCTGCCACACGTCGAGCGGCTGCCGCCAGCGCGGGTTCTGCGCCATCACCTCGCCATTGCAGAACACGTAGCCGCAGGCATCGAGACCCGCGCAGACGAACTTCGCGAGGTTCTCGAAATAGTCGGCGCCGGCTTCGTCGGGCGTGTGCGCGAGCAGCAGACCGTTGTCCTGGTCGGTGTGCGGGCCCTGTTCGTTGCGCGCCTGCGAGCCAAAGGCCAGCCAGGCGTAGGGCATGGGCGGTGGGCCTAGCGTGTCCTCGGCGATCCGCAGCAGCTGGCGGGTTACAGCGTCCGTGAGCGCAGTGAGCATGCGCATCACGTCCTCGGGGCGGGCGCCGTTTGCAAGCATCAGCGCGAACATGCGCGGCATGCGCCCGGTGACCTCCTGCAGGCCTTCGACGCTCTCCTGCTTGGCGACTTGGCGCACCAGGTACAGCGGATGCTGGGTCTGCAGGCTGACCAGGTCGCGGGTGGTGATCATGCCCACGGGTTTGCCTTCGCGGGTCAGCGGCAGGTGGTGGATGCCGCGATTGGCCATCACCAGGAAGGCCTCGAAGACCGGGCGGTCAGCGTCCAGATGGGTGGGGTCCGTGCTCATGATCCGCGTCACCGGCTCGGCCGGGTCCAAGCCCGCCGCCAGCACCCGGTTGCGCAGATCGCGGTCGGTGACGATGCCCAGCATGTGCTCGCTGTCGCCGATCAGGATGGATGACACGCCCTTCTGCGACATGAGCTGCGCAGCCTCACGAATGCTGGCCTCGGGCCCGACCATGACCGGCGTGCGGCTGCCCAGTCGGCTGACCGGTGTCGCCATCAGCGCGTTGCCGCCGCCCGCCTCTGCGGCGGCGCGCATGCGTTCTTCCAGCGTGGAGACAAAGTGCTGCTCGAAGGCCGGGTTGGCTGCGCGCAGGGCATTGAACTCGGCCACCGGCAGCAGATAGATCAGCCCGTCTTCGATCAGGCTCACACGGTTGCGCACCGGCTTGCCGGTCAGCAGCGAAGGCAGGCCGTAGCTCTCGCCCTCGGCGAGACGGTTGATCAGCCGCCCCGAGCCATCGTGCACCTCCACTGCGCCGCGGCGGATCACCGCCAGCGCGGTGTTGGCCTGGCCGATGCTCAGCAGGATCTCGCCTTTGCGGCGATAGAGGATTTCGATCCTGCGGGCCGCCCGGTCCAGCTGTTCGGGTGTGAGTCGGTCGAAGGGCGCGTGGCCGCGCAGAAAGCCGATGACCTCGTCGAGCTCGGGGCTGGTGCTCATGGCGGTCGCGATCAAGGGCGGGAGCTTCCACCTTAGCGCCGCGACGGCGGGCCGGCGATGCGGCTTTGGGTGTAGGCAGCGGTAACGCATCACTCTTCCGCAGGGCCACGCAATGCCCACAGCGGCGATGCGGTGGGTCAAGACCCACCCTATGCCCACTGCGGCGATGCGGTGGGTCAAGACTCCCCTATGCACACGCTCCCATAGGGTGGGTCTTGACCCACCGGAAGCGTGCCTGCCCCTTCGCGGCGGAGCTGGCGCATACGCGGTCCGAGAGTTCCGTGTCGGCTGCGAGCATCGAGCCATGGGCCGGCCAGCGCCCACCGTTTGTGCGGATACCGCTCGGCGCGGCGCTTCCTAGCGGGTGCTCGGGGCGCCCCACGCCCTTTCGGCTAAACTCTCCGACTGCCTTTCAGATTCCCCGAAGCCCGCCATGCAAGAGTTTTTTGACCCCAGAGCCATCGAGGCCGCCGCTCAGAACTTCTGGGACCGCACCCGCGCCTTCGAGGTCGTCGAGGACAGCTCGCGTCCGAAGTACTACTGCCTGTCGATGCTGCCGTATCCCTCCGGGGCGCTGCACATGGGCCATGTGCGCAACTACACCATCGGCGACGTCATCAGCCGCTACAAGCGCATGCAGGGCTTCAACGTGCTGCAGCCGATGGGCTGGGACGCCTTCGGCCTGCCGGCCGAGAACGCCGCGATCAAGAACAAGACCGCGCCGGCCAAGTGGACCTACGCCAACATCGATCACATGCGCGGGCAGCTGAAACGCCTGGGTTTCGCCTACGACTGGTCGCGTGAAGTCACCACCTGCACGCCCGAGTACTACCGCTGGGAGCAGCAGTTCTTCACCCGGCTCTTCGAGAAGGGTCTGGTCTACCGCAAGAACAGCGTGGTCAACTGGGACCCGATCGACCAGACCGTGCTCGCCAATGAGCAGGTGATCGATGGCCGTGGCTGGCGCTCCGGCGCGCTGGTCGAGAAGCGCGAGATCCCGCAGTGGTTCCTGAAGATCACCGCCTATGCCGATGAGCTGCTGGACGGCCTCGACACGCTCGAAGGCTGGCCGGAAGCGGTCAAGACCATGCAGCGCAATTGGATCGGCCGCTCGGAAGGGCTGGAGATCCACTTCGGCGTGGAGGGCAGCGCAGAGCCGCTGACCGTGTTCACCACCCGCCCCGACACCCTGATGGGGGTCACCTTCGTCACCGTCGCCGCCGAGCATCCGCTGGCGCTGGACGCCGCGAAGGATGACCCCGCCCTGGCCGCCTTCATCGAGCGCTGCAAGCAGGGCGCGGTCAACGAAGCCGAGCTGGAAACCCAGGAGAAGCTGGGTGCGCCCACCGGCCGCTACGCGCTGCATCCGATCAGCGGCGAGCGCGTGCCGATCTGGATCGGCAACTTCGTGCTGATGGGCTACGGCACCGGCGCCGTGATGGGCGTGCCCGGCCACGACGAGCGCGACGGCGAGTTCGCGCGCAAGTACGGCCTGCCGATCCGCATGGTCATCATCAATCCTGACGTGCGCGACGCCATCGAGGAGCTGCGCCGGGACGCTCAGAAAGGCGGCGACGCGCTGACCACCGCGCTCGGCGGCGGCGCCCTGCGCGATGTCTTCGAGCCCTCGGCGGCCGTCCAGGTGATCGAGCAGTTCGAGGCGGCGATCCAGCAGCAGGCCGCCTTCACCGAGCGCGGCTGGCTGGTCAATTCCGGCGAGTTCGACGGCCTCGACTTCGCGGAGGCCTTCGAGGCCATCGCGGCGAAACTCGAAGCCATGGGCCGCGGCACCCGTCGCGTCAACTACCGTTTGCGCGACTGGGGCGTCAGCCGCCAGCGCTACTGGGGCTGCCCGATTCCAATGCTGTACGACGGCGAGGGCAATGCCCGCGCGGTGCCCGAAAACCAGCTGCCGGTGCTGCTGCCCGAGGACGTGAGCTTTTCGGGCGTGGCCTCGCCGATCAAGGCCGACCCCGAATGGCGCAAGTACCGCGACCCGGCGACAAGTGCGGCCTTCGAGCGCGAGACCGACACCTTCGACACCTTCATGGAGTCGAGCTGGTACTACGCCCGCTACTGCTGCCCGGGTGCCAACGACATGCTGGATGGCCGCGCCAAGTACTGGCTGCCGGTCGACCAGTACATCGGCGGCATCGAGCATGCGGTGATGCACCTGATGTACTTCCGCTTCTTCCACAAGCTGCTGCGCGACGCCGGCTATGTGGACAGCGATGAGCCGGCGACCAACCTCCTCTGCCAGGGCATGGTGATCGCCGATACGTTCTTCCGTACCGAGGCCGATGGCGGCAAGACCTGGATCAACCCGGCCGATGTCGATTTGCAGAAGGACGAGCGTGGCCGCGTCACCGGCGCCACCCTGCGCGCCGATGGCCAGCCCGTGCAGATCGGCGGCAGCGAGAAGATGTCGAAGTCGAAGAACAACGGCGTCGACCCGCAGTCGATGGTCGACAAGTACGGCGCCGACACCGTGCGCCTGTTCTCGATGTTCGCCGCGCCGCCGGACCAGAGCCTGGAGTGGAACGAGGCTGGCGTCGAAGGCATGGCGCGCTTCCTGCGTCGCCTGTGGACGGCCGTGCATCGCCACGTCAGCGCGGGCGCCGCGCCGGCGCTGAACGCAGCGGCACTCAACGCCGAGCAGAAGGCCCTGCGCCGCAAGCTGCACGAGACCATCGAGAAGGTCGCCGATGACATCGGTCGTCGCCACGCCTTCAACACCGCGATTGCCGCCGTGATGGAGCTTTTGAATGCGCTGACCAAGTCCGATGACGACAGCGCGCAGGGCAGGGCGGTGCGTCAGGAGGCCTACACGGCGATCGCGCTGATGCTGAACCCGATCACCCCGCACACCAGCCACGCCCTGTGGCAGGCCTTGGGCCACGGCGAGACCCTGATCGAGGACCAGTCCTTCCCGAAGGCCGATCCGGCCGCCCTGGTGCGCGACGCGCTCACCCTCGCGGTGCAGGTCAATGGCAAGCTGCGCGGCACGGTCGAGGTGGCGGTGGATGCCGCGCGCGAGGCCGTCGAGCAGGTCGCCTTGGCGGAGCCTGCGGTGCAGCGCGCGCTGGAGGGCCTCACAGTGCGCAAGGTGATCGTGGTGCCGGGCAAAATTGTCAACATCGTCGCCGCCTGAGGCGGCGATACTGTGGAACGCGCGCCGGGCCAGACCGGTGGGCGCGGAACAACGTCGGGGAGTAGCGCAGTCTGGTAGCGCATCTGGTTTGGGACCAGAGGGTCGCAGGTTCGAATCCTGTCTCCCCGACCATCTTTCTCGCAGGGTGTCCTGATGCCGATCGTGTTGACGCAAGCCTCGCGCTATCGCGTGCCGAAAGCCGGCCTGCTGAAAGCCAGCCTGCTGCTGGCCTGCCTGCTGCTCGGCGCCTGCGGCTTCCGCCTGCGCGAGGACGTGCGCCTGCCGGACCACCTGAAGACCCTTCGGCTCGCCCAGGTCGATCCCTACTCGGCGCTGGCCCGTGAGCTGCAGGCGGCGCTGGAGCGTGCCGGCGCGCAGGTCGTTGAAGACCCCGCCCTGCCGGCGTCGGTGCTGCGCATCGATCGGCTGGAGGAGCGCCGCAGCCCGCTGACCGTCGACGCCGCCGGTCGCGCGCAGGAGTTCGAGATGGTGCTGAGCGCCGAGGTCTCCCTGGCGGATGCGGCCGGCGCTTACGTGATGTCGCCGCAGACCATCGAGCTGCGCCGCGACTACCTGTTCGATACCGCACAGGCGCAGGGCACCTCGAACGAGGAGGAGCTTATGCGCGAAGAGCTGCAGCGCGAGCTGGTGCAGGCCATCCTGCGACGGATCGACTCGGCCCTGCGCTGATGTTCGGCGCGGCGACTTCAGCAGGCGCGGGTGGCGATTTGCCACCGGTGGTGCTGATTGCCAGCAGCGAGGCCCTGCTGCGCGTGGAAGCCGCCGACCGCCTGCGCGCGCAGGCGCGTGCCGCGGGCTATACCGAGCGTGAGATCTTCGAGGTCGACGCACGCTTCGACTGGTCGCAGGTGCAGGCCAGCTGCGCGGCGATGTCGCTGTTCGCCAGTCGCCGCATCGTCGAGCTGCGCATCGCTTCGGGCAAGCCGAACAAGGACGGCGTGGAGTGGCTGCAGGACTACTGCCGCAACCCCGCCCCGGACGTACTGCTGCTGATCCTCTGCGAGGACTGGAGCAAGAAGCATGAGGGCGCCTGGTTCACCGCCGTGCAGAAGGCCGGCCGCGCCCAGGTGCTGTGGCCGATCAAGGTGCACGAGATGTCCGGATGGCTCGGCCAGCGGCTGCGCGCGCAGGGGCTTGAAGCCAGTCGCGAGGCGCTGGAGCTGCTGGTTGATCGGGTCGAAGGCAACCTGCTGGCGGCGGCTCAGGAGGTCGACAAGCTGGCCCTGCTTAGACCCGAAGGCCGTATCGACGTCGACTTCATGGCCAACGCTGTGGCCGACAACGCGCGCTACGACGTGTTCGGCCTGAGCGACGCGGCGATCGGCGGCGATGCCCAGCGCGCGCTGCAAATGCTCGCCGGCCTGCGTGCCGAAGGCGAAGCCGTGCCCGCCCTTGTCAGCTGGCTGTCAGGCCAAGTGCAGCAGCTGCTGCGGGTGGCCGAGGCCAAGTCGCGCGGTGCCAATGTCGAATCGGCTCTGCAGGCGGCCGGCGTGTGGTCTTCGCGCCAGGGGCCGTTCAAGAAGGCGCTGGCGCGCGGCGACGTTGCGCACTTCGAGGCCCTGCTGGCGCAGTGCGCGAAGATCGAGCGCATCGGCAAGGGCCGCGAGCAGGGCGACGGTTGGCGCGAGCTGGAGCGGCTGCTGGTCGCCCTCGCCGAGCCGCGCGTGCGGCCGGCTCTGCTGGCCGGCTGAGCGCGCAATGAGCGCTGCGCGTCCGCTGCACATCGTCTATGGCGGCACCTTCGACCCGGTGCACCGCGGCCACACGGGTATCGCACGGGCTGCGCGCGATGCCCTGCTGGCGGCCGACCTCGAAGTCGCTACGTTCGACTTCCTGCCGAATGCTGACCCGCCGCATCGCGCCGCGCCGGGGGCTGCGGCGGGCCATCGCGTGGCCATGCTGTGGCTGGCCCTGGCCGGCGAGCGGGGCTTCGGCATCGATCTGCGTGAGCTGCGCCGCGCTGGCGCCTCCTACATGGTCGATACGCTGGAGGAGCTGCGCGGTGAGCTTGGGCCCGAGGCGCCGCTGGTGCTGCTGATGGGCGAGGACGCCTGGCGCGGATTCGACCGCTGGCAGCGCTGGCAGACGATTCCGCGGCTCGCCCATCTGCTGGTGGTCAACCGGCCGCATGCGGAGCTCGCTGACCCCTCACCCGCGCTTGCGGCGCTGGCGCGCGAGCATGCGCTGCCGCTGTCGCAGCTGGCAGAATCTTCCGCCGGTGGCTTTTGCACGCTCAGCCTTCCACCGGAGGCGGCCTCGGCCACGGAGGTGCGTGCGGCCGTGACGAAAGCCGATGCCACGGCCATCGCGACGCAGCTCGACCCGGCTGTGGCCGCCTACATCGCGCGCCATGGGCTGTACGGGGCGCCGGCCTCCGGAGCAAGCTGAACAGCCCGACCGGCGCCCGCTGGCGGCCTCACCTATACTTCGTGCTCGCGCCGTCCGGCGTCCCTTCTGCAACAGGTCAGCGTCTTGAATCCGAAAGCCCCCGCCCCGCCCGCCCCCCGCGTTCGCACTGCGAAGAAAACCGCCCCGGGCGGCCCGACGCCGAAGCCTTGAACGAGCGCATCCGCTTCGCGCTCGAAGAACTCAAGGCCCGCGATGTGCGTGAGATCGACGTGCGCGGCAAGGCCGGCTTCACCGACACCCTGTTCATCGCCTCGGGCACCTCGACGCGCCACGTCAAGTCCATCGCCGACGAGGTGCAGAAGCGCGTCAAGGAGATCGGCGCCATGCCCTTGGGCGTGGAGGGCGAGCGCGAGGCCGAGTGGGTGCTGGTGGATCTCGGCGACGCCGTGGTCCACGTGTTCCTGCCGCGCGTACGCGAGTTCTACGCGCTGGAGCGGCTGTGGAGCGTTGACGGCGACACGCCGAGCGCGGTTGACTCCGAGACTGACGAAGGCTGATCCGCTCGGGTCCTTGCCCGGATCTCACGATGAAGGCGCAGCTGATCGCCGTTGGCACCGGCATGCCCGACTGGGTTCAGCAGGCCTGTACGGACTACTTCAAGCGCCTCTCGCACTGGCTGCCGCTGCAGCTGGTCGAGCTGCCGCCCGGCGAGCGCGGCAAAGGTCGTGACACCGCCCGCGCCATGGAGGACGAGGCCAAGCGCCTGCTGACGGCGGTGCCGCGCAGCGCGCACATCGTCCTGCTCGATGGACGCGGGCGTGCGCACAGCAGTGAACAGCTGGCGAGCCGGATGGAGGCCTGGCGCATGCAGGGCCAGGACCTCGCGTTCCTGATCGGCGGGCCTGACGGCTTCCACGATTCCGTCCGTCGCGCCGCCGGCGAAAGCTGGTCGCTGGGCCCGCTGACCCTGCCGCACCCGCTGGTGCGCGTCGTGGTGGCCGAGCAGCTCTATCGGGCCTGCAGCCTGCTGGCGAACCATCCTTACCATCGGGGTGGGTAGCGGCGTCGAGCCTCGGTGGGTCTAGCCCCACCCCGGGAACCAGACCACGATCGCGCCGCCGCAAGGCTCGAGGCGAGCGTGTGCCACAGGCAAGCTGCAGCCGTTGTGCTCAGTTCTTCCATGCCCGCGGATCGTAGGCATACGGCAGCCTCGCAACCTCGCGCAGCGAATTCGGTGGTAACGCGGCGCAGTTGATCAGCACGTTGTACTCGCCGTGGCTCAGCCAATGATCGGTCGGCAGCAGGACGGAGGGCACCGCGGCGGCCAGCGTGCTGCCGCCACGCGCCCAGTCGCTGCCCCACTGTTGGGTTGAACTCGGTGCGGCGGCGGCGCGCCAGTCGGCGGGCAGGGCCGCCGGGCGATCAAGCACGCAGCCTGCGGGCAACTCGAAGCCCAGCGCCACCAGTGCGATGTCGGCGACCTGTCGCTCGGCATGCACGAACTTCTCGAACGCGGCCAAGGCGAGCGTGGTGCTGGTGTAGACGAGGGCCGTGCCGACGCGGTTCCAGCGGCCGCCAAAGCGGGCCGCTCCGATGCCGTGGAGCGCCGTGTCGGCGTGCTTCAGCGCCTCGACCCGCCAAACAATCACGAGTAGATGCCGTACTCGATTCGGCCGAGCAGCTGCTCGACAGCCATGCGGCCCGGCGCGGTGCGCAGCAGTGCGCGTGGAAGCTGGAAATCGAGCGCGCGCTGCGAAGTGGCAAGCCACGTGTCGGCAGCCTCAACACTGCCCAGCACTTCGCGCGCCATTTGCACCAATCGACTGATCTCCAGCGTGCGTTCGGCGTGCTCTTCGCTCAGGGGCTGACGCGGCTGGGCACGAAAGCGCTTGAGGCTGGCTTCGCCCAAGCCGACCGCCTGCAGGCGCGCAGGCACGTCACCAGGCAGAGTGTCGATCAGCTGCAGCATGACCTGCCGAGGCACCCGATGACCCAGCTGGGCGTGCCGCGCCAGTGGCGACTGGGACAGCGCGGGTGAGGGGCTGCTGCCAGGCTCAGCCGCGACGAACTCGCGCACTCCGTGGCGGCGCGTGGAAGTGGCGGGCGGCTTGGCAACGGCCGCAGGTGCGCGGGTGCGGACAGCCATCGGAGTCTCCTGATCCCATGCGTAGGATCAAAAGATACGCCTTTGCGAGGCGCATGCAAGATGATGCCGCGGCGGCCGCCTCGCCGAGGTTCAGCCCTCGCTCCCGTCCCGTAGAGTTTCGCGATGACTCGATCCAACACGCCCGTTCCTGAGCAGCAAACTCCTGAGCCGCCCATCCTGACCGTGGCCGCCGTGATCGCCGACGCCCAAGGGCGCGTGTTGCTGGTGCGCAAGCGCGACACCGCTGTGTTCATCCAGCCCGGCGGCAAGCGCGAGCCCGGCGAAGCTCCGCTGGCAACGCTGGCGCGTGAGCTGAACGAGGAGCTGGGGGTCGAGCTGATCGAGTCCAGCGCGATCGCACTCGGCGAGTTCGAGGCCGCCGCGGTCAACGAAAGCGGGCGGCGCGTGCGGGCACTCGCCTATGCGGTGCAGGTCACTGGCCGGGCTCAGGCACAGGCGGAGATCGCCGAGCTTGCATGGGTCGAAGCCGTCAATCCCGCGGTAACCGTGGCACCGCTCAGCAGCGACCACATCCTGCCGGCCTGGGCTGCGCACGCACGCGACGGAGGGCGATGACATGGGGGCGCTCGGCGAGTTGACCGCTGTGCTCTCAGGCATCGCCGCACCGCGACGTTTTGCCATGCATTCCACGCTGCCAGCCAAGGGCCTGCACGTTGAGTCCAAGGGCGAGGGCGAGCTGGGCTTGCCGATCGATGCGCTGGTGGCGCGTACGCTGTGCGAGTCAGCCGAGCTGGCGCTGCACGGCTGCGAGGTGCGGCCGCAGTTTCTGGCAGCACCGGCATAACGCGAGCGCACCTGGTCCCTGGCAACTCAGGTGCGTGAGCACGTCGAAATGACCATCGCCCACGACGACCTGCCGGCGAAATGAAGCAAGCTGCGCACGAATCCTGTGCAGCCAGCCAGGCCTTGCTGGCGAGTGCTGAGAAGCGAAAGCCGCTCGCCAATCAGTGTCGTGAACCTTCCGCTGTGCCGGTAAGGTGCGCGGATCACCACGGCCCGATGAACCAGTCCAGCGTCGCCAAGCCCAGTACGACCAGCAGCGAGAATGCAAGGCTCATCCCTGCGATGCTGGCGTTGCGGGATGCGGGGGTTCGTGCGAGCCGCGCTGCAATCAGCCCGAGCGCGGCGCCGCCAAGAATCTGCACCAAGCCCAGGCTGAGCGCGCTGTAGAACGTCCACGCCTGCGCGCTCGCGATGAGGCGATCGCGGAGGCTCAAGCTCTGGAGCTCGCCGAATGGGCCGATCAGTCCGGCGAAGGGAACGGGGAAACGGAATGCGGCGGCGGCCAGCAGCGTCAGCAGGAAGGTGAAGAGAAGGGTGAAAGCAATGCCCTTCAGGGCCTGGGCCATCGTGGACTCCAATCGCAGGGATGGCTCTTCATTGGCGACGGCCGCTGGGCGTTTCAAGCCGCGCCTGGGCGCCTCCAGACCAGACAGCGATTGTTCGCCGGCATGGCGATATCCGCGACCAGCGTGAAGCCCTGCGCGCGGGCCAGCGCGTCGACCGCTTCGAAGTCGCGGATGCCGCGCTTCGGATCGTCCGCGCGCAGCTGTGCGTCGAAGGCGGCATTGCTCTCGCTGGTGTAGCGGCCGCCGTAGTTGAAGGGGCCGTACACGATCAGCGTCGACGTGAGTTCGAGCACCTGGCCGAGCATGGCGAAGAACTGCTCGACCTCGCTCCAGCCCATGATGTGCAGGGTGTTGGCGCTGTAGGCGGCGTCGAAGCGCAGCACGGGCCAGAGCTCATGGCGCGCCACGTCCAACTCGAAGGGCGCGGGCAGGTTGGGCAGGGCGGCTTGGGCGATGCGGGCGGTCAGCCCGGGCAGGTAGTCGGCGCGGTCGCTGCTCTGCCATGCCAGATGCGGCAGATGTGCCGCGAAGAACTCCGCGTGCTGGCCGGTGCCGCCGCCGACTTCGAGCACGCGCGCGGGGACGGCGAAGTGTTCGCGCAGCACCGCGAGAATCGGTTCGCGGTTGCGCTCGCAGGCGGGGGAGAAGGGCAGAGCCTCCGCGCCCGGCTCACGCATTCGACACGGCCTTGTACAGCGCCCAGCCGGCGACATAGAAGCCGATCGCTGTGCCCAGGTTGGTCAGAAAGAAGTTGAGGAACACGCGCGAGACGCGGTTGCGCCACCAGCCGCGGATGCTGGTGGCATCGTCGCGCAGGCGATGGAAGTCGGCGACAGTGGGCTTGCGTAGCCAGGCTTCGACCAGCGAGCTGACCATGCCGGACGAGAGCGCGGGATGCAGCGGTGTGACGGGCGAGACCGCGAATGCGCTGAGGATCGAAAGCGGATGCCCGCCCGCGAGCAGGCAGCCGACTGCGCCAAAGCTGCCGGTGATCAGCGCCCAGCGCACCACCATGTCCGTGCCGATATCGCTGCCCTGGGAGAAGCCGTAGATGAAGCCGCCGATCACCAGGGCGGCAAGCGCCAGGGTGATCCAGGTGCCCCAGTTCTTCGGTGGCGGCAACTGCCGCAGATCTTCCCGGACCGTCGCCGGATCTTCGGAGTCGTCCGCCAAGCGCTTCGCCAAGCCGGCGAGATGGCCGGCGCCGATCACGACCAACACGCGCTTGACTGCCGAATTGCGCGCAGCCTCCTGGCGCAGGGCCGCAGCCATGTACTGGTCGCGCTCGGCGATCAGGGCGCGGTAGAGAGGCTCGCGGCTCTTGGCGAACTCGCCGAAGGTGGCTTCCAGCAGGTCCCCTTCCTTCAGCTTCTCGATCTCGTTTTCCTCGATCTTCTCGTTCACGAGGAGGCTGGCGACGAGCCCGCTCATCATGCTGAGGCGTTGCCAGAAACCGACCGAGGCCGCGGTGCGCTTCAAGGTGATGGCCACATCGCGATCGACGCGCCAGACTGGCAGGTTGAGGCGCTGGCTCTCGTCGATGGCTGCGAGCATCTCCGCACCCGGCTCCACACCCAGCTGCTCGGCAAGACGCCGCTGGTAGGCGGACAGGGCGAGGTTGGCCGCCACCAGGCTGACCTTGCCTTCCTTGATGACGCGAAACAGATCGAGCTTGGCCAGCGCATCCGGATTGCGCATCGACTGGTAGCGCGGCTCGCACAGCTCGACCGCGATCGCGTCGAAGCGCTGCTGTGCGGCCAGTGCGCGCACGGCGTCCACGCTGGCCTGCGAGACATGCGCCGTACCGAGCAGGGTGTAGTGAACGCCATCGCGTTCGACCTCGGCGATGGGCTGGCCGGCGAGCGGGTCGTGGGTGGCGTCGGCAGCGACGTCCTGCTGTGCCTCAGTCACGGTAGCGCTTCAGCAGGTCGGCGTAGGCGTCGATGCGGCGATCGCGCAGGAAGGGCCAGATCCGGCGCACGGCTTCCGAGCGCTTCAAATCGACATCGGCCAGCAGCACCGTGTCGCTGTCGGTATCGGCCTCATTGAGGATCTCACCCTGCGGGCCGAGCACGATCGAACTGCCCCAGAAGCGGATGCCGCTGCCGCCGGTGGGCGAGGGCTCGAAGCCCGTGCGATTGCAGCTCAGCACCGGCAGGCCGTTGGCGACCGCGTGGCCGCGATGCGAGAGGATCCAGGCCATGCGCTGGCGGTCCTGCTCGTCTTGGGCATCGTTCGGGTCCCAGCCGATCGCGGTCGGGTACAGCAGCAGGTCGGCCCCGGCCAGGGCCATCAGGCGCGCGGCTTCCGGGTACCACTGATCCCAGCAGACCAGCACGCCGAGGCGGCCGACCGAAGTGTCGATCGGCTCGAAGCCGAGGTCGCCCGGCGTGAAGTAGAACTTCTCGAGAAAGCCGGGATCGTCCGGGATGTGCATCTTGCGGTACTTGCCGGCGATGCGGCCGTCGGCTTCGAACACCACCGCGGTGTTGTGGTAGAGGCCCGCGGCGCGGCGCTCGAACAGCGAAGACACGATCACCAGGCCATGCCGTTTGGCGAGCGCGCCCAGACGCTCCGTGCTGGGGCCGGGGATGGGCTCGGCGCGGTCGAACTCGTCCACGCTCTCGTGCTGGCAGAAGTAGGCGCCGTTGTGCAGCTCCTGCAGCAGCACAAGTTGGGCACCGGCAGCAGCGGCTTCGGCCACGCGCGCCTCGATGCGCGCGAGATTGGCCTCGACCGAGCCGCGGTCGCGATCCTGGATCAGGGCGACGCGCAGCGCGCCCTTCGCATCAGATCTGCTCATTCAGCACTCCTCGCGGCAGCTGCATGGTGATGCAGTGCAGGCTGCCGTTCTGCCAGATCAGCGGCCGGCAGGGCAGGGCGATGATCTCGCGCTCGGGGAAAGCGCGCGCCAGCACGGCCTGGGCTTCTACATCGGCCGGGTCGCCATAGGCCGGCATCAGCACCGCGCCGTTGATGATCAGAAAGTTCGCGTACGACGCTGCCAGCCGACGGCCTTCATCCAGAATCGGCTGCGCCCACGGCAGCACAAACACCTCGTAAGGCTCGCCGTTCGCCTGGCGCAGGGCGGCGATCTCCTGGCCCATCGTCGCCAGTTCGTCGAAGTGGCTGTCGCTGGGATCGCTGCAGCCTTGGTAAACGATGCGCGAGGGGCTGGCGAAGCGCGCCAATGTGTCGATGTGGGCATCGGTGTCGTCGCCTTCGAGATAGCCGTGGTCCAGCCAAAGCACGCGCTCCTGGCGCAGCTCGCGGCACAGCAGCTCGGTCACTTCAGCGCGCGAACGATCAGGATGGCGCTCACTGAGGCAGTGCCAGGTCGACAGCAGGCTGCCCGCGCCATCGGTCTCGATGCCGCCGCCTTCCAGCGCGAAGTCGATGCGCCGACGGCGAGCGTGGGCTGCGAACACGCCGGCGGCGAACAGCTGCTCGACGAGGCGATCATCCGCGCTGGCCTCGAACTTGCCGCCCCAGCCGGTGAAGCGGAAGTCCAGCAGCTCGAAGCCTTGCGGCGTGCGCAGGCTGATCGGGCCGGAGTCGCGCAGCCAGGTGTCGTCGTACTCGGCCGCAACGCAGTGAATGCGCGAGAGGTCGACGCCGCGCGCCTCCAGCAGGCCACGAAGATGCGTTTCGAGCGCGGCATCGCGCACGCAGATCAGGAGCGCCTGGAAGCGGGTGATGGCCGCGGCCAGCTCAACGTAGGTGCCTTCGACCTCGGAGAGGCGCGGGCCCCAGTCGGTGTCGGCGTTCGGCCACGCGATCAACACCGCGGACTGGTCTTCCCACTCCGCGGGGAAACGCGCTGCAGCCTGGCTCATCCGTTCGGTTGTTCCCTGCGAATCGGGCCCTTCTCGTTGGGGCCGGCGCGGTTGACCACGGCATTCACGACGTGGCTGTTTTCGAAGTACACGGTGAAGTCCGGGTAGCTCCAGCGGGTGATGGGCGGCTGCTGCACGCTGCCGCCGCCTACCGGAGCATGTTTGGTGGACGGTGCGCCAAACTGCGCTTCGACCTGGTTCATCAGCATGCCGCGACGCGGCAGCTTGGCGCCGCTGTGGGTGCGCTCCACCCGGTCAATCAGCAGGACATCGCCCTCGATCACGCGCTGGGTGCTTTCCTGCGCCGAGGCGACTCCGTGGGACAGGGCGAAACAGACAGCCAGACAGCCAAGACTGCGCAACATGGTTGATTCTCCGTCAAAGGTGGCGGACTCCCCGCGCGGATTGTAGGCCCTTGCTTGGGCGCCGACCATGCGCAGGAGCGGGCCTGCGTCACGTCTTTCGCGCGCTGCGCGGTCGCGTAGCGGGCTGCCTGTGCACCAGTGCGGGGTCGATCTCTCGATCGAAGCTCGGTATCGAGGCCCAAGAAAGCAGAAGGCCGCCCGGGGGCGGCCTCGTGCCACAGCCTCAACAGCGGCCGGCGCTCAGCGCTGGCGGGCCTTGAAGCGCGGGTTGCTCTTGCAGATCACGAAGACCTTGCCGCGGCGACGCACGACTTTGCAGTCGCGGTGGCGGGTCTTGGCCGACTTGAGGGAGTTCAGGACTTTCATGGGTTGAGCCTTGGAAAGGAGCGCGTAAAACGCCGTAGTGTAGTGAGCTGTCAAGGCATTGACAAGCGCGCGAGCGCTTCATCGCCGTCCGCCCAAGCTGCCGAGCACGCCTCGCAGCAGCTGCCGACCGAGTTGATTGCCCATGGTGCGCATCGTCGACTTGGCCATCGCCTCGACGGCGCCCTGCCGTCGGGATGTGCCGAACAGCCATTCGTTGAGCTTCTGGCCGATGCCGCCATTCGCTTCAGGCGCCCGCGTGGAAGACGACGGCGCGCCCGAGGGTGACGCAGGGCGGGAGATCGGCGGCGGGCTGGGCGGCGCCGCGCTGGCGGCGGCTTCGGCGCGCTTCGACAGGATCTCGAAGGCGGATTCGCGATTGACCGCCGTGTCGTACTTCGCGCCGACCGGGCTGCGGCTGCGCTGGGTGGCGCGTTCTTCGGTCGTGATGGCGCCGATGCGGCAGCGCGGGGGGCAGATCAGGCTGCGCTCGACTGGCAGCGGGATGCCCTTGTCCTGCAGGGTCGAAACCAGGGCTTCACCCACACCCAGCTCCCCGATGACCTTGGCGACGTCGAGGTTCGGGTTGCTGGCGAAGGTCTCGGCCGCGGTACGCACGGCTTTCTGGTCACGCGGAGTGAAGGCGCGCAGCGCGTGCTGTACGCGATTGCCGAGCTGGCCGAGTACCGCGCCGGGGATGTCGTCGGGGTTCTGCGAGCAGAAGTACACGCCCACGCCCTTGGAGCGGATCAGGCGCACGACCTGCTCGACCCGCTGCAGCAGGGCGGGCGGACAGTCGCCGAACAGCAGATGGGCTTCGTCGAAGAAGAACACCATCTTCGGTCGGTCGAGATCGCCGACCTCGGGCAGGTTCTCGAACAGCTCGGACAGCATCCACAGCAGGAAGCTGGAGTACAGGCGCGGCTTCAGGATGAGCTTGTCCGCCGCCATCACGTTGACGACGCCACGGCCGGACATGTCCTGGCGCATGAAGTCGCCGAGATCCAGCGCCGGTTCGCCGAAGAACTGCTTGCCGCCATCGGCTTCGAGGCGCAGCAGCTGGCGCTGGATGGCGGCGATGCTCTGCGCGCTGACCAGGCCGTACTGGGTGCTGATCTCCTTGCGGTTGTCGGCGACGAAGCCGAGCAGGGCGCGCAGGTCGTCCATGTCGATCAGCAGCAGGGCTTGTTCGTCGGCCAACTTGAAGACGATGTCGAGCACGCCGGACTGGGTGTCGTTCAACTCCAGCACGCGGCCCAACAGGGTGGGGCCCATCTCCGAGATCGAGCAGCGCACCGGGTGGCCGAGTTCGCCGTAGATGTCCCAGAAGACGACGGGGTTGGCTTCCTGCCGGTAGTCGCTGACGCCGATCTGCTCGACGCGTTGGCTGATGCGCTCGCTTGGGCTGCCGGCTTGGCACAGGCCCGCCAGATCGCCCTTCACATCGGCGATGAAGACCGGCACGCCGAGCCGCGAGAAGCCTTCGGCCATGACCATCAGGGTGACCGACTTTCCGGTGCCGGTGGCGCCGGCCACGAGTCCGTGGCGATTGCCGTAGCGCGCCAGCAGATCGACCTGCTGGGTGCCCTTGCCGATCAAGATCCTGTCCATCCGCGCCTCGCTGGGTTGAGCCGCGGGCATGATAGCCGCGGCTTCGTCGATTGCGGGCTGGGCGATACACTGCGCGGCTTGCCGCGACCAGCGGCGCTGTGATGACGTCCCGACGGTCCGATGCCAAGGTTCTCCCGATTCGCCAGCTGCGCGCTGGCTCTGCTGCTCGCCGCGTGTTCCGCCGCGCCCACTCGCCCCGCCACAGAAGCCAACGACGACGCCAGCGCGGCGAAGGAGGCTTTCGACGCCGCGCTGGACGAAGCGCTGGCGCATGCGGAGCGCATCCGCGCCGATGAGCCCGCTGAGCAAACCGCGCTGCTCGCTGCGCGCGACCGACTGCGGGAAACCGCGCGCGCCTGCCTTGAATCGCCCGCCTGCGGCGCCGAACGCGTGCTTGCCGGCTATGAGCGTCTTGCCGCGCTGGGGCTGGCCGTGGGAGAAGACTTCGAGGTCGGTCGTGGGGCCGCTGAATCCGAATCCGCCGGCGCGTCTCCGCTGCTCTCCGATCTGCCCGAAGCCCAGCGCTCGATCACCCTGCTCAACGGCCGTGAGCTGCGTGATCTGATCGAGCTCAATACGCCGGTCAAGTCCGCCATGGTCGAGTGGCTGACCTGGATGCGTCCCCAGCTGATCACCGCCTGGGAAAACTATCAGTACATGCGGCATCTGATGTGGCCCGAGTACGAACAGGCCGGTCTGCCCGAGGCCTTGCTGTTCGGCATTCTCGCCAAGGAATCCGGCGGACGCGTGCATGCGGTATCGCACGCCGGCGCCTCCGGGCCGCTCCAGTTCATGTATCAGACCGGGCTGGGCTACGGACTTGGCCGCGTGGATGGCTTTGACACGCGCTTCGACGCCCAGCTGGCTTCGCGCGCCAGCGTGCGCTACCTCAACGACCGTTTCGGCGAGTTGAATGGAAACCTTGAGCTGGCGCTGGCCGCCTACAACGGCGGCGAGGGCCGGATGCGACGGATTCATCAGGCGACTGGCGGAAAGTCCTTCTGGCACCCGCGCGTGTTCGGGCAGCTGCCGCGCGAGACCCAGGACTATGTGCCGATGGTACTCGCGGCGGCCTGGCTGTTCCTGCACCCAGAAGAGGTGGGCCTGGAGTTCCCGGCGGTCGATCTGCGGCCCAGCGGCTTCACCCTGGCACAGCCCAGCACGCTCAACGAGCTGACCCTGTGTCTGGGGCAGCAGGGCATTCGCGACGGCTGGTTCCGCACATTGCGCAACCTCAATCCGCGCTACGAGCCGCATAGCGTCATTCCCGCCGGCACGGTGATCCGCGGCCCGCAGAGCATGGTCGATGCCTACGCCGCGTACTGCGTCAGCGGCGAGCGGCTGGAGCTGGCGCGGGCGCTCGCGGCCGCCAATCGGCCCAGCCAGCCGAGCGGTGCCAGTGCAGCGGGCCCGCGCAGCCATACGGTGCGCCGCGGTGACTCGCTGCACAGCATCGCGCGCAGGCACCAGTGCGCGGTTGAGCAGCTGGCGCGCGCCAACGGTGTGCGCGGGCCGCGCTATCTGATCAAGCCGGGACAGCGCCTGCAGCTGGTCGGGTGCCGCCGGCCGTGACTGCATCCGCTGCCGATCGGCCGCTGGTGCTGGCCCTGATGGGGCCTACGGCATCGGGCAAGACCGCGCTCGCTATCGAGCTGGCGCAGCGCTACGGCGGCGAAATCATCAGCGTGGATTCGGCCCTGGTCTATCGCGGCCTCGACATCGGTAGCGCCAAGCCGGATGCGCAGGAGCGCGCCGGCCTTCCGCATCACCTGATCGACATCCGTGCGCCCGACCAGCCCTATTCCGCGGGGGAGTTCGCGCAGGACGCGAGTGCCGCGGTCGACGCGGTGCTGTCGCGGGGGCATCTGCCCATCCTGGTGGGTGGCACCGGACTGTACTTCCGCGCCCTGCTGGGCGGGCTCTCGGCCATGCCGAGCTCCGAGCCCGAAGTGCGTTCGGCGATCGAGCATGAAGCCGCCGAGCGGGGCTGGTCCGCGCTGCACGCGGAGCTGGCCCGAGTCGATCCCGATGCCGCCGCGCGCATCCGCCCGAGCGATCCGCAGCGGATCACCCGCGCGCTGGAGGTCTGGCGGGTCTCGGGTCGGCCGATCAGCGTCTGGCAGCGCGAGGCCCCGCTGTCGCCGCGGCCACTTTGGCGTGTGCTGAAGCTGGTGCTGGCGCCGGCCGATCGCGGCCTGCTGCACCAGCGAATCGCCCAGCGCTTCGAGCGCATGGTCGGGCAGGGTTTTCTGGACGAGGTGCGTGGGTTGATGGCGCGCCCTGAGCTGCATCCCGACCTGCCGGCCATGCGGGCGGTGGGCTACCGGCAGGCCTGGCGTCACCTGAAGGGTGAGACCTCGATGTCCGAGTTCCTCGCCGAAGGGATCGCGGCCACCCGCCAGCTGGCCAAGCGTCAGCTCACCTGGCTGCGCGCGGAGCTGGATGCGTTCTGGGTCGATTCGCTCACGGAACCTGCACGCGCCGCGGCGCTGTTCCGGCTGGCGGGCGGGCTGGACGGCCGCTGAACGGCAGGGGCTGTATCCACAGTCCAGCCTGTACACTCGGCCCGTTGCCATCGAGCCTTCCTGTCTTGGGGAGTGCCCCCAGGTGGAGACCGTGCGCGCCAGCGCGCACAGAACAACAAGCACATCGAACATCCCATTCAAGGAGCGACCATGTCCAAGGGCCAGTCCCTGCAGGATCCTTTCCTCAACGCCCTGCGCCGCGAGCGCGTACCGGTGTCGATCTATCTGGTCAACGGCATCAAGCTGCAGGGCACCATCGAGTCTTTCGACCAGTTCGTGGTCCTGCTGCGCAATACGGTCAGCCAGATGGTCTACAAGCACGCCATCTCCACTGTCGTGCCGGCGCGCAACGTCCGTATCGGTCCTGGAGGCGGCAGCGACGTCTCCGATGGCTCGGGCGATCAGGATTGATCGGCTCGCTCTTGGCGAACCTGGCCCCGCGCCATGTTTGAGCGCGAGAAGCGCGGCGAGCGCGCGCTGCTGATCCAGCCGCAGGCTCCGGGTCGAGACGAGTCCGAAGCGCTGGAAGAGTTCGGCGAGCTGGCGCGCTCGGCGGGCGCCAGCGTGCTCGCCAGCATCAACGCACGCGTCGACCGCCCGAACCCGGCGCTGTACATCGGCAGCGGCAAGGCGGATGAAGCGAAAGAACTGTGCGGCATCCATGACATCGATCTGGTGCTGGTCAACACCACGCTGTCGCCGGTGCAGGAGCGCAACCTGGAGAAGCATCTGCAGTGCCGGGTGGTCGATCGCACTGGACTGATCCTCGACATCTTCAGCCAGCGTGCGCGCAGCTTCGAGGGCAAGCTGCAGGTGGAGCTGGCGCAGCTGAAGCACATGTCCACGCGCCTCGTGCGCGGCTGGACTCACCTTGAGCGGCAGCGCGGCGGCTCGATCGGCCTGCGCGGCCCGGGCGAAACCCAGCTCGAAACCGATCGCCGTCTGCTGGCCGAGCGGGTCAAAGTGCTGTCCAAGCGCCTCGAACAGGCCGAACGCCGCCAGGCGCAGGCACGCCGTGCGCGCTTGCGCAACGAAGTCCCGCGAATCGCCCTGGTCGGCTACACCAACGCCGGCAAATCGACTCTGTTCAATGCCATGACCGGCGCTGGCATCTATGCCGCCGACCAACTGTTCGCCACGCTCGATCCAACCGTTCGGAAACTCTCGGGACTGGACTGCGGCGAGGTCGTGCTGGCGGATACCGTCGGCTTCGTTCGCGACCTTCCGCACGAGCTGGTTGCGGCCTTCCGCTCGACGCTGTCCGAGGCGCGCGAGGCGGATCTTTTGCTGCACGTGATCGATGCCGCGGATCCGCAGCTGCGCGAGCGCGTGGCTGACGTCGAGAGCGTGCTGGCCGAGATCGGTGCGGGCGATATCCCGCAGATCCAGGTTTTCAACAAGATCGATCTCATGGTGGGCGCGGCATCGCGCCGCGATCGAGTCGAGGACGGCGCCGAACGCGTGTTCGTGTCGGCGCGCGACGGCCTTGGCCTCGATCTGCTGCGCAGTGCGATCAGCGAACGCTTCGCCTCCGAGCGGATCAGCGCCAGTGTGGCCTTGCCGGTCGCCGAGGGGCGCCTGCGGGCGCGCCTGTTCGCACTTGGAGCGGTGCGCGAAGAGCTCAGCGACGAGCAGGGCTGGCAAATCGCGATCGATCTGCCGCGTGCGCAGGCGGCCAAGCTGGCGGCAGAGTTTCCCGCGTTCCGGGACCGCTTGGGGGAGTCCTTGAGCGCCCCCATGGAAGAGTGGGAGGTCGAGCGCCCGGGTCTCTGAGGGCTCGCGACGCCACCTCCACGATGCCTCGCCGGGCGGCTGCTACACTCCGGCGCCTTGGATTCACGCCCGTAAAGACGGCTGCACGGCGAGCCGACAGCGGGCAGCGCAGCGATCACGTATTGGAGCACTCGATGGCCTGGAATCAACCTGGCGGCGGAGGCAGCGGTGGCGGCAAGGACCGCGACCCCTGGAACGGCAACAACAACAACAACGATCCCGGCGCCGATGTCGAGGCTTTCCTCAACAAGCTGAAGGCCAGCCTCAACCGCGTCTTCGGCGGCTCAGGCGGCGGCGATGCATCGCGTCGTGGCGAGGGGCAGGACCCGTTCGGGCGTGGCTTGCTGCTGCTCGTGCTCTTGGCCGTGCTGGCCTGGGCTGCGTTTGATTCGGTGGTGCTCGTAGACGAGCGCGAGCGTGGCGTCGTGCTGCGTTTCGGCAAGTTCGACCGGATCATGCCGCCAGGGCCGAATCTGAAGTGGCCGAACCCGATCGAGCAGGTGCTGAAGCTCGACGTCACCCGCGTGCGCAGCGTCTCCGACCAGGTCCGCCTGCTGACCGCAGACGAGAACATCGTGCAGATCGACTACGGCGTGCAGTTTGTGGTCAGCGACCCGAAGAATTTCTTCTTTGGCACCCGCGAGGCCGAGGAAACCCTGAAGCAGGCGGCCGAGAGCGCGATCCGCGACGTCATCGGCGGAAGCCAGATGGATACCATCCTGACCGGAGAGCGCGCGGCCCTTGCCGCAGAGGCCCAGACGCGCCTCCAGGCGACCCTTGACAGCTACAGCACCGGGCTGCAGGTGACCGTGCTGAATATCCCCAACGCGCGTCCGCCGCAGGAAGTCAGGCAGGCCTTCGACGACGCCATCAGCGCGCGCGAAGACAAGGAGCGCATCGAGAGCGAAGCCGAGGCCTACCGCAGCACGGTGGTGCCGGAAGCCCGAGGCGAGGCTGCGCGCGTACGCACGCAGGCTGAGGGTTACCGCGATGCGGTGATCGCGCGAGCGACGGGTGAAGCTCAGCGCTTCAGCTTGCTCGCCGACGAGTACCGCAAAGCGCCCGAGGTTACCCGTCGTCGTCTGTATCTCGAAACCATGCAGGAAGTGCTGGCCAACAACCGCACGATCTATTCGGGCGATGGCAACAACGTGCTGTACCTGCCCGTCGGCGAGGACAGCGGCCAAGGCCCGCAGTCGCGCCTGCCTGCCGCCGCAGCCGCTCTGCCGCAGCTGCAGCCCAGCTCGCCTGCTTCGAGCTCGGCCGCCCCGCCTGGCAGCGAGCGCAACCGCAACAGTGGCCGCCCCGAACGTCCGAGCCGTGAGGAGACCCGCCAATGAGACCCTCCCTGCTGATCGCCATCGCAGCCGTGCTGCTGGTGCTGCTGTCCAGCCTGTACAAGATTGAGGAAAGCCACGTCGGCATCCGCTTCCAGCTGGGCCGCGTGGTCGAGACCGACATCCAGCCCGGCCTGCACTTCAAGCTGCCGCTGGTGCAGAACGTGATGAGTTTCGACCGCCGCATCCTGTCGCTGGACTCGCGGCCGGAGCGTTACCTCACCTTCGAGAAGAAGGACGTCAATGTCGACTTCTTCGTTAAGTGGCGCATCGCTGACGTGCAGCGCTTCTACACCGCCACCAGCGGCATCGAAGAGCAGGCCCGCCAGCGTCTCCTGCCGATCATCACCGAGGTCATCCGCAACGAGATCGCCCAGCGCACCCTGCAGGCGGTGGTCGCCGGCGAGCGCCGCGATCTGGCGCAGCGCTTCGTCGACGTGGGCAACCAGCGCGTGCGTGAGCTGGGTATCGAAGTGGTCGACGTGCGGATCAAGCGCATCGATCTGCCCGAAGACAGCGAGGTGATCGGTTCGGTCTTCCAGCGCATGCGCGCCGAACGCCTGCGGGTGGCGAACGAGCTGCGCGCGGAAGGCCAGGAGATCTCGGAGACGATCCGCTCCGACGCCGACCGTCAGCGCCAGGTGCTGGTGGCAGAGGCGCAGCGCGACGCCGAGCTCATCCGCGGTGAAGGCGATGCGCGTGCCGCCGAGATCTACGCCGAGGCCTACGGGGTCGACCCCGAGTTCTACGCTTTCCACCGCAGCCTGCAGGCCTATCGCGAAGCCTTCGCGCGCGGAGACAGCGTGCTGGTGCTCGATCGTGACGCCGAGTTCCTGCGCTTCTTCGAGCAAGCGCCGCAGCGCTGATGTTGGGGCGCGGCGCGCCTGAGGCGCGCCGCTCTTGGAGTTCGGAGCGATGACCGACCTGCTCGCTGCCCTGTGCCTGGTACTGGTGATCGAAGGCCTGCTGCTGCTTGCTGCCCCTGGCGCCTGGAAGCAGGCGGCCGAGCGGCTGATGCAGTTGGATGTGAGGGCGCTGAGGCAGATCGGTGCCCTGCTGGTGATGGTGGGCCTCATTGCCCTGCAGTTCGTGCGCTGAAGCTTCCCGGGCCTCACCCGGGGGTGCAGCGGCGGCAGGATTCGCGGATAATCTCGCAAAGCCGGGGTCTAGTACCCCGGCTTTGGCGTTTCTGGCGCACGTGCAGGTGGCGGCCGATTCGCGCCAACGGTGAGCCAAGGCCCACCCAACAAGAATTCAATAGAGCCGCGCAACCACCGGTTGCCCGCGGGCTTGAGCGCGGCAGGCAGGAGCCCGCCGCCGGCCTTCGAGCTTCAGGCAGGAGCCTGAAGCCGAAGGCGACGTCGCCCCACGGTGGGGTGCCGAAACGATCATCAATGTGGAGTGCTTGAAATGGGTCAGTCGGTTGTAGTTCTTGGGGCGCAGTGGGGCGACGAAGGCAAAGGCAAGATCGTCGACCTTCTCACCGAGCGCGTCGGTGGCGTGGTGCGCTTCCAGGGCGGCCACAACGCCGGCCACACGCTGGTCATTGGCGGCAAGAAAACGGTGCTGCACCTGATCCCGTCGGGCATCCTGCACCCCGGCGTGCTGTGCATGATCGGCAACGGCGTGGTGCTATCGCCTGCGGCCCTGCAGAAGGAAATCGGCGAACTCGAAGCCGAAGGTATCGATGTGCGCTCGCGGCTGAAGATCAGCCCGGCGACGCCGCTGATCATGCCGTACCACATCGCGCTGGATCAGGCGCGCGAGAAGAAGGCAGGCGGCAAGGCGATCGGCACCACGGGTCGCGGTATCGGCCCAGCGTATGAGGACAAGGTCGCTCGTCGCGGTGTGCGCGTCTCCGATCTGCACTACCCGAGTGAGCTGGCCGAGAAGCTGCGCAGCGTGCTCGACTATCACAACTTTGTGCTGACCCAGTATCTGGGCGTCGAAGCGGTCGACTACCAGAAGACGCTCGACGAAGCCTTGGCGTTCGGCGAGTACGTCGAGCCGATGAAGGCCGACGTCGCCGGCCTCCTGCACGAGCTGCGCAAGCAGGGCCGGCAGGTGCTGTTCGAGGGCGCCCAGGGCTCGCTGCTTGACATCGATCACGGCACCTATCCGTATGTCACCTCCAGCAACACCACCACCGGCGGCGCGCTCGCCGGGACCGGCGTGGGTGCGGACGCCATCGACTACGTGCTGGGTATTGCCAAGGCCTACGCCACCCGCGTCGGCGGCGGTCCGTTCCCGACCGAGCTGAAGAATGAACTGGGCGAGGAGATTCGTCGCCGCGGCCAGGAGTTCGGCGCCACCACTGGCCGCCCGCGTCGCTGCGGCTGGATCGACATCGTCGCGCTGAAGCGTGCGGTCGCGATCAACGGCATCACGGGGCTCTGCGTGACCAAGCTCGACGTGCTCGACGGCCTGCCCAGCCTGAAGATGTGCATCGGCTACCGCTACCGAGGCAAAGAAACCGAGTACGCGCCGCTCGACGCGGCCGGCTGGGAAGAGTGCGAGCCCGTCTACCTGGAGTTCCCGGGCTGGAGCGAATCCACCCACAACGTGACCGAGTGGGACAAGCTGCCGCCTGCCGCGCGCGCCTACCTGCGCTCGCTGGAGGAACTGGTCGGATGCCCGCTGGCGATGGTGTCGACCGGCCCCGACCGCAACGCCAACATCGTGCTCAAGGATCCGTTCGCGTAAGCGGCCCATGGGTCCCTTGATCGACACGCCCGAACGCCGCGCGCATCTGCGCGCGGCGTTTCAAGCACACGCCGTGCGCTGCCCTCCGCAGGCAGACCTCGCTGCCGAGTACATCGCCCTGCTGGCCGACCCGCTGGCCTTTTCGCGCGAGCGTCTCGAAGGCCACTTCACTGGCTCGGCTTGGCTGGTCTCGCAGGATGGCCAGCGCGTGCTGCTGACCCACCATCGCAAGCTGCAGCGCTGGCTGCAGCTGGGTGGGCATGCCGATGGCGACGCGGATCTCGCCGCCGTTGCTCTGCGCGAGGCCGAGGAAGAGTCTGGCCTGCGCGGGCTGTTCCTCGAAGGCGAGCTGTTCGACCTCGACCGCCATTGGATTCCCAAGCGTGCCGATGTGCCTGGGCACTGGCATTACGACGTGCGCTATGTGGTCCGTGCTGGCGACCACGAGGCCTTCGCGGTCAGCGAGGAGTCGCTGGCGCTGGCTTGGGTCGAAATCGCTTCGCTGTTGGACGACGCGTCGGCTGACGCGTCGCTGCGGCGGATGGCGCAGCTCTGGCGAGGCCTGCGGCCCGCCGCTTAGGCCGTGAGGCCGCTGACGCGCGAGTCAGAGCGTGTGAAAAATCCCAGACGCCGTAGCGAGGGCGTCTCTGGGCGTTCGTGGCAAAGCGCGCGACGTGAATTCAAGGGAGTTTGGCGAGCCAAATGACCGCGGAATTCGCGGAGCGCGCTGCCGCCACGGACGTCCAGAGGCGGCCGCAGTAGGTGGATGGTTTTTTCACATGCTCTCAGTCCTTTCCCTTTGCCGCGACGGGCGCCTGCCGCTTCAGGCTGAGCTCCAGCTCGGTATTCAGGCCGTTCACCGCCAGATGCACTTCCAGCCCCATGGCCAGGCTGGCCACCAGCAGCGAGGCGACGCCGAACAGGGCGAAGCCCGCGGGCACTTCGCCCAGCGCGAAGCCGGTGTAGGCGTCGATCGCAAGCGCGAGGCTGGTGGCGACGAAGGCGCCCAGCGCCACGTACAGCAGCACGCAGGCGCGCAGCACGTAGTGGCTGCGGCGGCGATGCTGCTTGATCTGTCGATCGACCGCGGCGCGCAGCTCATCGCTGCCGCATTCGCCGCGTGTCTGGATGAGTGCGCGCAGGCGATCGACCACGCGCGCCAGCCGGTTGTTGGCCGAGATCAGCAGCGAGCCGGTCGCGGCCATCAGCAGGGCAGGGGCCAGCATGGCGGTGAGGATGGGGTAGTGGCTGCCGGCATCGGGGATCATCGGGTGGGGCCGTGCGGGTGAGGGACGTGCCCATGCTAGCCCGCAATCGATGCTGCTCATGCGTGGGTGCCGCATGTGGCAGGCCTACGGACTCGTCAGGCCCCGCCGCGTGGGGCTGATCGGCACGAACCGGGGCGAGGGTCGTGCATTGATCGGCATGAACCGGGGCCAGGGTCGTGCTTCGCTCGGCATGAACCGGGGCGAGGGGCGTGCTTCGGTGGGTCAAGACCCACCCTATGGGGTGCAGACATCCGGGCTCGGCATGAACCGGGGCGAGGGGCGTGTTTCGGTGGGTCAAGACCCACCCTATGGGGTGCAGACATCCGGTGCGGCGGACACCTGGCGAGTCGCGGCCCACGCGGCCGCTACGGGCTCGGTCAGGAACCCTGCGGCAGCCATAGGGTGGGTCTTGACCCACCGGCTCTCCGCCTCTGCTCAGGGTGGACAGGTGTTCTGCCATCGGCGTGTCTACGCAGCGTCCGAACGCCGCTCAGAACCGCCAGCGCAGACTCAACAGCCAGGCCTGCGCACGGTAGTCGGGGCTTTCGTCACCCAGCAGGATGACGTTGGCCAGCGTGTTCGGCGCGCTGCCGTCCTCGGCGAAGTCGGCGCCGTCGAAGCGTTCGAGGCGGTAGTGCAGGCCGAGTTCGAGGCCTTCGCGCAGCGCGTAGTCGAGGCTGGCATCGAGGCGCAGCAGGCGGGCGCGGGTATCGGGCAGGGGCGCGCTGCTGAGCGCGCTGCCTGTGCTCACGCGCAGCGCGCCCTGCGCATCGCTGAGGCCGGCATCAGCACGCAGGCGCAGGCGCGAGCCCGGCGCGCGATGGGCGAGGCCGAGGCCGAGGCTGTCGACCGTATCTGCATGCTCCACCGCCCAGTTGCGGCTGGGGTCGTTGGCCTGCGGCAGGCGGCTGGCGCCGCCCTGGAAGGCCCGTCCGCGCTGCGCGGCATCCAGCCATTCGCGGCCGGCAAACGCGTTCAGCCAGAGGTGCTGAGTGAGCCCCTGCGAGAGATCCAGCTGCAGATGGCGGATGCGGCTGTCGGTCAGGCCGAACTCCGAGGCCCGATAGTCGTCGCGCACTTCGCCGAGGTTGAAGTTCCACTGGCTGCGCTCGCTCGCCGCGAAGCTGGCGAAGCCGCTCATCTGGTGGCGGCGGCGATCGGCGAGGTGGTATTGGCGCAGCCCCGGCAGGTTCTCGAAGGCGCCGGGCACGGTGGCGATGTAGTCGGGGCTGTGGCCTTCAATAAAGTCGCGGCTGCCAAGGTAGGTCGAGCCTTCGCGGTCCGCGCCGCCCATCCTGAAACCGTAGTCGAAGCGCTCGCCCACGCGGTGCCGCAGCTTGAGCAGCAGTCGCTGCTCGCGGCTGTCGCTGCGCGCCGAGGCCGTGCGCGCGATGGCCTGGTGGGCGAGTTCGGCGTCGATGCCGAAGCGGCGGTCCGGGTGCCAGCCTGCGCCGAGCGCGTACAGGCTGTCGCGATAGCTGGGGGCGACGTTGAAGCGTCGGCGCGCGCTGCTGGTGGCCGTGTTCTGCGCCTCGCTGTCGCCGCTGAGGTAGACGAACTCGTCGACCGGCGTGCGGTTGTCGCGGTCATCGATACGCAGGCGAGCATCCCATCGCAAGGCGCTGTCCGAACGCTTGGCCAGGCGCAGACTGAGCAAGCGCGTATCGACGCGGCCGTCGAGGTCCGGCCGCGGCAGCGGCACCGATAGCGCCAGCAGGGCCGGCACCGCGCTGTAGTCGAGATAGGCCTGGTTCTGACGCATCTGCCCTGCGGCGAGATCGACGTTGAGGCGCAGGCTCGGCGAGAGCGCATAGCCGATGGCCAGGCTCAGCTGATGGAAGCGGTTGTCGGGCGCCGGCTGGGCGCGATTCAGCGCAGGCGCGCCTGTCCCCGACGCCCAGCCGGCCACCTGGGCGAAGGGCGTCTGCCAGCTCAATGCATCGATCGCATTGTCGAAGTGCGAGAGATAGAAACCGCTCCGCAGCTGCAGGCGTGGTCCGACATGCAGCAGGCCGAGATCGGCCGTGCGCGTGCGCTGGTCGAGCGGGGCGGCGAGCAGGATCGCGCGCGCATTGCCGCCGGTATTGCCGGTTACCGCGGCGAAGCGGCGCAGGCCGGACTGCTGGCTCTCGCGATAGCGCGCGTCCAGCTGCAGGTGCGGGCCCAGCAGGGCGCGGCCGCGCAGCTCGGCTTGGCCGCGACGACGCTCCAGTTCGACGGGCAGCAGCGAGGGCAGCAGTGCGCGCATCGCGGCGGTGGTCGCACCGGGCACCCAGCTCGCGGGCAGGCTGAAGCCGCCGCGGCCGTTGCCGCGCATCGGCGTCAGCACGCGGGTCACGCCGCTGGACAGACGCTCGCCCTCGGCCTCGATGCGCCAGCGCCCGGCTTCGCCGAGGCCGAGCGCGACCCTCGGCTGCGGACCGCCTGCATCGCGCACTTCCGCGCGCCAGTAGCGCGATGACTCTGGCGCCAGCGGTGTGCACAGCAGCAGATCCAGCAGGCCAAGCGCACCTTCGTCCTGCCTTCGTCCGGCGAGGTCGCCGCGGCGGAAGGGATCGGTGCTGGGCAAGGCTGCGCGTATCACCAGGCTTTGGCAGTCGTCGTTGACGGGCAGCCACTCTGGGGCCTGCCCGTCGGCGGCGACGACGGTTCGGCTGCAGGCCAGCGCGAGGGCGAGTGCCGTGGCAAGCGGTGCGATCCTGCAGTGCATGGCGGTCTCCAAAGCAAGGTCTGAGCAGCTCCGTCCGGGAGTCGTTCAGACGTCATGAGTCCGGCGCCTGTCCGTACTCGTTCACGCTGAATCAGGCACTTGCGTGCTTGATTCGCGGGCGCGCCATCCCTGGCGCACGGGAAGCTCTGATACATCAGGGCTTCCCTAACGGCTTGTTGAAAGACCCCCTTCCGGGGAGTTCTTCAAGTCGGCGGTCCGGCGCAGGTCCGTACCGCCTCACCACACATCCATCGCTTGCGCGCTTGCTTCGTCGTCCCGGCCATCCCTGGCCGGGCTAGCAGGCTGCTTTTCAACAGCCTGCTAACGCGTAGCGCTGACGCCGGAAGGATGGTTGCTGCCGTGCACCTGCTGATGGCAGTTGAGGCAGTCCTGGCCCATCAGCGAGGTCGAGCCCGACGGCAGGCTGCTGCCCGACAGCCCAGTGCCCGACAGCGCAGTGCTCGGATGGAACTGCGCCAGATGGCACTGCTGGCAGAGGAAGGGCGTGCGCTGCTTCAGCAGTGCCGCATGCGAGCTGCCGTGCGGGCTGTGGCAGCTCATGCAGTCCTCGGCGGCCGGCGGGTGCTCCCACAGGAAGGGGCCGCGCATCTCGGCGTGGCATTCGTGGCAGGTCTCGTTGAGCGTGCTGCGGGTCAATGCGGCTGGCGTGGCGCTGCCGTGCGCGGCGTGGCAGTCGCTGCACTGCATGCGGCCGAGGTCCAGCGGGTGCGCGGAAACCTTAAGGAACTCCGCATGCTCCTTGCGGTGGCAGCTGGCGCAGCGCTCGACCTCGGTGTTGGCGCTCAGCATGGGATCGTCGAGGGTGTGCAGCTGATGGCAGTCGACGCAGGCCAGCCCGGCATCAGCGTGCGCGCTGGCGCTCCAGTGCATCGTGCTGCCGCGGTGGCAGTCGATGCAGACCGCATCGCCGGTGCCGCCGCCCTCGCCCTTGGCGAAGCGCACGTCGGTGGC
Organism: Lysobacterales bacterium; assembly: GCA_014946745.1. Lineage (NCBI taxonomy): Bacteria > Pseudomonadati > Pseudomonadota > Gammaproteobacteria > Lysobacterales > Lysobacterales bacterium. Next base: position 2,218,578 of record JADCRD010000001.1, on the reverse strand, counting down.
AGCGCGTGGTTCGCCGTGCGGCGGCCTTCGCAAATGGGCCTCGCTGGCGCCGTGGCAGCTGGCGCAGCCTGCTTCGGCGAAGCGGTTGCGCGGGTCTGACAGCACCGCGTGCGGCCCATGCAGCACCGCATTGAGCTGCGGGTCGTCGTGACAAGCGAGACAGGTGTCGGCCGCCTCTAGCAGCTGGGCTTGCGCCGGCTGCAGCGTGGCCAGCCCGGCCCAGAGCAGGGGCGCACAGGCGCTGAGAAGCAGCCGATGCAAGCGCATCCGAGTCAGATCCATGCAAGTTGCCCCCGCGCAGCCCGGTGCCTTGCAGTCTAGACACCGACTGCGGACACGGATTTGATCAGGATCGGGTGCGGGCCTTGAGCTGCAGGCATGCTCACCTTTCGTGATCGCCCGGAGCGCTGCATGTCCCCGCCCAGCCCTTCCAAGCCCTTGGCACAGCGTGCCGCCTTCTGGCTCGGAATCTACGTGCTGCTGGTGATCGCTCCGCTCGGCCTGCTGCTGCTCGGCGAGCGCCCGCGACCCGGTGGGTTCTGGTGGGATTTCGCGCTGGCGCTGGGCTATGCCTCGCTGGCGATGATGGGCCTGCAGTTCGCGCTGACCGCGCGCTTCAAGCGGGCGACTGCGCCCTTTGGCATCGACCTCATCTACTACTTCCACCGCTACCTCGCCTCGATCGCGACGGCACTGCTGGTGGCGCACGCCCTGATCCTGCTGCTGCGCTTTCCGGCGGCGGTGGGACGTTTCGAATTCGTCAACCTACCCATCCACATGAGCGCCGGTTGGGTCGGGCTGTTCGCCTTTCTCGCGCTGGTCGCCAGCTCGCTGTGGCGCAAGCAGCTTCGTCTGGAGTACGACCGCTGGCGCCGCGTGCATGTGGTGCTGGCAGTGATCGGCCTGGCCGCCGCCTTCGTCCACGTATTGGGCTCGGCCAGCTATCTGGAAGCGCCGTGGAAGTACGCGCTGTGGGCCGGGCTCGGCGCGTTCTGGCTGGGCCTGGTGCTGTGGGTGCGGGGACTGCGTCCGCTGGCCTTGATGCGTCGGCCCTGGAAAGTGGTCGAGGTGCGGCGCGAGCGTGGGCGAAGCTGGACCGTGGCCATCGAGCCCGAGGACGGGCAGGGCTTCGACTATCGCGCCGGCCAGTTCGCTTGGTTGAGCCTGCGGGCCTCGCCTTTCGCCATGCGCGAGCATCCGTTCTCGATCGCTTCCAGCCCCAGTCGGCCGGGCAGACTGGAGTTCACCATCAAGGAGCTGGGCGATTTCACTCGCACCATCGGCAGCCTTCAGCCCGGCGAGCGCGCCTGGGTGGATGGCCCCTACGGCAGCTTCGGCGTTCGCGGGCACGAGGACGCGCCGGGTCTCGTGTTCATCGCCGGCGGCGTCGGCATCGCGCCGGTGATGAGCCTGCTGCGCTGGCTGGCTGACCAGAAAGACACCCGACCGCTGTGGCTGTTCTATGGCAACCGCGACATCGAGCGCATCGTCTTCCGTGAGGAGCTTGAAGCCCTGCAGCAGCGGCTCTCGCTCAAGCTGGTGCACGTGCTCGGTGATCCGCCGGACGATTGGCAGGGCGAGCGCGGCTTCATCACTGCCGAGGTATTGAATCGCCATTTGCCTGGGCAGCGCGATCGTTTGCACTACTTCGTGTGCGGCCCCGAACCGATGATCCGTCTGTCCGAGCGCAGTCTCGACGCCCTCGGCGTGCCGCTCGCCCGACTGCATTCCGAGATCTTCGATCTCGCCTGAAGCCGATCACTGCATTCCACCGACAGGAGACACACCATGCGAGAACTCTGGGCCCGCCGCCTTGCCGCTATCACCGGTCTAATGGTCGTACTGCTGTCCGCGGCCTTCGCGGCGGTGCAGAACCCGCCTGCGGACCCCGCGCACGTTGCGGTGGCCGCGGACGGCGTCGACGCCGCGCGGCTGGCGCGCGGCCGCGCCGTGCTGGAGGCGAACGACTGCCTGATGTGTCACTCGATCGCCGGCGAGGGCAGCCCGCGCAGTCCGCTCGACGGCGTCGGTTCGCGTCTGTCCGAGACCGAGATCCTGCATTTCGCGATCGCCGACGAATCGGTGCAGGACGATCTGTCGCCGCGCGCGATCAAGGCCAAGCGTGACTATGCCGAACTGCCGCAGGAAGACCTGCAGGCGATGACGGCGTATCTCGCTTCACTCAAGTAGCAGAGGGCGACCGTGGGGCAAAGCGCGCACTGCCCGCCAGCGCCTCACTCGTCCTCGAGCTGGCTGCGCGCGTACTCGGCGTCGAGCTTCTCCATGGCGTCCTTGGGCTTCAGTTTGGCGGCGCGCTCATAGGCCGCGGCCGCGTCGTCCTCGCGCTTGTCGCCGTAGAGCAGCATCAGGCCGTTGCCGTACTCGATGTGGGCGATCGGCGAGTCGGGGGTCAGCTCGACGGCGGTGGCGAGGTGTTTCTCGCCGACCGCGGCTTTGGCGCCATAGGTCAGCCCTCCGAGCATGCTGCCGACCTTGTTGATGATCTCGGCGTGGTACAGCCCCAGCGCGGTATGTGCCTCGGCGTGCTTCGGCGCGAGTTTCAGCGTGGCGTCTAGGCTTTCTTTGACCTTGCCGGCCAGGCCCTGCGTCAGCGCCTTGGCAATGGAGATGCTCTGGCTGTAGCGGCCGATCGCGAACGCCCGGCGGAAGTGGCTGTTGGCCCGCTTGGGCAGGGCTTCGGCTGCGGCTTCGGCCAGCGTCACCAGCTGTTCGTAGCGCTTGAGCTTGGCGGCATCGCTGTCGAGCAGATGACTGCCGTGGATGCCGCCGGCCTTCACCGCCACCGATGCGCCGAGCACGCCCAGCGATTCGCCCAGTTCAAAGGCCTGCTGGAAATCGCCGGCGTGGAAGGCGCGCCACGCCTGCTGCAGCATCGTGGCGGATTCAGCGGGGTCGAGCTTCAGCTTCGCAGCCTTCAGGCTGGCGGCGACATCGGCTTCGTCAGGGTAGGGCTCGCTGTCGCCCGCGTGCAGTTTCGCCCATGCTTTCTCCAGCTTGGCGCCAGCGAAGTCGAAGCCCTTGCTGTCATGGGGAAACGCCGCCCAGGCTTTGCTCTTGGCCATTCCATCCTCCCGACACGCGCGGTGCGCGTAGTGTGTTTGTTCTATCGCGCAAACCTAGCATGCGATGCGGCGCCGTTGCGGTGCCGCGTGCGCCATCCGGCGCTTCGCTCCGCGAGCAGGAACCCTCCCATGAAGCAGATCAAAGCCCGTCGTGTCGCCAAACCCGCCAAGGCTGAGCTGACGCCTCGCAACCTCACCCTCGCCGCGCTTGGCGTGGCCGCCATTGCTCGTCGCGAAGGCCGCGGCTTGCTGGGGCGTATCGAGAACCGCAGCCGCCGCCTCGCCGAGCGCGTGCAGCTGGAGGCCGGCGCTGCCAGTGGCCGTGTGGTGGAGTTGGCCGAGCAGGTCCGCAGCCGCGTCGAGCAGGCCAGCAAGCCGCTCATCGCCCGCGTGGAGAAGCTGCTGGGCCGTACGTTGAAAGGCACGACCAAGCGCAAGCCCGCGGCGAAGCGAGCTCCCGCGCGTCGCGCAGTCAAGCCCGCCGCCCGCAAGAGCACGCGTCGCGCCTGAGGCGAACTCGCCGCGCCGCAAGCAACAAGGCCCGCTGATGCGGGCCTTGTTGCTTGCGGGTTCCCATCTGTGGCGATCCGCTGCGCGACGCAGTGCTGATCCAGGAGAGGGCAGGATGCTGCCCGAGCCCCCTCTCCCCAACCCCTCTCCCACGAGGGGAGAGGGGCTCAGTGAAGCAGGTTTGACGCGGTCGGCCGTCCACACTGCGCAGAACACGTCGCCTGAAGGCCCTCGCGCTCGATCGACTCAGGCGTCGAATCCCCAATTCCCAATCCCGAATCCCGGCTCTTCACCTGTACGCCGCCAGCAGATGATGCAGGTGCACGCGCTCGGCATCGCGCAGGAAAGGGGCGATCAGCATCAGCACCTGGTGGATGCCGCGGTTGACGCTCTCGCGCTCGTCCTGCTCGCCGCGCACCGCGCTGAAGTTCAGCCAGAAGGTCGAGATCAGCAGGATGTTGGTCGACGTGGCCTGGATCTCATCGGCGCTGGCACGCATGACCTCCGCGCGCACCAGACCCTGCATGATCCGGATGGCATTCTCGCCAGCGCGCTTGAAGATGCGCGCGAAGTGCATGCGCAGCTTGCGGTTGCGGCTGGTGATGTCGACCAGATCGCGGTAGACGAAGCGGAAATCCCAGATGCACTCGAACACCGCGTGCAGCTGCAGCCAGATGTCCTCCAGCGTCGGCAGGCGGTCGTCAGGGGCTGCGAGCGCGCTGTCCATGCGCGCCTCGAAGCGCGCGAACAGCTGCTCGATGATGTCGTCCTTATTGCGGAAGTGGTAGTAGAGATTGCCGGGGCTGATCTCCAGCTCGTCGGCGATGTGGTTGGTGCTGACGTTGGGCTCGCCGCGCGCGTTGAACAGCGCAAGGCTCGCTTCGAGGATGCGCTCGCGGGTGTCGCGCGCCATTGGTGGGGTGTCCAAGGAGGGCGCCTTTCGGCGCGTGGCGGGCGGCTCAGCCGGTCAGCTTTTTCACCAGCGCGATGTACTTCTTCATCGCATCGTCCTTGGACGTGCCGGCGAGCTTGGTCCAGGCCTCGTACTTGGCCGTGCCGACGAAGTCGAAGAAGCCGGGCTTGGGGCCATTGACGTCGCCTTCGGCGCCCTGCTTGTACAGCGCATACAGCTGCAGAAGGGTGTCGTTATCGGGGCGGTCAGACAGGGATTTCACTGCGACGGCGGCGGCTTCGAACTGGCTCTTCAGATCGCTCATGGAACGGTTCCCCCGGGAGTCATGCGGCGCCCCTGGCGCCGGGAGCGCGTTGATAGCACGCTGCGGAAACGAGGGTCAAACGCAAAACGGCGGCGAGCGCGGAAACCGCACTCGCCGCCGCTCAGTGGACCGGACTGGGCTCAGGTGCCGATGATGCCGCCGTCGTTCTTGGTGACGATCACGGTGGCCGAGCGCGGGCGCGCGCCGTTGCCGTCGGGCCAGCTGCTGCCGTCGGCGGGGTGCTGGATATTGACGAACATGGTCCGCAGGTCGGGCGTGCAGACCACGCCGGTGACCTCGCAGCCGACCGGGCCGACCAGGAAGCGGCGGATGTCGCCGGTGGCAGGATCCACCGCCAGCATGGCGTTGTTGCCGAAGGGCCCGGAGTTGAGCTGGCTGCCGCTCATGTCGGTCTGGATCCACAGCAGGCCGCCGTCGTCGAACCACAAGCCATCAGGGCTCGCGTGGATGGAGTTGGCGTCAAGCTTGGCCGTGCCGCCGGCCGCGGGATTCGCGCTGTCGGCCTCGGTGCCGGCGAGCATGAAGATGTCCCAAGCGAAGCGCGTGGCGGCGTGGTCGTTGCCGGCTTCGCGCCAGCGCACGATGTGGCCGAACGGGTTGGGCCCGCGGGGGTTCGAGGCGTCGCGCTGCGCGGCGGTCCGGGCGCTGTTGTTGGTCAGCGTGAAATAGACCTGTCCCGTGCGCGGATCGACCGCGCCCCACTCGGGGCGATCCATCTTGGTCGCGCCCATCACGTCGGCGGCGAGACGCGTGTTGACCAGCACATCCGCCTGGCTGCTGAAATTGACGCCAGCGGCGGCTGCCTTGGCCTTGAAGCCCGCATCGTCGAAATCCAGCGGCAGCCACTCACCGCTGCCGTCCGCGTTGAACTTCGCCACGTAGAGCGTGCCGCGATCCAGCGCGTTCTGGGCTACGGTCAGCGGGGCGGGCAAGTACACGTCGCGGGTCACGAACTTGTAGATGTACTCGTTCTGCGAGTCGTCGCCCGAGTAGAACACCATGGGACGTCCGACCACGACCGGCGCGAACACGCAGCCCTCGTGCGCGAAGCGGCCCATCGCGGTGCGCTTGACCGGCATGGCGTCCGGGTTGGACGGATCGATCTCGAGGATCCAGCCCTGTCCGTTGGTCTCGTTGCGGAAATCGCCGGCGGCGCTGTTGGCGGTGGGCGTGGTGTTGAAGCGCTCTTCCGTCGTTTCCCAGCGGTAGCGGCTGGTGCTGGTCGCAACGCCATAGCGGCTCTGCTCGCGCGGCCGGGTGCCGGTGTTGACGAAGTAGCCGGCCCAGTTCTCCTCGCAGGTCAGATAGGTGCCCCAGGGCGTAAAGCCATGCGCACAATTGTTGATGGTGCCGCGGGTGCGGGTGCCGTCGGGGCTGTACTTGGTCACGACGAAGCTCGAGCCGCGCACCGGTCCGCCGATCTCACAGGGCGTGTTGGCGGTGATGCGGCGGTTAAAGCGCGAATCGCGCACCACGCTCCAGTTGCCGTTGTCCTGGCGCGCGACCTCCATGACGCTGACGCCGTGGGCCGCGATTTCCTTGCGGACGTCATCGGGCAGGCGCTTGCCCTCCACCAGCACCTGTCCGTTGGGGTGCAGCTCGGTCTGCTCGATGTACTCGTGGTTCATCACCAGCAGGCCGTTGCGGTTGCGCTCTTCCTGGCGGCCGCCGAGCGGGAAGTAGTGCATGCCATCGTGGTTCTGGCCGATCAGACGCTCCTGATCCGCGCCGGTGTTGGTGCCGTCCGTCTTGTAGGCCGGCGAGTCGGTGAACAGGGCATCGCCCCAGCGGAAGGCGACGCGCGCCGTGTAGCCCGGCGGTACGGTGACCGCATCGAGGCGATTGGCCGCGATGGGCTGAAAGGCTGGACGCCGCGGCAGCGGCAGCGGCAGCGACTTCTCGCCGTTCAAGAAGGCCGGCAAGGCTTCGCCGCCTTTGGCGAACACCTCTTGGCTGACGAACATCGCGCCGACCGCAGCGGCCAGGCCGCCCTTCAGCAGCTGGCGGCGGCTGCGGCTGGCCAGCACGTCGGCGAAGTGGGCGTTGCCGGAGCGGTTGCTGTCCTCGAAGTCGAAGTCTTCCGGACCGTAGGGAAGGGGGCTGGCGTCTTTCTGCATGGCGGGCTCCAGGTGCCGGGAGAGATTTCCCGAAGCCCGCAAGCATCGAAGCCTGGCATGACGGAACGGGGTCAGTCGGATTGCATTGAAGTGACCTGCAGATGACGGGTAGGCGCAGCGCGGAACTGGCGCTATCGTGGCGCCCATACCATGGGGCGCCGGACGGGGGCGTTCGGACGCCGCAGACGACCACGAGGGAGGGACCGCAATGAGCTATTTCGTCACCGGCGCCACCGGCTTCATCGGCCGGCATCTGATCAGCAACCTGCTGAAGCGCAAGGGCACGATCCATGTGCTGGTGCGCAAGAGTTCGCAGGCCAAGCTGAAGGACATTGGCGAGCGCATGGGCTGGGACATGACGCGAGTCCAGCTGGTGATCGGGGATCTGTCGAAGTCCAAGCTCGGTGTCTCGGCCGCACAGCTGAAGGCGCTGTCCGGCCAGGTCAAGCATTTCTTCCACCTTGCAGCGATCTACGACCTCGCCGCCAGCGCGGAGGCGCAGATCGGCCCGAACGTCGACGGCACGCGCCACGCCATCGAATGCGCCGAGGCGATCGGCGCCAAGACCTTTCACCATACGAGCTCGATTGCCGTGGCGGGTCTCTACACCGGCGTGTTCCGCGAGGACATGTTCGCCGAAGCCGAGAAGCTCGATCACCCCTATTTCCGCACCAAGCACGAAGCCGAGAAGGTGGTGCGGGAGCACTGCCGGATCGCTTACCGCATCTATCGTCCCTCGATGGTGATCGGCCATTCGAAAACCGGCGAGATCGACAAGATCGACGGGCCCTACTACTTCTTCACCCTGATCAAGAAGCTGCGCAGCCTGTTGCCGCCCTGGATGCCGACCATGGGCATCGAGGGCGGACGCATGAACATGGTGCCGGTCGACTACGTCGCCGATGCCATGGACCACATCGCCCACAAGCCTGGACTGGATGGGGGCTGCTTCCATCTGACCGACCCCGCGCCGCGGCGGATCGGCGAGGTGTTGAACCTGTTCGCGCGCGCGGGCCACGCGCCGCAGATGACCATGCGTCTCGATGCTCGCATGTTCAGCTTCATTCCAGCACCGGTGCGAATGGCGCTCAGCAACCTGGCGCCGGTCAAGCGCTTCACCGGCATGGTGCTGAAGGATCTCGGCATCCCCTCTTCGGTGTTGGGGCTGATCAACTATCCGACGCGTTTCGATTGCCGCGAGACCGAGCGCGCTCTCAAGGGCTCGGGTATCCGCGTGCCCGATCTTGAGAACTACGCGTGGCGTCTGTGGGACTACTGGGAGCGCCACCTTGATCCGGAGCTGTTCGTTGATCGCTCGCTGCGCGGGCGCGTCGAAGGCAAGGTGGTGCTGATCACCGGCGCCTCATCCGGCATCGGCCGCTCAGCGGCGCTCAAGGTGGCTGCGGCCGGCGCGGTGACGATCATCGTCGCCCGCGGCCAGGAGGAACTCTTCAAGACGCGCGACGAGATCATCGCCGCGGGCGGCAACTGTCATGCCTACACGGCTGACCTCGCCGATCTGAATTCCTGCGATGAGCTGCTGCGACAGGTGATCGCCGAGCACGGCCGGGTCGACATCCTCGTCAACAACGCCGGCCGCTCGATCCGCCGCTCGATCGCGCTCTCCTACGATCGCTTCCATGATTTCGAGCGCACGATGCAGCTCAACTACTTCGGATCGCTGCGTCTGATCATGGGCGTGCTGCCGGGCATGACCGAGCGCAGACGCGGCCAGATCATCAACATCAGCTCGATCGGCGTGCTGGCCAATTCGCCGCGCTTCTCGGCCTACGTCGCCTCCAAGGCCGCGCTGGATGCCTTCAGCCGCTGCGCGCAGGGCGAGTTCTCTGGCCACAACATCGCGTTCACCACGATCAACATGCCGCTGGTGCGAACGCCGATGATCGCGCCGACCAAGATGTACGACTCGGTGCCGACCATCTCGCCCGACGAAGCGGCGGATCTGATCGTGCAGGCGATCATCGAACGGCCCAGCCGCATCGCGACGCGCCTTGGCATCTTCGCCGCAGTGCTGAATGCGATCGCCCCCAAGGCCTACGAAGTGGTCATGAACACCGCCTTCCAGCTGTTCCCCGACTCGGCCGCGGCGCAGGGTCAGAAGGGCGCGGAAGTGCAGCCTTCGTCGGAGCAGATCGCCTTCGCGGCGCTGATGCGCGGCGTGCATTGGTAGGTTCTAAGGGTGATCCTTGGGAGGAGGTTTCCTTCTCCCAAGGGGAGAGCTGGCCCGCCAACGAAAAACCCCGCGCATTCGGCGCGGGGTTTTTCGTTGGCAGAGAAGCGGCGCCGGCTTACTTCATGCCGCGCAGATCGCTCAGCGGTCCCTTCTGTGCGGCAAAGAAGGCGGCGAGATCCGCCATCTGCTGTTCGTCCAGGCCGGCGACGAAGCCGGCCATGATCGCGTTGTTGCGCTCGCCGGACTTGTAGGCTTTCAGCGAGTGGAGAAGGTAGTCCTCGTACTGGCCGGCCAGATTGGGGTACTGGCCGTCACCGATGCCGTTGCCGTCGGCACCGTGGCAGGCCTGGCAGGTCTTGGCCAGTTCGCGGCCGGCTTCGACATTGCCGCGGCCCGCGTCGGCGGGAGTCGCGAATACAGTCAGCAGGGCGGCCAGCGCCGCAGAGGTCAGGATCTTCGCGCTCACTGGGCGTCACCGTTCTTGTAGCTGGAGAGGAAGGCCGCGATGTCGCGCAGCTCCTGCTGGCTGTAGCCCTCGGCCTGTGCGCGCATGGTCGGGTGTGGACGCTCGCCGTTCTGATAGGCGGTCAATGCGGCCACCAGATACTCGTAGTTCTGGCCCGCGATCTTCGGCACGTGATAGTGCGGGTAGACGTTTTTGTATCCCGCGATTCCGTGGCAACCGGTGCAGGTGTAGGCCAGCAGCTTGCCATTCTCGGCATTGCCTTCGGCCAGGGCGGGCAGCGCAGCGGTCGCCAGGGCGAGGCTTGCGACGATTCGCAGGATCGGCTTCATCGATGGGTTCCAGCGTCGGGATGTGGCGTTCTGAGCGCGCTGACCTGTCTTTCGGCAGGTTCACGGCACGTTGGAAAGCGGCGGAGTATAGCCGCAGCCGCCCGCAGGGGGCCAGCCTCAGCCCGTCGCGCCAGCGTCGCGACGGCAGTGGGCGCCCCGCGCTGGCATGCCCTTCTTCACGCGCGTCAGTGCCACCCCTCGTTCACCCTTGCGTCCTCGCTCAAGACCGCCACGCCAACCGCATTCAGCGGGCGGATTGGTGCTTGACAAGGGTGGTGTTGTAGGAAACTATAACACCACTCCTCCCCAGCCCCTGCCCGGTACACGCCATGCGCGCGCTCCCCTTGCCTGAAGTGTCGAAGACTCCCCTGCGTCTGCTTGGAGTGGGCGTGCTATGCGCAGCTCTGCTGCTGTCCGTGGGCTGCGGCCGCAGCGATGCGCCCGCCGATACGGGCGAAGCCTCCGCCGAGGTCGACGACGACAAGAAGGGCAAGGAGCGCGAAGAGCAGCCGGTGCCGGTGGAGACTGCCTTGGCCGTGCGCCAGGGCGTGACCGCCAGCTACAGCGGCACGGCGCCACTCGAGGCGCCGGGCGAAGCCCAGGTGGTGGCCAAGACTTCGGGTGTGCTGCTCCGTCTGCTTGCCGAAGAGGGCGATCGGGTCGTGGCCGGGCAGGTGCTGGCGCGTATCGATCCGGAGCGTCCGCGTCTTGAGCTGCAGCGCAATGAGGCCATGCTGCGCAAGCTCGAAGCCGAGTATCGCCGTGCCCAGGAGCTGTTCGAGCGCAAGCTGCTGGCCGCCGAAGCGCACGAGCGTCTGCGCTTCGATCTCGACACCCAGCGCGCGGCTTACGAGATGGCCAAGCTTGAGCTGTCCTACACCGAGATTGTTGCGCCCTTCGATGGCGTCGTCGCACAGCGCATGGCGAAAGAGGGCAACCTGATCCAGGTCAATCAGGCGATGTTCCGGGTGGTCGACACCTCGCGCCTGGAGGCCGTTCTGAACGTGCCAGAGCGCGAGCTGGCCACCCTCAAGGCGGGGCAGCCGGTCGCGCTGCGCGTGGACGCTGCGCCTGGTGTCGTGTTCGACGGGTCCATTGATCGGGTCAGCCCGGTGGTGGACGCCGCCAGCGGCACCTTCCGTGTGGTCACTGCCTTCAGCGAACCCAGCGGCCTGTTGAAGCCCGGCATGTTCGGGCGCATCGAGGTCGTCTATGACGAGCGCCTGGAGGCATTGACTGTCCCGCGCGAGGCGCTGATCGAAGGCGAGGGCGTGCCCGCGGTCTTCGTGGTCCGCGACGGGCGCGCAGTGCGCACGCCCATTGAAATCGGCCACGTCAGCGGCAGCGTCGCGGAAGTGCGCGGCGGCTTGGCCGAGGGCGACCGGGTGGTCACCACCGGCAAGGTCACCCTGCGTGACGGTGCGCTGCTGCAGCTGATCGGCGAGCCCGCCGAACCCGTCGACGCCGCCGCCATCGCACAAGGCAAGACCGCCGCCGGCACCGCCGGCTGATCCGGGTCGCAAGGAACGCCTCATGAACATTGCCGAGATCGCCACCCGCCGTCGCGTGACGGTGGGAATGGTGACGATCACCTTCGTGCTTTTCGGCCTGATCGCTTTGCGCGATCTCAAGGTCAATCTGCTGCCTGACCTGAGCTACCCGACCCTGACCGTGCGCACCGAGTACACCGGCGCGGCGCCCTCGGAAATCGAGAACCTCGTCACAGAGCCGGTCGAAGAAGCGGTCGGTGTAGTCAAGAACCTTCGACGCCTGCGCTCGGTGTCGCGCACCGGGCAGAGTGATGTGGTCCTGGAGTTCGCCTGGGGCACCGACATGGACCGCGCCGGCATCGAGGTGCGCGACAAGCTGGAGCTGCTGCGCCTGCCGCTGGAGGCCGAGAAGCCGGTGCTGCTGCGTTTCGACCCCTCGACCGAGCCGATCATGCGCTTGGGTCTGGTCGCGAAGACCGCGCAGACAAGCTCCGATGTCGCTGCCCTGAAGGATCTTCGTCGCTATGCGGATGAAACGCTGAAGAAGCGGCTGGAACCCGTGGGTGGCGTTGCGGCGGTCAAGGTCAGCGGTGGTCTGGAGGACGAAGTGCAGGTCCTGTTGGATCCGCAGCGGCTGGCCCAGCTCAATCTGACGCCTGCCCGAGTGATTGATCGACTGCGTCAGGAGAACGTCAACATCTCGGGTGGCGCCATCGACGAGGGCAACCAGCGCTATCTCGTGCGAACGGTTAACCAGTTCGCCACCGTTGAGCAGATGCAGGAAATGCTGGTTGCGGTCGACCAGGGCGTGCCGGTTCGGCTGCGCGACGTCGCCCAGGTCGCTCAAGGCTTCAAGGAGCGCGAGGCGATCATTCGCATGGACGGTCGCGAAGCCATCGAGCTTGCGATCTACAAGGAAGGTGACGCCAACACGGTCGCGGTCGCTGAAGGCTTGGCCGAACAGCTGGAGCGATTGCGCGAGAACCTTCCGGCAGACGTCGACCTGATCGTTGTGGACGACCAGTCGGTGTTCATTCGCGGGTCGCTGGATGACGTCCGCAACGAAGCCCTGATGGGCGGCCTGCTGGCCATCCTGATCATCTTCTTCTTCCTCCGCGATGGCTGGAGCACATTCGTCATCGGCCTCACGCTGCCGGTCTCCGTCATCAGCACCTTCTTCCTGATGGAGCAGGTCGGTCTCAGTCTGAACATCATGACCCTCGGTGGCTTGGCACTCGCCACCGGCATGGTGGTCGACGATTCGATCGTGATCCTCGAGTCCATCGCCAAAGCGCGCGAGCGAGGCCTCGGAGTCCTGGAGGCTGCGGTGGAGGGTGCCTCAGAGGTTCGCCTCGCGGTCGTGGCGTCCACCTTGACCAATATCGCGGTGTTCCTGCCCATGGTGTTCGTCGAAGGCGTGGCCGGCCAGCTGTTCGGTGAGCAGGCGCTGACCGTCGCCATCGCGATCCTGGTTTCCATGGTTGTGTCGATGACACTGATTCCGATGCTGGCGTCATTGAAGTCGGCCGCGCCGCTCGGATTTCCCGAAGATGGCAGGCCGCTGCCGGCGCCAAGCGGCCGTTGGGCGAGGCTGCGACTGGCGGTGCTTCATGCCGTGCTGCGAGTCGCCCTGGCCATTGGCACCGTGGTTGGCCGCGTCTTGGGCGGCGTCGGAAGCCTCCTCCTGCGCCCCTACGACTGGCTTGCCGCGTACTACCGGCGAGCGTTGCCGGCGGCGTTGGCGCGGCCCGCGCCGATCATGGTGCTGTCTGCGCTTGCATTCGCCGGGAGCCTGTCCCTGGTGTCCGGCTTGGGTCTCGATCTGATCCCTCAGCTTGCGCAGGGCCGTTTCGAGATGACCGTGAAGCTGCCTCCGGGCACGCCGCTGGCGGACAGCGACGCCCTGGTCCGCGAGATTCAGACGCGCCATACCGAGGATCCGAGGATTCGCACCATCCACGGCGTCAGCGGCAGCGGCACCCGCCTCGATGCCAATCCCACCGAGTCGGGTGAGAACATCGGCAAGCTGCTCATCGTTCTTGCGGACGGGGAGGGCGAACAGGCGGAAGCCGAGGTGACCGAAGAGCTTCGACGCACGATGGAGGCATGGCCCCGGGCCGACGTGAAGTTCTCCCGTCCGGAGTTGTTCTCCTTCGCCACTCCGCTGGAGATCGAGATCCGTGGCTACGATCTGGGTCAGCTGAAGACGGCAGGCCAGGAGCTGGCGCGACGGCTGCAGGCCGACGATCGCTATGCCGACGTCAAATCGACGGTGGAACAGGGCTTCCCCGAGATCCAGGTGCTGTTCGACGCTGAGCGCGCGGCGGCGCTGAATCTGACCACCCGGCAGATCGCCGACCAGGTGGTGCGCCAGGTGCGCGGCGAAGTGGCCACGCGCTACAGCTTCCGCAACCGCAAGATCGATGTGCTGGTGCGCGCCGAGGAGTCGGCCCGTGCCTCGGCCGCCGAAATCTCACAGCTGATCGTCAACCCCGAAAGCGAGCGCCCGGTTCGGCTTTCTGCCGTGGCCGAGATCATCAGCACCGAAGGTCCGAGCGAGATCCATCGTGTCGACCAGGAACGTGTCGCCATCGTGTCTGCCAACCTGCGCTACGGCGATCTCGGCACGGCGGTGGCGAACATCGAGCGCATGCTGGCCGAACAGCCACTCGGCGCCGGACTCGACGTCAACATTGGCGGCCAGAATGAAGAGCTTCAGGACTCCGTGCGCTCGCTGGTGTTCGCGCTGGTGCTGGCCATCATCATGGTCTACATCGTGATGGCCTCGCAGTTCGAGTCGCTGCTGCACCCCTTCGTCATCATGTTCACCATCCCGCTGGCGGCGGTGGGCGCCATTCTTGCCCTCAAGCTCTCGGGTAATGGCCTGTCGGTGGTGGTCTTCATCGGCCTCATCCTGCTGGCAGGCATCGTGGTCAAGAACGCGATCATGCTGATCGACCGCGTCAACCAGCTTCGAGAAGAGGGCGTGCCCAAGCTGCAGGCGATCTGCGACGGCTCGCATGAGCGCCTGCGTCCGATCGTCATGACCACGCTGACCACCCTGTTCGGCTTCCTTCCGCTGGCGATCGGCGGTGGCGAAGGCGCCGAAGTTCGCGCGCCGATGGCGATCACCGTGATTGGCGGCCTGCTGGTGTCGACCCTGTTGACCCTGCTGGTGATCCCGGTGATGTACGCGCTGCTCGACCGCAAGCCCGACGGCTACTACTTCGAGCGCGGCGAGCGCGCCCGCGCGGCGGCCGAGGCCGAGCGCCAGGCGCGGATGCACGCAGCGGAGGCGGGCGCATGAACCTGTCGCGGCTCAGCATGCAGCGGCCGGTGACGGCCAGCATGTTCTTCATCTCGATGATGCTGGTAGGCCTGATTGCCGCTTTCCGCCTGCCGCTGGAATTCCTGCCGGAGGTCGAGGCGCCGTTCCTGTATGTCGATCTGCCCTATCAGGGCTCCAGTCCTGCCGAGATCGAGGAGACGATCACGCGTCCGGCCGAGGAGGCGCTGGCGACCCTGCCCGGCATCAGGCAGATGTCTTCGCAGTCGCGCTCCGAGGGCGCAGGCATCTTTCTGGAGTTCCAGTGGGATCGCGACATCCAGATCGCCGCGGCCGACGCGCGCGATCGGCTGGATGCGATCCGCGACGAGCTGCCTTCCGATTTCCAGCGCTACCTGGTGATGAAATTCGGTACGGCCGATCAGCCGGTGCTGCGTATCCGCGTGTCCAGCAGTCTGGATCTGCAGGCCCAGTACGATCTGCTGGATCGCGAGGTCAAGCGCCGCATCGAACGCGTCGCCGGCGTGGCGCGGGTCGATCTCTCGGGCATCGCTCCGCCCGAGGTCGAGATCGAGCTCAACAACGATCGAGTGACTGCGCACGGGATTGATCTCAATGCGCTGGCTCAGCGGCTGTCGGCGGCCAATTTCTCGGTCTCGGCCGGCCAGATCACCGAGGCCGACCGCCGTCTGCGGGTGCAGCCCGTGGGCGAGCTGCGTTCCTTGGACGAGCTGCGCCGGCTGCCGATCAATGCCTCCGGCCTGCGCCTCTCCGACATCGCCGAGGTGCGCTTGAAGCCGGGCCGCCTGGACTACGGGCGTCGACTCGACGGTCGTCCGGCGGTGGGCATCGACATCATGAAGGAACGCTCGGCCAACCTCGTGGAAGTGTCGCGCGGCGTGCTCGCAGAGATCGAAGCGATCAGCCAGCAGGCCGAGTTCCGCGACATCCAGCTGTTCGTGATGCAGGACCAGGCTGAGGGCGTCACCAGCTCCTTGTCCGAGCTGGCGGAGGCGGGCGTGCTCGGCACTCTGCTGTCGGTGCTGGTGCTGTACGGCTTTCTGCGCCACTGGCCCTCGACCCTGATGGTGTCAGTGGCCATCCCGATCTGCATCGTGATGACGCTGGGCTTCATGTACTTCATCGGGCTGTCGCTCAACATCCTCTCGATGATGGGCCTGCTGCTCGGCATCGGCATGCTGGTCGACAACGCGGTGGTGGTGGTCGAGAGCATCTACCAGAAGCGCGAGAAGTACCCGGACAACCCCTTCCGCTGCGCCATCGAGGGCACCCGCGAGGTGCAGATCGCGATCTCGGCCGGCACCCTGACCAGCATCATCGTGTTTCTGCCGAACATCTTCGGCGAGCGCAATTTCATCGCCATCTATCTCAGCCAGGTGGCGTACACGATCACGATCTCGCTGCTGTGTTCCTGGCTGGTGGCGATCAGCCTGATCCCGATGATCAGCGCACGCCTGCGGGCGCCCAAGCACCTGGTCGAGGCGGCCCAGCAGTCCAATCGCTTCCAGGACCGCTATGCGCGCTGGCTCGACGTTTCCCTGCGGCATCGCTGGAAGACCCTGCTGGCGATTGCGGCGCTGGTGGCCGTCAGCATGGTGCCGATGTTCGGCATGAAGACCGACATGTTTCCGCAGGGCGAGACCCGCGAGGTGGAGCTCAGCTACCGCTGGAACGGCAGCTACCGCCTGGAGGACATCTCGGCGGCGGTGAAGCAGGTCGAGGACTACCTCGAAGCCAACCGCGCGGAGTTCGAGATCGCCCAGATCTACAGCTGGTACAGCGAGCGCGGCTGGGCCGGCACGCGCATCGATCTTGCGCCCGAAGGCCCTACGCCGACCGCACAGCTGATGGAGCGGATCACGGCGGGCCTGCCCAAGCTCGCCATGGGCGAGGTGGCGTTCCAGCAGAACCAGGGCGGCGGGCCGGGCGGCGGCGAGGGGATGCAGGTCGCGCTGATCGGCGACAGCTCGCTGCTTCTCGAAGAACTGTCGAACGCTGTGCTGCCGGTGCTGAGCGCCCAGCCCTTCGTGCGTGACGCCTATGCTGACCTCGGTGCCAAGTCGCGCGAGATCCAGGTGCGGGTGGATCGCGATCGCGCGCTGCAGTATGGCTTCTCGGCGCAGCAGGTGGCGCAGTTCATCGGCATCGCCCTGCGCGGCACGCCGCTGCGCGAGTTCCGTTCGGGCATGACCGAAGTGCCGGTCTGGCTGCGCTTCCAGGAGTCCGATGGTGCGAGCCTCGACGACCTCCGCGACTTCAAGCTTTCCAGTCCCTTGGGCGGGCAGGTGCCGCTGCTGGCGATGGTCGAAGTGCAAGTGGTCGCCAGCCCCAGCACGATCAACCGGCAGAGCCGGCAGACCGCACTGCCCATCCGCATCGCGCTGGTCGACGGCGTCACCATGGACGAGGCGCGCGAGAAGATCGAGCCGCTGATGGAACAGTTCGAGCTGCCTTCCGGCTACCGCTGGAGTTTCGGCACCAGCTTCGAGCAGAACGACGAGGCGGGTGCGCAGATGGCATTCAACACCCTGATCGCGCTGATCATGGTCTACATCGTGATGGCGGCGGTGTTCGAGTCGATCACCTTCCCGGCGGTGATCGTCACCACCATCGGTTTCTCGGCGCTGGGCGTGTTCTGGCTGTTCTGGCTGACCGGCACCACGTTCTCGATCATGGCGGCGATCGGCATTCTGGTGCTGATGGGTGTGGTGGTGAACAACGGCATCGTGATGGTCGAGCACATCAACACCCTGCGCCGCAGCGGTCTGGATCGGCATGCGGCCCTGGTCGCGGGCTGTCGCGATCGTCTGCGGCCCATTCTGATGACGATGGGTACAACCATCCTCGGCATGCTGCCCCTGACCATCGCCGGCACCCAGATGGGCGGCGACGGCCCGCCCTACTACCCGATGGCGCGCGCGATCGTGGGTGGCCTGGTGTTCTCGACGGTGATCTCGCTGTTCGCGTTGCCGACCTTCTACGCGATCGTCGACGAATCGCGCTTGCGCTCGCGGGCGCGCTGGAAAACCGCCTGGGCGCAGATCCGGCCGATCCCGGCCGGGTGACGCGCCGGGTCGGCATCTGACGCCCGCTGCACTGCGGCGCCCCTGTGGGCGACGTCAGACTGCGCTGTGTGGCCCAGCTTCTGCGTCGCCACCCGACCGCGCGTCCGCGGCACAGAAGCTGCACGCCCGTCGCCGGTCAATCTGCCGGTCTGGGGTTCCGATGCGTTGGCTGCCGTGGGTTCTGCTGTGCTGCCTGGCCGCCGGGACTGCAAGGGCGGACATCGAACTGCGCGGACGCCCGCCCGTACAGCAGCTGGTGCCATCCGTTCCGGTGTTTCCGCAGAACTTCGGTGTACTGGAGCTGGATGACGGCGGCCTTGCGGTGGCCAGCCGCGACGGCGTGCTGCTCTTCGATGGCGAACGCTGGAGCCTGCTGCGGCTGCCGAACCGCGAGATGGTCCGTTCGCTCGCGCCCGGAGCCGGAGGCACGGTTTGGGTAGGCGGCTACAACAGCTTCGGCAGCCTTTCGCGCGCCCCCAACGGCAAGTGGGCGTTTCGCGATCTCACGGCCGCGTCCCTGGAGCCCGGGGAAGCCGCGCGCTTCGCCGATATCTGGAGCATTGTGGTCACGCCGGAGGGCACCTACTTTCGCGCCCTGCGCGATGTGTTCTTCGTTTCGGCCGACGGCGAGAAGCGCCAGCGCTGGCGCCATGAAGGGCGCTTCGGCGGTATCGCCCGCCTGCAGGGCGAAGTGATCCTGCAGTTCCGCGGCGAGGGGTTTCGCGTGCGCCGGGGCGAGGTCTGGCAGCCACTGCCGCATACCGCCGCGCTCACGCAGCTCGTGCACACGCTGGTGCCGCTGGATGAGCGCAGCCTGCTGGGCTTGGGTTCGGACGGTCGATGGTGGGGGATTGGCCTCGATCAGGTTCGCGAGGTGCCGATGCCGGAGCGGCTGCCGCCCTCGTCCGAGTTCCAGAAGGCCACGCGGCTTCGCGACGGACATCTGGTGTTCGCCTCCGGCGATGGCCAGCTCTGGCTGCTGGCGCCCGGACGCGAGAGTTACGTCAGTCTGCGTCTGGAGCAGGGCTTCCTGAGCGGCCTTTGGCAGGCCCGAGACGGCAGCCTGCTGGTGTCGGGCGATACGCGGATCCATCGCGTGGTGTGGCCGCCGCGCTGGACCGCGCTCGACGAAACCCTGGGCCTGCGCGGCAACCTGCAACTCGCGCGGGAACAGGGCGGCGAGCTGCTCGCGTTTGGCAGTGGGGGCGCGCTGCGCGCGCAGGCGCTGCCGAATGCACCCAGCCGACTGCAGACCATGCCGGAACTGACGCAGAGCCTGTTTGATCGCTATCCGCTCGCTGACGGGCGCGAGGTTCTGTCGAGCGGGCATCACCTGCTGCTGCGCGACGCAGGCGGCGTGCGCATGCTCACCGACGAGCTGGTCTATCCCCGCGAGCTGCAGCCGAGCGGATGGCACAAGGACGTGCTCTGGGTGTTCACCGAGCACGGCCTGCGTCGCCTCGACCTGCAGCCCGAACTGTCCTTGAGCGCCCCCCTGCAGCGCGCGGACGACATGCGGGTGAAGTCGATCGCCGAGGTGGCGGCCGACGAGCTGTGGCTCGGCACGGAGCGCAGCGGCCTGTGGCGCTATCGCCTGGCTGCGGATCGCAGCCTGCGCTCGGCCGAGCGCATGGGAGCGGAGCAGGGCATCGAGTATGGCCCGATCGCTTTCGCCCACGTCAGCCGCTGGCCCGACGGCAGCCTTCGCGCCAGCACTGCGGAAGGCCTCTGGCGCTGGGACGGAGCGCGCGGGTTCGTTCGCGATGATGTGTTCGGGCTGGATGCCCAGCGCCGGCCCGAGGAGCGACTGCGACTCGTGCCGGATCGCCACGGCAAGGATTGGGCCTTCAGCCCGACCCGGGTGCTGCAGCGGCACGAGGAGGGCTGGCGTGAGGTCGATCTCGGCGGGCTTTGCCGGGGCGCTATCGAACAGGTCGATGCCCTGACTGACGGTCGACCCTTCGTTGTGTGCCACGGCGCCCTGCTTCTGAAGTCGGGGGCACATACGGAAGCCGCAACGCACAAGCCGCAGGTGCGCCTGACCCGCGTGCTGCGGAGCCGCGGCGCCGCTGCGCCGGCGTCGCTCGCGCTGGCGCCGGAGGCGCCGCTCGAAGCGCCCGCGCAGGGCTTCAACATCGCCTTCGAGTTCGCGATGGCCGAGCTGGATCAATCGATCAGCCCGCAGTACCGATGGCGGCTGTACGGTTTACGCCAGGCGTGGAGCCCTTGGGTGCGCTCGATGCGCGTCAACTACACCCAGCTTGACCCCGGCGCCTACCGCTTCGAGCTGGAGGCGCGCGACGCTCACGGGCATATCAGCCGCGCGGCGCCGTGGTCCTTCACCCTGCTGCCGCCGTGGCACGAAACCGCTTGGGCGCGTGCGGTCTTTGCCCTGCTGCTGGTCTCGGCGGCGGCGCTCTCGACGCGCGCCTACATCCGTCGTCGAACCGCCCGTATCGAGGCCGAACGCAGACGACTGTCGGATCTTGTCGAGGCGCGTACGGCGGAGCTGGCCGAGGCCAATCGGCGGCTGGAAGACATCGCCAACCGCGACGGCCTGACCGGCCTGGCCAACCGCCGAAGGCAGGACGCCTACCTCCGCGCGGTCTGGTTCCAGTGCCAGGAGCGTCAGCGGCCCTTGAGCGTGCTGCTCGTCGATGTCGACCACTTCAAGCGCTACAACGATCAGCACGGCCACCCCGCAGGCGACGCTCTGCTGCAGGGCTTGGCCGAGGTGCTCGCGGCCAGCCTGAGGCGCAGCGAGGATCTGGTCGCCCGCTATGGCGGCGAGGAGTTCCTGCTGGTCTTGCCGGGCGCGCCGGTCGAGCTCGCCTTCGAGTTCGCCGAGTCGCTGTGCCAGACCGTGCGCGCTTCGCCGCTGGGTGTCACCGTTTCGATCGGCAGCGCGACCATCGTTCCGACCGAGCACGCCCGTTTGTCCGAACTCATCGAACGCGCCGATCAAGCCCTGTATCGGGCGAAGTCGTCGGGTCGCGATCGCGCGGAGCGTGCCGCCGATCTTGAGCACGCACCCGCGACCTAGTCCGCCGCGCCTCGGAGGTCTGTAGCCGCGCCGCAGCCACTTAGAATGTGCAGCTCTCGGGTGGCCCGTCCGCCTCTCACATCTTCAGGCTGCAAAGGAACTCCCATGTCGCTCGACCAGGATGCCGTGCGCGCGCTGCTCGCCCCACTCATCGACGAAAACACCGGCCAAAGCTTCATTGAGGGGGTGCGCGCCATCGGCGTGGACGGTGCTCGCGTGCTGGTCGAGCTGCAGCTGAGCTATCCCGCTGCCGGCTTCCATGCCGCACTGGGCGAGCGGGTGCGCGCCGCACTGGAAGCCGATCCGCGCATCGAGCGCGCCACGGTCGACGTCAGCTCGCGGGTGCTGGCGCACAAGGTGCGCGAGGGCCTGAGCCCGCTGCCGGGCGTCAAGAACATCATCGCCGTCGCGTCCGGCAAGGGCGGCGTGGGCAAATCGACCACCTCGGTCAATCTCGCACTGGCGCTGGCGGCCGAAGGCGCGCGTGTCGGCGTGCTCGATGCCGACATCTACGGGCCGAGTATCCCGCGCATGCTCGGGCTGTCCGGCAAGCCCGACAGCCCCGACGGCAAGACCATCACGCCGAAGCGCGGCCATGGCCTGCAGGCGATGTCGATCGGCTTTCTGATCGAAGAGGACACGCCGATGATCTGGCGCGGCCCGATGGTCACCCAGGCCCTGCAGCAGCTGCTGAACGAAACCGCCTGGGACAACCTCGACTACCTGATCATCGACCTGCCGCCGGGCACGGGCGACATCCAGCTCACCCTGTGCCAGAAGGTGCCGGTGTCGGCGGCGATCATCGTCACCACCCCGCAGGACATCGCCCTGCTGGACGCGAAGAAGGCCCTGCAGATGTTCCGCAAGGTCGAGGTGCCGGTGCTGGGCATCGTCGAGAACATGGCCATCCACATCTGCTCGAAGTGCGGCCACGCCGAACACATCTTCGGCGAGGGCGGCGGCGCGCGCATGGCCGCGCAATACGAAGTCCCGCTGCTGGGCGCTCTGCCGCTGGACATCCGTATCCGCGAGCAGGCGGACGGCGGGGTGCCGACCGTGGCGATCGATGCGGAGTCCGATCTCTCCAAGCGCTACCGCGAGATCGCCCGACACGCCGCGGGACGGCTGTCCCTGCGCGCGAAGAACAAGGCTTTCGGGTTTCCGAACATCGTCATCAAGAGCGACTGACGGAGCCGGGATTGGGGGTGAGGCGGCTTGCTTGCGCGGCACCGCCGCGCGAGTCTCCGAACGCCCGCGCGCTGTGCGCGAGGGCCGGGCGCGGGATTCGCAAGGGCAGACCTGTTGCCTTGAGTCGGGATTCGCCGACACGACCTCGATTCAGCCCGCGCGGAAGCTCGCCAGCTTTAGCCCCTCACCCCATGCGAGATGTGTCGGGGAGACGGTGCAGAACAGATACCGGCCTGGACACACTGCCACCCCGTCGCGCCCCCCACCCCACCCCCACCCCCACCCCACCCCCACCCCCTCTTGTGGGGAGAGGGCCTCGATCGCGATGTCGCCTGATCTCGCATCGGAGTGCCTCAGTCCCCTACGCGTGCGCAGCTCGCGGTTGGCTTTTTCCAATCCCGAATCCCAAATCCCGGCTCTCGAGCTCTATGCCAATTCGTCGCCCTCCACCGAAGTCGTAAGGGCGGACGGCTGCTGCCGGCGTAGTCTCGGAGCTTCCTTCACGAGACCTTGAGGATTCCGCCATGCCCGCGCAGCCGCTGTCGTCCACGCCCAGACCCGAGGCGCAGATCGCGCCCGCGCCGGCGCTGGATTACCTGCGGCGAATTCTCACCGCGCGCGTCTATGAGGTCGCGCGCGAATCCGAGCTGGACCATGCCCCGCGACTGTCGGCGCGGATGGGCAATACGGTCTGGCTGAAGCGCGAGGACAACCAGGCGGTGTTCTCGTTCAAGCTGCGCGGGGCCTACAACAAGATGATGCATCTCGCCCCCGAGGCGCGCGCGCGCGGCGTGCTCACGGCGTCCGCCGGCAACCATGCGCAGGGCCTGGCGCTGGCCGCACGCCGGCTGGGCTGCAAGGCGGTGATCGTGATGCCAGTGACCACGCCGGCAGTGAAGATCGAATCGGTGCGTCGCCACGGCGGCGAGAACGTCGAGGTGGTGCTGATCGGCGACTCCTACAGCGATGCCGCCGCCCATGCCCGTGAGCTTGAGCGCACGCACGGCTACACCTTCGTGCATCCCTTCGATGATCCGGATGTGATTGCCGGGCAGGGCACGGTGGCGATGGAGATCCTGCGTCAGCACACCGGCCCGCTGCATGCCATCTTCGTGCCGATCGGCGGCGGCGGCATGGCCGCCGGCGTGGCGGCCTACGTCAAGGCGCTGCGGCCCGAGGTGCGGGTGATCGGCGTGCAGACCGAAGACTCAGACGCCATGGCGCGTTCGCTCGAAGCGGGACAGCTGCTCACGCTCGATGACGTCGGCCTGTTCTCCGATGGCACCGCGGTGAAGCGGGCCGGCGATGAGACCTTCCGCCTGTGCCGCCTGCATCTCGATGAGGTGCTGCGGGTCGACACCGACGCGCTCTGTGCCGCGATCAAGGATGTGTTCGAGGACACCCGCAGCCTGCTTGAGCCCGCCGGTGCGTTGGCGATCGCTGGCCTTAAGCAGTACGTCGCGCGTGAGGGCATCCGCGGCGAGGCGCTGGTGGCGGTGGCTTCGGGCGCGAACCTCAACTTCGACCGCATGCGCTTCGTCGCCGAGCGCGCCGACGTCGGCGAGCAGCGCGAGGCGCTGTTCGCGGTGACCATTCCGGAAGAGCGCGGCAGCTTCCGCCGCTTTGTGAATCTGCTGGGCGGGCGTGGCATCACCGAGTTCAACTACCGCATCGGCGATGCCTCGGCCGCGCATATCTTCGTCGGCATCAGCACGCGCGGGCCGGGCGAAGCCGAGGCGCTGGCGCGCGCCTTCGCCGACGAGGGCTTCCCCGCGCTCGACCTCACCCACGACGAGCTCGCCAAGCTGCATCTGCGGCACATGATCGGCGGACGCTCGCCGCTGGCCCGCGACGAGCGCGTCTACCGCTTCGATTTCCCCGAGCGACCCGGCGCGCTCATTCGCTTTCTCTCGGCGATGAACCCGGACTGGAACATCAGCCTGTTCCACTACCGCAACCAGGGCGCCGACAACGGACGCATCCTGGTCGGCCTGCAGGTGCCCGAGGCGGATCGTCCGGCGTTCGACCGCTTTCTCGCCGGGCTGGGCTATCCGCACAGCAACGAGACCGAGAATCCGGCGTATCGGCTGCTGCTCGGCTAAGACCGGCGGCGATGGAGTGAACGGCCGCCCGTGTGCACTTGCAGCACGTCTTGTTTCGGCTAGGCTGGCGCCCACCTCGGGTCCAGCCAGTCGAGAAGGAGAGTGCCATGAGCAGTCAGGGCAGCGTGTGTGGCATGAACCCGAATACCGGCCGCGTAGTGGTGCGCACTGAAGGCGGCTACACCGTGATGGACATCGAACGCGGCGTCGTCGGCCCGCGCGATGTCCTGGCCGGGCGCATCACGGGCCCGGGTCGGGCCATCCTGATCAACACCTCGCGCGAGTCCAGCGAAGTGACCGTGCGCGTCGAAGTGATCGACGCCGCACTCGATGTCGCCCGCGCGCTGCTGCACGAGGACGAGGTCGAGACCGACGTCGCCCGCGGCTGCGCGGAGGGCTCGGGGACGGCGTGAGGGGCCGGGATTTGGGATTTGGGATTCGGGAACAGCGGGTCGGTTCCGACCGCCACCGCCAGGGTCGCGCTCCGGGAGCGGCTTGAGGGCGTTGTCCTCCGGTCGCAACGGAGTCGGGCGCTCGTGTACGTAGGCCGCTCATCAGCGAGCCGCGGTGGAAAGCTGCGGCCCTGCCGCTGAGTCAGTTTGCCCCCGCGGCGCTCCCCCACTGCCAGCCGTGTGCTGCCGAACGCCGGACGCGAGGATTCGCCGATGCCTTTGCCTGACACCCTGGTCTTCCTGCACGGCTGGTCGGTCACCAGTACGGACACCTACGGCGGCCTGCCCGAGCGGCTCGCCGCCGAGTACGCCGCGCGCGGTCAAGCCCTGCAGCTGCGCGACATCCACCTGGGACGCTACGTGTCCTTCCAGGACGAAGTGCGCATGGAGGACCTGGCGCGCGCCCTGCAGGCCGCCGTGGAGCGCGAACTCGGCGCGTTGATCCAGGCCGGCCGGCGCTTCGCGGTGATCACCCACAGCACCGGCGGCCCGCTGGCCCGCGAGTGGTGGTGGCGCTACTACGCCCAGCCGCGCGGCGCCTTGCCGTGCCCCATGAGCCATCTGGTGATGCTGGCGCCGGCCAACTTTGGCAGCGCACTGGCTCAACTTGGCAAGGGGCGACTCAGCCGCATCAAGACCTTTGCGCAAGGCGTGGAGCCCGGTGCTGGCGTGCTCGACTGGCTGGAGCAAGGCAGCCCCGAAGCCTGGGCCTTGAACGAAGCCTGGTGCCGAGGCCGCTTCGGGTTGCCGGGCGCTGAGGACGGCCGCGGCGTGTATCCCTTCGTGCTCACCGGCCAGAGCATCGACCGCAAGCTCTACGACCATCTGAACCCCTACACCGGCGAGAGCGGCAGCGATGGCGTCGTGCGCGTGTCCTCGGCCAATCTCAATGCCGCCTTGCTGGTGCTGGAGCAGGGGCGCAGCGGCGATCTGCAGCGTCTGGAGGCGGTCGGTGGCTTGAAGCGCGCGCCGCGAACGGCGTTTCGACTGATGGCTGGCGCGGCGCACTCCGGCAAGGCGCACGGCATCCTGCGAAGCGTGTCGGCGACAGCCGGCGGGCAGGGCACCGAGACCGTGCAGGCCGTGCTGCGCTGTCTTGAGGTCGACTCCGGTGCCGCTTACGCCACGCTGTGCGATGCCTTCGAGCAGGAATCCGAGCGCGTCGAAGCGGCCGAGCGGGTCGAGATCGAAGCGGTGCCGGTGCTGCCCGATCGCGTGCATCTGCACGATCGCAGCAGCCTGGTGATCTTTCGCCTGCAGGACAGCGAGGGCTACGCCCTCAAGGACTACGACCTCGTCCTCACCGGCGCGCAGGACAGCCCCAATCTGCTGCCCGCGGGCTTCCTGCGCGACCGCCAGCGCAACAGCCGCCATCCGGGCACGCTGAGCTTCCTGTTCGACCACGATCTGATGACCGGCTGCTCAGCCGTCCCCGATCCCCGTCGCGCAGGCGCCGAGCTGCGTGCGGCCCTGCCCGGCGTGGATCGACTGGGGCTGAAGCTCCGGCCGCGCCCCGAGCAGGGCTTCGTCCGCTATGCGCAGGCGGTGATCCATGCCGAGCCGACCCTGCTGCGGCAGGTGCTGCGGCCGAACCAGGCAACGCTCATCGATCTGCGGCTGCAGCGCCTCGTGGATCGCGCCAACCTCGAGTTCGGTCCGGCCGGCGGCGCGCAGTCCTTCAAGGGCGTGAAGCCGGCCGGAGAGGTCGTGCCCTGAGCCCCGCAGTCGCCACGCCCGACGTGGGCGGAAAGGGCGCGTTCGCGCCCCACACCGCAATCGTCAGAACCCGTACTGCGCCCGCACCGCGGTGAAGTGCCCGCTGTACTCGCCGGGCCGGCTCACGCGCAGGCTGCGATCGGCCTCGAAATTTCCGTAGTGGGCGCTGAACTGCCAGTTCGCGCCCACGTAGACCGTGGCGGCGAAGCCGATCTGGGTTTGCGCGCCGAGTGCCGCGCTGCCCAGATCGAAATCGACGCGGCTGATGCGTGCGGCAAGCTCGAAGGCGAGGGACTCGGCCTCGAACTTGGGCTTGCGTACGGCACCGTCGCGCAGGCTGCGCGCATGGCCGCCGCTGAGCCAGCTGGCCTGCAGGTAGGCGCCCTGGCCCGAGGGGTCCGAGCCGGGACGCTGCCCGCGCAGAGTGAAGGCCTCGCTCTGGACGGTCCAGCTGTCGCGCAGCCAAGCGGCTTCAAGTCCGAGGCGAGCATTGCTGCCAACCGCTGCAAAGCTGCCCAGATCCAGCGGAGACAGCGGCAGCAGTCGCGACTCGGCGCGCGCGCGCAGGCGAAGGCGCTCGTCGTCGCGCTGTTCGTAGGCCGCCGCCACGCCCAGTTGCAGATCCGGCCGCGCCACGCTGAAACCGCGCAGGGCAATGCCTGCACTGCCGGAGATCTGCTCGGTCAGGCCCGCATAGCCGCTGGCCTGCAGTTGCAATGAGCCCAGCGGCTGCATCCACATCAGGCCAACGCGGCGGCCGATGGTGGACGCATCGTGGGCGATCGAGCGCTCCATCAGCGCGAGATCGCGCGACGAACCCTGCTCGTCCAGGGTGAATGGCTGCTTGTACTGGCCGAAGCGCAGCTTGCCGCCGGCCGCGGGCAGGTCGACGTACAGATCGGTGACCGTGCCGCTGGCGAAATCCCACTCGCCCTTCAGCTCCAGGCCCGATGCGTGGCTGGCTTTCAGGCTGACGCGGCTGCGCCGCGCGGCGTCAGCTTCACCATCGATATCCCCGCTCAGGCTGTAGCGGCTGTAGTCGTGCTGGAAGTTTCCGCCATACGAGACACTCCAGTCGGAGGCCTTGCACAGGCTGGACGCAGGCAGCGATGCAAGGCCCAGCGAAAGGGCGAAGGTGACGGGGCGCATGGAGAAAGGCCTGGGCGGGGGAAGGTCTTCACAATTATTGCATCGGAATGGCGAATTTGTGACTGGATGTCCTGTCGTCGCCAGGCTGCAGCCGCATCGGCATCGATTGTGCAGGCCGAACGCCGCAGGCCGCGCCGGCCTGTGGACAGTCCCGCCCGCCCCGCGCGCTGAAGGCCCCTGTGGGCGAAGTCACCTCGATGCTGTCACGCGGGTGGCGCTGGGGTGCGTGGCGCAATGCAGTGCGAGAATCCTCGCGGGTTCGGCGAGCCTGAGGCAATACTCAAGACGTCAGGGCTGCCGAGCGCCATGGAGGGCGCGCTCGCGGATCGCGCTCAGCCCGGGTTCCGCGTTGCTCGAACGAGTGCACACGACACCGCGTGCCCGGCCACGCAGCACGCGTCGGGACGGCCGCAGGCGTCAGATGTTTTCTCAAGCTGCTCGCAGCCCCGCCATCGCAGGAGACAGCACTTGCCGCCTCGCCCTGTTTGCTGTTTCGCTGCGCTCATGTCGCGCCTGCTGATCGCCCTCCTGCTGTGTTCGCTGCTGATCGGCATGGCGATGCCGGTCGCGGCCAGCGAGCTTGCGCTCGACGTTCGGGTTCTGGCCTATGGCGAAACGAATGAGGCCAACGCGCGCCCCTTGCCGAATCCCGCTTGGCGCAACCGCGTGCTGTCGAGCAAGGCGCCGCGTGCGACCTTGCTGATCCGCCCGCAGAGCGGCGCTTGGCCCAGCGGTGAATGGGTGCTGCAGCTGCGAACCTCGCCCCTGCATCGGGTGCAGCTGCAGGTCGGCGAGCAGCGCAGCGCGTGGACGCGCGCGCTCAATCCCGCGCCCGGCCTTCATGCCGGCCATGGGGACGTCGCATTCTCGCTGCCGGCCCTGCCGCAGCCGGATGTGCCGCTGCGGGTGCATCTGGATGCGCGCGGCGTGCTGGCCTCGACCCTTGCGTTGAACATGGTGCCCGCCGACGAGTACCGCGCGCAGGACGCCGCCTGGCTGGCCTACGCCGGCGCCAGCCTGGCAGTGATGGCGGCCATGGCGCTGATGGCTCTGCTGTTTGCTGCCTACCTGCGCGATTCCAGCTTTCTCTGGTACTCCGGTTACCTGCTGGCCTATGTGTGGATCCTGGGCCTGCAGAGCGGCTTTCTTGCATCGCCGATGGGCTTGGTTTTTCCCCCAGAGGGCGGGCCGATGTCGGGGCGCCTTGCCACCGCCGCAGCCATCGCCTGCGCTGCGATGTTCCTCGATCGCTTCGCGCACCTCGACATTTACGCCCCGCGTCTGCGCCGAAGCCTGCATCTGCTGGCCGGTGCCATCGTTCTCACCAGCCTGGCCTCACTGCTGCCCTTCGAGCGCGCCGTGCAGGCCGCGCGCGCAGTCACCAACCCCATGATCATTGTCGGCGGGCCGCTCCTGCTGATTGCAGCGCTATGGGCGGCTGTGCAGGGCTCGCGCTATGCGCTGATCTTTGCGATCGGCTGGGCGCCCCTGCTGGCAGTGACGGTGATGAGCAGCCTGCAGTTGTTCGGCCAGTTCAGCGCGTGGCTGTGGCTCGACAACGCCGGCATGGCCGCGGGCGCGTTCGAGGCCCTCGTGCTTTCGGCGGGCCTTGCCTACCGCAGCATGGAGCTGCGTCGCGACCGTGACTCTGCGCGTCACCTGGCTGACGTCGATCCGCTCACGGGCTTGCTGAATCGTCGCGCCTGGAGCGAGCGCGTGCGCCGCCTCATGGCGAGCGAAACCGATGGCCTGAGCGTGCTGTTCGTCGACCTCGACCATTTCAAGGCTCTGAACGATCGCTACGGGCATGACCGGGGCGACCGCGCCCTGGCGGAGGTCGCTGCCTGCCTCAAGCGCAGTTTGCGCGCTCACGATCTGCTGGCCCGCCACGGCGGCGAGGAACTGGTGGCCGCGCTGCCGCGCTGCGGGCTCGATGTCGCTGCGCGCATCGCCGAACAGCTGCGCCGCGCCGCCTCCAATCTACGCATCGCCAGCGACAACGCCGGGCAGACTGAGCCGCTCAGTCTCACCTTGAGCATCGGCGTGGCTCGCCAGCGCCCCGGCGAATCGCTGGAATCACTGATCCGCCGCGCCGATGCCGCGATGTACAGCGCGAAGCGCGGCGGCCGCGACCGGGTCGAAGTCGATCGCGACGAAAGTGTCTGAGTTGCCGCAGCCAGACGGCGGGGGCTGGGGCGGAACCGCGGGGATTGGGGATTAGGGATTAGGGATTAGGGATTTGGGATTTGGGATTTGGGATTTGGGATTAGGGATTAGGGATTGGGGATTGGGGGTTCTGGATTCGATGCGAGCCGTCGCGCATGCAGGCCGCGTCCCGGTGTCGCGCCCGCGGCTGTGCGTAGGAGCCTGCTTGCAGGCGACCTCCGCCTTCGCCCTGCCTCAAAGGCCGCGGTCGCGAGCAAGCTCGCTCCTGCGGGCGTGGAGACTTGCTGGCCGTGCTGGATCGGGTGGGGCGCGTGCTGGGCTTCGACTGCCATGCGTTCGAGCGGGTGTCTGGACGGGTCGCAAGCGCCGCCGGCACCGGCCGCGGATGCGAGGCGCATCGGTTCGTCCGGCGCTCTGGCTGCGGTCTCCCCGGCCCATGACCTTGGCCGATGCGGCTGTGCAGCTGGCCGGCGCGTCGGGCGCGGATGGCCCCGGATGTCGTCCGCGAGGGGCTCGCAGCCGGCGGGCGGGCTCGCGGATCGAGCTCGCAAGTGCTTGATCCAGAAGAAGCAAGCCCCGGCTCGCGCGAGACTCGGTACCACGGATCAAGCCCAAGGCGGACTGGATCCGAGTGGCCCTGGCAGTCTCTTCGGTTCATCCAGGGGTTGCGCATGCCGCGCGTGACGGATTAGCACGCTCTTCGGCAGCGTCGGGCTTGCCCGCTGAGGCGGCCCGCGCCTTCCGCCTGTAGAATCGCGTTTTCCCGCTGCGTGTCTACACATGACTCCCCTGATCTTCGTCACCGGTGGCGTGGTGTCCTCGCTTGGCAAGGGCATCGCATCGGCCGCACTCGCGGCCATTCTCGAATCGCGCGGTCTGCGCGTGACGCTCATGAAGCTGGATCCGTACATCAACGTCGATCCCGGCACGATGAGCCCCTTCCAGCACGGCGAGGTCTACGTCACCGACGACGGCGCCGAAACCGACCTCGACCTCGGCCACTACGAGCGCTTCGTGCGCACGCGGCTCGGCCGCATGAACAGCATCACCACCGGTCGCATCTACGAGAACGTCATCCGCAAAGAGCGCCGCGGCGACTATCTCGGCGCGACGGTGCAGGTGATCCCGCACATCACCGATGAGATCAAGCGTTGCATCGACGCCGCGACCGCGGGCTTCGATGTCGGCCTGGTCGAGATCGGCGGCACGGTCGGCGACATCGAGTCACTGCCGTTTCTTGAGGCCATCCGCCAGATCCGCAGCGAGCGCGGGCCGGACAAGGCCCTGTTCATGCACCTCACGCTGGTGCCCTACATCGCCGCCGCCGGCGAGCTGAAGACCAAGCCGACCCAGCATTCGGTGAAGGAGCTGCGCAGCATTGGCATCCAGCCCGATGTGCTGTTGTGCCGCTGCGAGCAGCCGCTGCCCGAGGGCGAGCGTCGCAAGATCGCCCTGTTCACCAACGTGCCCGAGAAGGCGGTGATCTCGGCGATCGACGTCGCCAACATCTTCAGCATCGTGCCCTGGCTGCACGAGCAGCAGCTCGACGAGCTGGTGGTGCGCCAGCTGCACCTGCCGGCCAAGCGCGCGGCCGAGCTGGGCGACTGGATGGAAGTGATCGATGCGGTCGACCATCCCGTGGATGAAGTCACCGTCGCCGTGGTCGGCAAGTACGTCGATCATCAGGACGCCTACAAGTCGGTGGGCGAGGCGCTGAAGCACGGTGGTCTGCGCCAGCGCACGCGCGTGCGGCTGAAGTGGATCGAGTCGGAGGAGGTCGAGCGCGAAGGTCCGTCGGTGCTCGACGGCGTCGACGCCATCCTGGTGCCCGGCGGCTTCGGCGATCGCGGCTTCGAGGGCAAGGTGCGCACCGTGCAGCATGCGCGCGAGCGGGGCATCCCGTATTTCGGCATCTGCTACGGCATGCAGGCGGCGGTGGTGGATTTCGCCCGCAACGTGGCGGGCCTGAGCGGGGCCAACACCACCGAGAACGATCGCAGCGTCGCGCATCCGGTGATCGGCCTGATCACCGAGTGGCGCACCTCGACCGGCGAAGTCGAGCGTCGCACCGAAGCCTCCGACCTCGGCGGCACCATGCGCCTCGGCCTGCAGGACTGCCGGCTCAAGCCGAATACCCGTGCGCGCGAGCTCTATGGCAAAGACGTCATCGCCGAGCGCCACCGTCACCGCTACGAGTTCAACAACTACTACCGCACCCAGCTGGAGGACGCGGGCCTGGTGGTCGCCGGCAAATCGATGGACGACCTGCTGGTCGAGATCGTCGAGCTGCCGCGCGACACGCATCCGTGGTTCGTGGCCTGCCAGTTCCATCCCGAGTTCACTTCGACCCCGCGCGACGGCCATCCGCTGTTCATCGGCTTCATCCGCGCCGCGCGCGACTACAAGGCCGCTGCCGCGAAGGAGGCCAGCGCATGAATCTCTGCGGGTTTGAAGTCGGCCTCGACAAGCCGCTGTTCCTGATCGCCGGGCCCTGCGTGATCGAGTCCCTGCAGCTGCAAATCGACACCGCCGGCACGCTCAAGGAAATCACCTACAAGCTCGGAGTGCCCTTCATCTTCAAGTCGAGCTTCGACAAGGCCAACCGCACCTCGGCCACCAGCTTCCGCGGCCCGGGCATGGAAGAAGGTCTGAAGGTGCTGGCGGAAGTGAAACGCCAGCTCGGCGTGCCGGTGCTGACCGACGTGCACGAGTACACGCCGATGGACGAGGTCGCCAGCGTGGTCGACGTGCTGCAGACGCCGGCCTTCCTGTGCCGGCAGACCGACTTCATCCAGAAGGTCGCGCGCGCCGGCAAGCCGGTGAACATCAAGAAGGGCCAGTTCCTCTCGCCCTGGGAGATGAAGCACGTCACCGACAAGGCGCTGGCCACCGGCAACACCCAGATCATGGCCTGCGAGCGCGGGGTGAGCTTCGGCTACAACAATCTCGTCAGCGACATGCGCAGTCTGAGCGTGATGCGCGACACCGGTTGCCCGGTGGTGTTCGACGCCACCCATTCGGTGCAGCTGCCCGGCGGCGCCGGCGGCAAGAGCGGCGGCCAGCGCGAGTTCGTGCCGGTGCTGTCGCGCGCCGCGGTCGCCGTGGGCATCGCCGGCCTGTTCGCCGAGACGCATCCCGATCCTGAGAAGGCGCTGTCCGACGGCCCCAACGCCTGGCCGCTGGGCCGCATGGCCGAGCTGCTCGAAAGCCTGGTCGAGCTCGACCGGGTTGTGAAGAAGCGGCCGTTTATCGAGATGGGCTGAGCGGGCGCGTGCCGATGCCAATACGCAGTGGTTCAGCCGAAAGCGTCCAAGGCCGAGTGCGGCCGCCAGCGCCGCTGTCCACGGCGGGCGGCCGTGCCGCTGGCGGCTTCGCGGCTGTGCTGGGCCTGATGCTGCCCTTCGGGCAGGCGGGTGCCTGCAGCATGAAGGGTGGCGCGCCTTCGCTTAGGCAGCAGCTTGAGTCGGCTGAAGCGGTGTTCATTGCTCGCGTGACTGTTGCTCGCGAGGTGCTACCTGAGGAACTGCTGCCGCCTGAGGCTTTGGCTGATGTCGACCCTGATGATCTTGGTGAGCCTCTGATCGAGGCGTCCTACCGGTTGATCGAGACCCTGAAGGGCAAGCCTCCCGCTGAAGGCCGTGTGTACGATCTTCCGCTAGCTGCCGGGAACTGCAGCCTGGGGCTATTGCCCGGTTGGGATTATGTATTCGTGTTGCAGCCTCCCGAACCGGATTTCGGCAGACACTTTGTAGGCCACTTCTCCGGATCGTTTGGCCTGGGCGCCTACCGTAGCGCTGGCGACCCCGACACAACCGAGCTTTCAGAAGTCCGCGCCACCCTTCGATCCCTTTCCACGGAACCCGAGACGCCATGAGCACGATCCGCAGCATCCACGCCCGCGAAATCCTCGACTCCCGCGGCAATCCCACGCTCGAAGCCGAAGTCACGCTGGAGTCCGGCCAGGTCGGCCGCGCCGCCGTGCCCTCGGGCGCGTCGACGGGCACCCGCGAGGCCGTCGAGCTGCGCGACGGTGACCGCACGCGCTACCTCGGCAAGGGCGTGACCCGCGCGGTCGGCAATGTGCGCGGCGCGATCAACGACGCCCTGCGCGGCTTTGACGGCGCCGATCAGGCGGGTCTGGACCAGCGCATGATCGAACTCGACGGCACCGAGACCAAGAGCCACCTCGGCGCCAATGCGCTGCTCGGCGTGTCGCTGGCCAATGCGCATGCGCAGGCCGCGGCGCGCGGGCTGCCGCTGTGGAGACATCTGCTGGGCGATCGCCAGGCGGTGCTGCCGGTGCCGATGATGAACATCATCAACGGCGGCGCACACGCGGATAACAACGTCGACATGCAGGAGTTCATGGTGCTGCCGGTCGGCCTGCCGAACTTCGCCGAGGCCCTGCGCGCTGGCACCGAGATTTTCCACGCGCTGAAGTCGGTGCTGAAGGGCCGCGGCCTGTCGACGGCCGTGGGCGACGAGGGCGGCTTCGCGCCGGACCTGCGCTCGAACGAGGAAGCCGTCGAAGTCATCCTGGAGGCGATCGGCAAGTCCGGCTACCGCGCCGGCGAAGACATCTACCTCGGCCTCGACTGCGCGGCCTCCGAGTTCTACGAGAACGGCAAGTACCAGCTGGTCGGCGAAGGCCAGCGCCTGTCGTCGGAGCAGTTCGCCGACTTCCTTGCCGGCTGGTCACGCCAGTACCCGATCATCACCATCGAAGACGGCATGGCCGAGGACGACTGGGACGGCTGGGCCGGCCTGACCGCGCGCCTGCGCGAGAACGTCCAGCTGGTCGGTGACGACCTGTTTGTGACCAACCCCAAGATCTTCCGCGAGGGCATCGCCAAGGGCATCGGCAACGCCATCCTGATCAAGGTCAACCAGATCGGCACCCTGACCGAGACCCTGGAGGCCATCGCCATGGCCGAGGCCGCCAACTACGCGCAGGTGATCTCGCACCGCTCGGGCGAGACCGAGGACACGACGATTGCCGATATCGCGGTGGCGACCACGGCGACCCAGATCAAGACCGGCTCGCTGTGCCGCTCGGATCGCGTGGCCAAGTACAACCAGCTGCTGCGTATCGAGGAAGCGCTGGGCGCGGGTGCGCGCTACGCCGGTCGGGCCGCGTTTCCGCAGCTGAAACACTTCCGCTGAGCCGCTGCGCCCCGCCTGGGCCCGCATGTTCCGACTCGCCATCCTTGTGTTGCTTGCCCTGCTGGTCTACCTGCAGGTGCAGCTGTGGACGGGTGCGGGAGGGCGGGCCCAGGTCGAGGACCTGGCGAAATCGGTGGAGCGGCAGCGCGTGGAGAACGGCCAGCTGGAGCAGCGCAACGCCGCGCTCGAAGCCGAAGTGGTCGACCTGAAGGAAGGCGCCTCGGCCGTTGAGGAGCGCGCGCGCGCCGAGCTGGGCATGATCCAGCCCGGTGAGGTGTTCTACCGCGTGGTCGACGGCGACAAGGTGCCTGAACCGCCGCCGCCTGCGGAGCCCGTCGAGGCCGAGGACGCGGCGGCGCCTGCAGTGCGCCCGCAGCAATGAACCCGCGCATCTGGGCCGTGCTGCCCGCCGCCGGCAGCGGCCAGCGCATGGGCTCCGCCGTGCCAAAGCAGTACCTGAAGCTGGCCGGCCGCAGCGTGCTCGAACACAGCCTGCGCGCGGTGCTGGCCCATCCCGAAGTGGCGGGTGCAGTGGTGGCGCTGAGCGCGGGCGACGCGCGCTGGCCGGGCTGGAGCGCGCTTGCGGGCAAGCCCGTGCTGCGCGTGGACGGCGGCGCCGAGCGTGCCGACAGCGTGCGCGCAGCGCTCAGCTTGCTGGCCGCGCGCGAGGATGCCGCGGCGCTGTGGGCGCTGGTGCACGACGCGGCGCGGCCGTGTCTGCGTGCGCAAGATCTCGATCGGCTGGTCGCGCGTTGCCTCGCGGCTGGCGAGGGCGGTCTGCTGGCGGCGCCGGTGCGCGACA
This sequence comes from Lysobacterales bacterium, assembly GCA_014946745.1. NCBI lineage: Bacteria > Pseudomonadati > Pseudomonadota > Gammaproteobacteria > Lysobacterales > Lysobacterales bacterium. Next base: position 2,182,998 of record JADCRD010000001.1, on the reverse strand, counting down.
CGCTGAAGCGCGTCGATCCGTCGCGATCCGCTTCCGCTCAGCGCTCGCTCGGCACCGAGCCGCGCGCAGGCCTGTGGCGCGCGCTGACGCCGCAGCTGTTTCCCCTGCAGGCCTTGCTCGCGGCACTGCAAGCGGCCGAGGCGCAGTCGCTCGCGGTCACCGACGAGGCCATGGCCATGGAGCGCGCAGGCGCGCAGCCTCTGCTGGTCGAAGGCGCGGACGACAATCTCAAGATCACCACGCCGGCCGATCTGGCGCTGGCGGAGTTCCTGCTCAGCCGTGGCTGAGTGACCCACGCTTCGATTCGGCTCGATTGGAGTCCTGCGTTGACGGATGCGTGCGAGCTGCGTGGTGCCGGTGCGTGGGCGTGCGGGAAACCCTCCGATCGCCTGCAGTCGGCGGGCGCGCTGGCTCTCAGCGGCCCAAACGCTGTGCGGCCGCCAGCACGTCGCTGAACACGCCGGCCGCGGTGACTTCGGCGCCGGCACCGGGCCCGCGCAGGGTCAGCGGCGGCTGCTGCTGCAAGTCGGTGCGGATTTCCAGCACGTTCTCGCGCGGCCGCGCGCTGGCGAGCACATCCTCCAGCGGCAGCGAGGCGACGCCGACGCGACCGCCTGCAGGGCTGACTTCACCGACCACGACCAGACGCTCGCCCCGCGCCTGCGCCGCGGCGATGCGCTCGCGCCAGCCCGCGTCTTCGGCCCTCAGCGCCTGCAGCAGGGCTTCGCCGTGCACGGCGCGCGCGCGGGTCAGCGGCTCGACGGCGATGTGCTGGGCATCGAGCGTGAAGCCAGCCTCGCGCCCGAGGATCAGCAGCTTGCGCGCCACGTCCTGGCCACCGAGGTCTTCCAGCGGATCGGGCTCGGTGTAGCCAAGCTCGCGGGCTTCGATGACGGCGTCGGAAAACGCCACGCCCTCGTGCAGTCGCGAGAGCAGGTAGGACAGCGAGCCCGACAGCAGCCCACGAATGCCGAGCACGCGCTCGCCGCGCAGGCGCAGGTCGCGCAGCGGGCCGAGCACGGGGATCGCGGCGCCGACGGTGGTTTCGTAGTGCCAGGGCGTGCGGCGCGCACGGTCCTGCAGCGCGCTGTAGAAGGCCCAGGGCCGCGCGCCGGCGTGCTTGTTGGCGGCGGCGATGGCGATGCCGCGGCCCAGCAGGGCGGGGTAGTCGGCCGCGACGTCATCGCTGGCCGTGCAGTCCACGGCGACCGTGTGGGCGGCGCTGCCGATGCGCGCCCACAGGCGCTCGAGATCGCCGGCGCTGCGCGGCTGCAGCGCGGGCTCCAGGCCGACCGGATCGAGACCGGATTCCTGTTCGGCCAGGCCGCGCCGATCAAACGCTGCGCGCAGGCGCAGATCCAGCCCGAGGCTGGCGCGAAGGGCTTCGCGGCGCTCGGCCAGACGCTGGCGAAAGGCGCTGCCGACCCGGCCGCGGGCGCCGATCAGGACGATGTCGATGCGTTTGGCGGGGTCGCTGGGAGCGGTGTTCGGCAAGGCAGGCATGGCGGCTGGACGGGGGCTTGGGCAGGTGGCAGATGAAACCATACATCCATCGCGATGAAAAGATATGTTTTGTCGCGTGCAGGTCCGTGCGGTGTCGCGTAGGCGGGTCGAAGGTGAGGCAGGGGCTAAGCTATGCGACCGATGCGCAACGCGTGTTTGAGGCGCCAGCCGCGAGGCAGGCGATGCGAGTGATGCGACCCACCAGAGTGTCCGGCTCGCGGTGGGCGAGGGCCCAGCCTATGCGTGAGGGGCGAGAGCGTGGGCCCCGACCCACCCAATGCATAAGGGTCGGTAGGGTGGGCACTGGCCCACCCTGTGCATGAAACTCGATAGGGTGGGCCCTGTCCCACCATGAGGTCCACGCTCGCCTCGGTCTGATGGAAGGGATGCTTGTTCCGCCGACGTCCGAAGCCTGGCTCGATTCGAGTGCTGCCGCGCAAGGCTCCTGCGCGAAGGGCCGCGCGCTGGCGCCTCAAGGTTGTTCCGTCACCAGCCATTCGATCATCTCGGACACGACCGCCGCGCTTGCCGCATTGAAGGCTGCCACGACGTCCGCGGCGTCACCGCCGCGCGTGTTGGCCGACGCCTCGAAGCTGCGCTCCGCGACGATGCGCTGCTGCCGATCCACGCGTTTGGCGTGGAAGTGAATGCGCACCTGCTGCGCATCACGGGCGTACTCGAACGCGCGGAGCTCGCCGATGACACGCTCGTCGCCGGCCAGAACATCGCGCTCCCGCCCCGCGCGCAGACGCCCATCGTCCTCGATCGCGCGGATCATGAGCCCCTGCCACAGCTGCGGCAGGGGCGCGCTCCAGCGCGCGCCGCGCAGCAGTCCAAGTTCATCCGCCGCGGCCCGCACCACGATGCGCTCCGAATCGAGCAGGCCCGCCGCCGCGGGCGCATCGATCAGCAGCTGGCGATTCGCGCTGGCGCCGACGTTCGACTCCATGTCGACGCTCAAGGCGAACACCCGCGCCTCGCCCTCGCGCGCCTGCGGCAGGGCGCAGGCGCCGAGTGCGCTGATCACCAGCACCGCGCCCCATCGCGCGAGAACCCGCCGCGGCACATGCATACACGGGAAAGCGCTCATTGCGGGTCGTACTCCTTGGGCTGGTCGCGGCCCAGCAGCAGGCCGGAGGCGTCGCGCTCAATGCGCTGGCTGAGGGTGGACAGACGCGCCAGCGTCTCGCGCAGCTCGGCCAGGGTGGGCGCCAGCTGCGGCAGGCCCTGTTCGCCGAAACGGTCGATCGCTTCGCGGTTGTGCTCGACCAGCTGCTGGGTGCTGTCGGCCAGCTGTCGCGTCGCTTCGAGCGTCTCGTGCAGGCTGCGCAGGATCGGCTGGGCATCGCTGGCCAAGAGGCCGTCGGCGCGGGTGGCGATGGAATCCAGCCGCTGCAGCAGTTGCTCGGCCTGCGCCAGCGAGGTCCGCAATGAGGTGCCCGCGGCGGAAAGATCCTCCAGCGCCTTGCCGACCGCGTCGCCGTGTTCGGCCAGCGTGGCGCTGAGCGATTCGATATGTGCCAGCGTGGCGCTGACCTTCTCGACGTTGTCCTGGCTGAGCAGGTTCGAGGCCCGCGCCATCAGCTGGTTGACGTTGAGCACCACGTCTTCGCCGGAGGCGAACAGCTTGGCCAGGGCCGATTCCTCGGCGACGATGCGCGGCACCTCATCGCCCGTGGATTCCAGTCGCGAGGCCTGGGCGCTGCCGCCGCCGAGCTGGATGATCGCGACACCGGTCAGGCCGGTGAAGGTCAGCTTGGCCGTGGTGTCGGTCTTGATTGGCGTATCGCTGCCGACGCGGATGCGCGCGATCACCTGGCTGGGGTCTTCGGGCGCCAGCTGCAGGCGCCGCACTTCGCCGACCTGGATGCCGTTGTACTGCACCGCCGAGCCCACGGTGAGCCCGGTGACGGCCTCGGCGAACAGCACGTCGTAGTAGGCCCATTCGCGGTCGAGCGAGAGTTTGCCCAGCCACAGCACGAACAGGAAGGCGAGCACGAGCACGCCGAGCGCGAAGCTGCCGATCAGCACGTGGTTGGCGCGGGTTTCCATGGCCTCAGGTCCTCATCGTCTGCGCATGCGCGCTGCGGCCGCGCGGGCCGGTGAAGCATTCGCGGATCCACGGGTGCGGATGCGCTTCGACCACGTCGACCGTGTCCGCCACCTGCACGCGGCCGTCGGCCAGCACAGCCACGCGATCGCAGATCGCGTACAGGCTGTCCATGTCGTGGGTGACCAGGAACACGCTGAGGCCGAGCGCCGCGCTGAGCGTGCGGATCAGCGCATCGAAGTCGGCTGCGCCAATCGGGTCGAGGCCGGAGGTGGGCTCATCGAGGAACAGGATCTCAGGGTCCAGCGCCAGCGCGCGCGCCAGGCCTGCGCGTTTGCGCATGCCGCCCGAGAGCTGGCTCGGGTACTTGTGCGCGGCCTCGGCCGGCAGGCCGGTGAGGCGGATCTTCAGCAGCGCAAGCTCGTCGAGCAGATCCTCGGGCAGGTCGTAGTACTCCAGCAGCGGCACCTTGACGTTCTCGATCACGCTCAGCGAGGAGAACAGGGCGCCGTCCTGGAACAGCAGGCCGAAGCGCCGCTCATACGGCCGGCGGGCTTCCTCGTCGAGATGGGTGGTGTCGTCGCCAAACAGGCGCACCGTGCCGCCGTCGGGATGCTTCAGACCCACGATCGAGCGCAGCAGCACCGACTTGCCCGCTCCCGAGCCGCCGATCACGCCCAGCACCTCGCCGCGGTAGAGATCGAGATCGACACCGTCGTGCACGCGCTGCGCGCCGAACTGCGAGATCAGCCCGCGCACTTCGATCACCGCCTCGCGCGTGATCGCGCTCATACGCCCAGCTCCATGAAGAACATCGCGAACAGGGCGTCGAACAGGATCACCAGGAAGATCGACTGCACCACCGCCGAGGTGGTGTGGCGGCCGACGGACTCGGCGCTGCCGGCGACCTTCATGCCCTCAAGGCAGCCGACCACGGCGATCAGGAAGGCGAAGATCGGCGCCTTGATCATGCCCACCCAGAAGTGCCGGATCTCGGTCATCTCGTAGAGCCGGCTGATGAACATGCCGGGGCTGATGTCGAGCGCGGCCGAGCCCACCAGCGCACCGCCGAGCAGGCCGCTGATCATGCCGATGAAGGTCAGCAGAGGCAGCATGACCAGCAGGGCCAGAAGGCGCGGCAGCACTAGCAGTTCGATCGCATCGAGACCGAGCGCGCGGATGGCGTCGAGTTCCTCGCGGCTCTTCATGGATCCGATTTGCGCGGTGAAGGCGCTGCCCGAGCGGCCGGCCAGCAGAATGGCAGTGAGCAGCACGCCGAACTCGCGCAAAAAAGAATAGGCGACCAGCTCGACGGTGAAGATGGACGCGCCGAAATCGCGCAGCACCGTCGCGCCCAGAAAGGCCACCACCGCACCGACCAGAAAGGTCAGCAGCGCCACGATCGGCACCGCATCGAGCCCGGTCTGCTCCATGTGGAAGACCGTCGAGGTCAGGCGCAGTCGGCGACGCCCGCTCAGCACCTTGGCCAAGGTCACCAGGGTCAGACCAATGAAGCCCAGCAGCTGGCGGGTGTCGAACCAGAAGCTCTCCAGCGCCGCGCCCATGCGCGCCAGCAGGGCGATGAAACCGTGCGCGCGCTCCTTGGGCAGCGCAGGAGCACTGCGGCGTTCGATCAACAGGCGCAGCAGATCGGCGTCGGCCGGGCGCAGGCCCTGCAGGCGATCAACGGCATCGGCGTGCCCAGCGCGCGCCAGCAGACGCAGCAGGATCAGAGCGCCGCAGGTGTCGAGGCGGCGCAGGCTTGCGCAGTCGAAGGCCGCATCCGCCTCGATGCCTGCGAGTGCAGTCGCCGACTCGGACAAAGGTCGTGCATTCGCCAGCGTCCAGTCGCCGCTGAGCGCGAGGCCGTGCGGCGTGCGCTCGATGCGGGCGGGCGGAGTGGGGGTATCGGACATGCGGCGGACCATAGCACCGCCGTGGAGGAGCAGGACTTGGCTTCGCTCAAGTCGGGCAGCGCGCGTTGAAGACCCGTGTGCAGAGCGAGGCTGCTGCTTGCTCCCCTCTCCCCTGGTGGGAGAGGGGCCGGGGGAGAGGGGGAAGACCTGCGCGAGACTTCATCCCCCGCTCCCCAACCCCTCTCCCACCAGGGGAGAGGGGCTTGAAGCTCCGCGTGCTCAGGATTTGGCTTCGCTCAAGTCCGGGCAGCAGGTGTCGAAGACCCATGCGCGAGCCCACGCCGCTTCTTGCACCCCTCTCCCCTGGTGGGAGAGGGGCCGGGGGAGAGGGGGAAGGCCTTGCGCGAGACTCCAGTCCCTCGGCTGGCGATCAGCCCGGTCCCCACCAGAACCAAAGCCTGGACTCGCGGTGCCGGCCAGCGCCGATCGAGTAATCGCCCTGTTTGGCTGGAATTCCCGCCACGCCCTCACGCAGACGATCCAGCCCGTGCGCGCCCACAACAAGCGTAGCTGGCTCCAAATCGCCGGCGAAGTGCCAGTGCTCCGGTTCTGGGTGATGCTGGATCATCCAGAGCTGCGGCGCGATCCAGGCGGCTGCCCGGTTGTTGGGAACCGCGAGTTGCCGAGGCGTCGGCGTGGACACACGCAGGTTGCGCTCGCTGCCAAGGTGCCCGCGCAGGGCATCGATCATGTCGAGGAGTGAGGCGCAACCCTCGCCATCCGCGTTGAGGTGCCAGCCCGGGAAGTTCCTCTGATTCTCGGTGTATCGCCACAGCGAGATCTTGCCTCGCTGTTTCCAGCCGGGCGAGGTGTTCAACACTCCACACCCCCCGCCACCACCAGATCGCTCGCCGTCTCCAGCGCCGTGCCAATCGCGATGCCCAAGCCCTTGGCCAGCGTCGCCAGCGACATGCTCGGCGCGCCCGGATGCCTGCAGGCTTGCTCCGGCAGATACGGAATGTGGAGGAAACCGCCGCGCACGCCCGGGCGCTGCGTGGCGAGGTGATGCATCAGCGCGAAGAACACCGCATTGCAGACGAAGGTGCCGGCCGAGAGCGACAGCTCGGCCGGCACACCGTGCTGGTTCAGGCTGGCGTGCAGCGACTTCACCGGCAGGGTCGAGAAGTAGGCGCTGGGCGCAGCCTCGATCAGCGCGCGGTCGATCGGCTGGGCGCCGGCGTTGTCGGCGATGCGCGCATCGGCGAGGTTGATGGCCACGCGTTCAATCGAGATCCGCGCACGGCCGCCTGCCTGACCGACGCAGAGCACCAGGGTCGGATTCACGCGTTCGATGGCGTCGATCAGCGCGCGCGGGCCATCCGAGAAGCAGACCGGCAGGGCCGCGGGCTCGACGCGATGCCCGGCGATGCGCTCGCCCGAGAGTTCGTGCAGCACTTCGAGTGCGGGGTTGATGGGCTCGCCGCCGAAGGGCTCGAAGCCCGTCAGCAGCACCCGCGGCAAACCCGCCATCAGTAGTTCGAGGCCAGCACCTGGGTGCTGACGGCGACAAAATGGAAGCTGCTGCCGGCCAGCACGAACAGGTGCCAGATGGCATGTGCGTAAGGCAGCGACTCGCGGTGATAGAACAGCGTGCCGAGGGTGTAGGCCACGCCGCCGGCCAAAAGCCAGGCGATGGTGGCGGTCGACAGCTCCTGCACCATCGGGCCGAACGCGATCACGATCAGCCAGCCCATGGCCACGTACATCATCGTCGACAGGCGCGGGAAGCGGCCGGTGAAGAACAGCTTGAAGACCACGCCCAGCACGGCCAGGGCCCAGATGATGCCGAACAGGGTCCAGCCCCAGCTGTCGCGCAGGCCGAGCAGGGTGAAGGGCGTATAGGTGCCGGCGATAAGGAGAAAAATCGCGCAGTGGTCGAGCACCTTGAGCCGCTGTTTGAGCTGCCCGTGCCGCGCCGCGTGGTACAGAGTCGAGGCGATGTAGAGCAGCAGCAGGGTTATCACGAAAACAATCGCGGTGCCGAGCTGCCAGGCATCGCCCCACAGGGCCGCCAGGGTGATCAGCACGGCGCCAGCGGCGGCGCTGGCGAACGCGCCGACGCCATGGGTCAGCGCATTGATGAGCTCTTCGCGGTGCAGCGGATGAGCGAGAGACATGTCGGTCCTGTGCATGGTCGGCCCTGCGGCTTTGGATGACAGCGGCGCGTCGCGAGCAACGCGACGCGCGCAGTGTGGCATGCCGCTGCGGCGGGTTAGCATACCCGCCGGTTCAATAATCCCGTTTCCGCCCATGATTCCGATGCAGCCGGCGTTCACCACCCTGCGCGTGCGCAGCCCCGATGGCGCCGAGGCGGATCTTCGTCTGGTGATGCCGCCTGATCCGGTTGCTGGCGTCTACCTGCTGCCGGCGCTGGGCGTCGGCATTCGACCCAACGAGGCCTTTGCCTCCGCGCTGGCCGAATGCGGTGTCGCGGTGGCCATCCATGAATGGCGCGGTCTCGGCGGCAGCAGCGCACGCGCCTCGCGAGGCTGCGACTGGGGCTATCGCGAGCTGTTGGAGCAGGACATCCCCGCCGGGCTCGCGGCCGCGCAGTCCGCCGTTCCTGGGCTCGACTGGTCGATTGCCGGCCACAGCCTTGGCGGCCAGCTGGCGTTGATCTCGGCGGCGCTGCAGCCGGGTCGCTTCCGGCGCGTGCATGTGCTGGCCAGCGGCCTGCCGGACTGGCGCGCGTATCCGCGCCTGCGCGGGCTGGGCATCTTCGCGGCCCTGCACTTCATGCCGCTGTCGGCGATCCTGCTCGGCCATTACCCGGGTGAACGTCTGGGCTTTGCCGGCCGCGAGGCGCGGGGCTTGATCCGCGACTGGTCCTACAGCGGCCGCAGCGCGCGCTATCGCATCCGCGGCGGAAGGGTCGATCCCGAGCAGGCGCTGCGCGATTTCCGTGGTGAAGTGCGGGCCCTGCATCTGGCTTCCGACTGGCTGTGCCCGCGCGCCTCGCTGGAGGCCTTGGCCGCCAAGACGCCGCAGGCGCGCTGGCAGATCGAAACCCTGCACGACCCCGAATTCGCCCCGCGACGCGCCGATCACTTCGGCTGGCTCAAGCAGCCGGGGCCGGTGGTGCGGCGGCTGCTGGTGGAGTGAGTCTTGCGCATCTGCGCTCCAGCCTGGGCACCTGGCGTCTCGGCAGCCGTGTGGCTTCGGTGGGTCAAGACCCACCCGATGGGCTGCGCTGGATCTCGCGGCGCGCGTCAGCCAAGGCATCGAGCGTGGCCGGGGTTGGGTGATCCCGCAGTGCAGCGGCCGCGCGACCGCGCGAGCACCGCACAGGGTGGGTCTTGACCCACCGAAACGCGGCCCACACCTGTCGCCGCGTTGGTCTTGCACCGCGGCCCCACGCTGGCGTGCTTCGTTCGTCGTGCTGGCCGCTTTGGTGAGTCAAGACCCACCCTATGGAGCCGTGAGGCTTTGGTGGGTCAAGACCCACCCTATGGGCTGCGCTGGATCTCGCGGCGCGCGTCAGCCGAGGCAGGGAGCGCGGCCGGGGTTGGGTGATCCCGCAGTTCAGCGGCCGCGCGACCGCGCGAGCACCGCATAGGGTGGGTCTTGACCCACCGGAACGCGGCCTACACCTGCCGCCGCTTCGGTCATGCAGCGCGGCCCCGCGCTTGCGTGCTTCGTTCGTCGTGCTGGCAGCTTCGGTGGGTCAAGACCCACCCTATGGAGCCGTGAGGCTTTGGTAGGTCAAGACCCACCCTATGGGCTGCGCTGGATCTCGCGGCGCGCGTCAGCCGAGGCAGGGAGCGCGGCCGGGGTTGGGTGATCCCGCAGTTCAGCGGCCGCGCGACCGCGCGAGCACCGCATAGGGTGGGTCTTGACCCACCGGAACGCGGCCTACACCTTTCGCCGCGTTGGTCATGCACCGCGGCCCCACGCTTGCGTGCTTCGTTCGTCGTGCTGGCCGCTTTGGTGGGTCAAGACCCACCCTATGGAGCCATGGGGCTTTGGTAGGTCAAGACCCACCCTAGGTCTCGCGCTGGACCTCGCGATGCCAGTCGGCCAGCGCGTCGAACAGGGCGAGAGCTTGCGGATCGGCGGCGTGCTGGGTCCGCAGTTGCGCGAGCAGTGCCGGGTAGCTCTCAAGGTCGTACTCCGACAGCCCGGACTCCGGCGCCAGCCGCTGCCGCAGATACTCACGCCAGCGCGCCTGCTCATCCAAAGACAGCGTTTGCGGCCAGTTGCGCGCGCGATAGCGGAACAGCAGTTGCTTGAGGCGCGGATCGCTCAGACGCGGTTCGAAGCTGGCCAGCTGTTCCGGGCGGCTGCGGCGCAGGGTCTCGAATTGGGCGCGGTCGGCGTCAGGCAGAAAGCCCGCATACAGCGCACCGTCGGCGTCTTCGCTTTCGAAGCTGCGGCCGCGTGCGAACACCGCGCGCACCTTCTCGGCGAGGCCCGGGGTCCGCCGCAGCAAGGCCTGCGTGTGCAGCGCGCGTTCGCGGTCGAGCTTCAGCCGCGCGAGCTCGGCCTCGCTGACATGGCGCAGTTCGATCAGAGCCGGGCAGCGGTTGGGGTGGATCTCCTTCAGCGCCACACGCTGCTCGCCTTCAGGCAGGTCGGCTTGAGCGATGTAGAGGCGATCAGCGATCTCATCGGGTTCAAGGTCGAGCAGCGACTGCGGATCCGTGCCCAGATCGAAGGCGATGATCCGCCCCGGCACGACCGGATGCTCGGCGATGGGCGCCACGATCGCCGCACAGCCGTGTTCGGCGCTGAACATGCCCGACACATGCAGCACCGGCGTCATGTTCGCGACGTCGAGCAGGCCGAGCGCGCGCGGCTTCTTGCGGAAGCTGTAGTAGTACTCCCACATCCGCGGCTGGGCGCGGCGGAACACGCGGGCCAGGTCGATCAGGGCTTCGACGTCGGACAGCGCGTCGTGCGCACGGCTGTGGCCGCAGCCGTTGGCGCGGGCGAGATGCTCCAGCTTGAAGCTGGGCAGACCATCCTCGCGCGTCGGCCACTCGATGCCCGCAGGGCGCAGCGCGTAGAGCAGGCGGGCGAGGTCGAGCAGATCCCAGCGCGAGTTGCCGCGCGCGTACTCGCGCGGGTAGGGGTCGAAGAAATTGCGGTACAGCGCGTGGCGCAGGTGCTCGTCGTCGAAGCGCAGGCTGTTGTAGCCGACCGCGCAGGTGCCCGGCTGGGCCAGGGCCTCGTGCACGCGGGCAAGGAACTCGGGCTCGATCAAGCCTTCGCGGCGCGCACGCTGCGGGCTGATGCCGGTGATCAGCGTGGCCTCGGGCGAGGGCAGCAGATCCAGCGCCGGCTGGCAGTACAGCATCAGCGGGGCATCGACGACCTCCAGCTCGGCGTTCGTGCGAACGCCGGCGAACTGGGCGATGCGGCTGGTCCTCGGGCTGCGGCCGAAGGTTTCGAGGTCGAACCAGAGGAAGGTGTCGGTCATTGATCGATGGGATTGGGGATTGGGGGTGAGGCGGCGCGCTCGCGCGGCAGGCCGCGCGCGCCGACGAACGCCCGAGCGCAGAGCACGAGGACCGGGAGAGGACTCGAGTCGCATCGCGGGTGAGGTGCTCGACCCTCGCGAGCATGCCGGCAATTCGGTCGGCTATGGAAGCCTGGGGCCAAGCCCTGAAGGTGCCGTCACCACGCAGCCTGAGCCGCAGCTCAGAAGATCCACGCAAACGCGAACAGCCCGATCATCATGAAGGCGATCGCGACCTTGAGTACGGCGCCGACCACGAAGCCGATCCATGCGCCGACGCCGACATGGGTGGCGCGCTGCAGGCTGCTGCCGGCGATCAGCTCGCCGAGCAGGGCGCCGAGAAACGGGCCAAGCAGCAGGCCGAAGATGCCGAAGAACAGTCCAGCCACCGTGCCCACGGCCGCGCCGACCAGCGCCCAGACGCTGGCGCCGACGCGCTTCGCACCCAGCAAGCCGGCGACGAAATCCGCCAGCAGAGCCAGACCCGTCAGCACCGCGAGCGCTGCGATCCAACCCCAGCCGACCTGCTCGAAGTCGCCGACCCAGGCGGACAGGATCATGCCGCCCAGCATCAGCGGAATCCCCGGCAGCGCCGGCAGGATCGTGCCGGCGAGCCCGATCAGAATCAGCAGCACGGCCAGGGCGTGCAGGGCGATCGGCAGCCAGTTCGAGACGTCCATGCAGCGCATTCCTGTGGAAGTGACGGGCGGCAAGGATGGGTGCGCGCGCGGCAGGTGACAACGCCTGTCGCCGATCAGCGGTCTTCACCTCGCTGCTACACTCGCCGCCGGCCGGGCCCGCCGGCTTTCCAGAGGAGTTGCTGCATGGACCCGAACCAGACGCCGCCCCAGAACCCTTACGCCGCGCCGCAGGCCCAAGTCACCGACGTGGCGCACACCGTGGGTGAGCTGGCCTCGCCCTGGCTGCGGCTCGGGGGCGCCATCATCGACCTCATCATCCAGTTGGTGGTGATCCTACCCATCTATTTCATGCTGTTCTGGGGTCTGGTCTCGACTGGTCAGCAGCCCGGCTTTCTTGCCAGCGCGGGGTTCACGATTTTCGGCTTCATCGTCTTCGTGGCTATCCAGGGCTACTTCCTGAACCAGTCGGGCCAGACCATCGCCAAGAAGCTGCTGAAAATGAAGATCGTCGACGAGAGCGGCAACAAGCCGGAGTTCGTCAAGCTGATCGGCCTGCGCTACGGCGTGGTGCAGCTCGCCCAGCTGGTGCCATTTCTTGGGGCGCTCTATGGCCTGATCGACGCGCTTTTCATCTTCCGCGACGACCGCCGCCGCATCTCCGATCTCTTGGCCGGCACCCGCGTGGTGATGGCCGAGTAAGCCGACCCGCAATCGCCTCACTCGCGAAGGCGGCGCCTGCAGCGCCGCCTTCGCTGTTTCTGCGGCCAGCGCATCGCGATTCGTCGGCCTGCCCCGGCCGCTCTTGATCTTCCGCGCGCGCTGTGCGTTATTGCGCTGCAGCACGCGCGGTTCGGCTCGGGGGAGTCGCGGCGCGTGCCGGGCAGCGCCTTGGGCTCGCTGCCTGTCGAGCCTTTGGGGGGCCGCTTCGCGTGACAGCCAGGTTCTATGACGAGATGCATCTGCCCGCAGGGCAGGACGAGGCCGTCCGGCCGCACTACCGACCGTTCCACGAGTGGCTGCAGGGCACACCCGAGCCGCGCATCGCGCAGAAGCGCCGCGAGGCTGAGTTGGCCTTCCACCGGGTCGGCATCACCTTCACCGTCTACGGCGAGAAGTCCGGCACCGAGCGGCTGATTCCTTTCGACATCATCCCGCGCATCATCCCGGCGCATGAGTGGGCCACGCTCGATGCCGGCCTGCGCCAGCGCGTGCGCGCGCTGAACGCCTTTCTGGCCGACATCTACGGCGCACAGCGCATCGTCGAGACCGGCGTGATCCCGCGCGAGCTGGTGCTGTTCAACAGTCAGTACCGGCCGGAGATGCGCGGGCTGGCCCTGCCGGGCGGCGTCTATGCCCACATCGCTGGCATCGACGTGGTGCGTGCGGGCGACGGCGAGTACTACGTGCTGGAGGACAACCTGCGCGTGCCCTCGGGCGTGTCCTACATGCTTGAGAACCGCAAGATGATGATGCGCCTGTTCCCGGAGCTGTTCGGCCGGCAGAGCATCGCGCCGGTCGAAGACTACCCCGACGCGCTGATCGACATCCTGCGCAGCGTGGCGCCGGCCGGCGCCGAGGAGCCCACCGTGGCCCTGCTGACGCCGGGCGCCTACAACTCGGCCTACTACGAACACGCCTTCCTGGCCCAGCAGATGGGCGTGGAGCTGGTTGAAGGCCAGGACCTGATTGTCCGCGACGACACGCTCTACATGCGCACCACCCGCGGGCCGCAGCGCGTGCACGTGCTCTATCGGCGCATCGACGACGACTTTCTCGACCCCGAAGTGTTCCGCTCGGATTCGATGCTCGGCGTGCCCGGCCTGATGCGCGCCTACCGCGCCGGCCGGGTGAACCTGGCGAACGCGATCGGCACCGGCGTGGCCGACGACAAGTCGATCTACCCCTATGTGCCGGACATGATCCGCTTCTACCTGGACGAAGCGCCCATCCTCAACAACGTGCCGACGTGGAAGCTGCGCGAGCCGGAAGCGCTGAAGTACGCGCTCGATCATCTCGACCAGCTGGTGGTCAAGGAGACCCAGGGCGCGGGCGGCTACGGCATGCTGATCGGCCCGGCTTCGACGCGCGCCGAGATCGAGGACTTCCGCCAGCGCATTCTCGCCAATCCGGCGGGCTACATCGCCCAGCCGACGCTTGCGCTGTCGACCTGTCCGACCTTTGTTGCCGCCGGTATCGCGCCGCGCCACGTCGATCTGCGGCCCTATGTGCTGTCCGGTGAGGAGGTGCGCATCGTGCCGGGCGGCCTGACCCGCGTGGCCCTGCGCGAGGGCTCGCTGGTGGTCAACAGCTCGCAGGGCGGCGGAACCAAGGACACCTGGGTGCTGGAGGAGGACGCCTGATGCTGTGCCGGACTGCCAGTGACCTGCTGTGGATGGCGCGCCACATCGAGCGCGTCGACAACTGTGCGCGCCTGATCGACTACGCGCACCGCGTGGCCCTGCTGCCCGATCGTCTGGAGAAAGGCCGGGCGCTGACCGAGTCCTGGGGCTCGGCGCTGAGCGCGCTCGGGCTTGAGGAAGCGTACGCGCGACGGCACGGACGCCTGGACGAGCACGCGGTGCTGCAGTTCCTGATCTTCGACGCCGAGAATCCCTCGTCGATCTACGCCTGCCTGCACGCCGCGCGCGAATCCGGCCGCGCCCAGCGCGGCGCGATCAGCGCCGAGATGTACGAGGACTTGAACTCCAGCTGGATGCGCGTGCGCGACTTCGACTGGGATCAGCTCAACAGCGAAGGTCTGCCGCAGTTTCTCGACTGGGTGAAGCGGCGATCAGCGGCCTTTCGCGGCATCACCCTGGGCACCCTGGTGCGCGACGAGGCCTACACGTTTCTGCAGCTGGGCACGTTCCTGGAGCGCGCGGACAACAGCCTGCGCCTGCTCGACATGTACTTCGGCGAAACCCGCCAGCGCCCCGAGCAGGAGGCCCGCAGCGCAGTCGAGTACTACCGGCTCTCAGCCCTGCTGCAGGCGATCTCGGCCTTCGAGACCTACCGCAAGATCTATCGAGACACGGTCACCCCGGCGCGCGTCGCCGAGCTGCTGGTGCTGCGCGCCGACATGCCGCGCTCGCTGGCGGCGTGCACGGCGGCGATCCATCGCAACATCGAAAGCCTTGCGGCCGGGCGTCGCCTGGAAGTGCTGCGCCAGTGCGGGGCGCTGGCCTCGGAGCTGCGCTACGCGCGCATGGATGCCCTGCTCGCTCCGGGCACCAGCGTGTTTCTGAAGTCGGTGATGGCGCGGCTGTATGCGATCTCCGACGGGGTGTTCCGTGAGTTCATGCTGTCCACCGACGTCGTTTCGGCATGACCCTCGCGGCCTCTGCGGCTATCCTCGTGCGCCCGGTTGCGCGCCTCCTGACATGACCTACTGCCTCGGCATGAACCTCGACG